>NZ_JAUERW010000021.1:0-93259 GCF_041060465.1 Pseudomonas sp. W2Oct36
GATGTACGCCATAAGAAAATGCCCCGCATCTTTCGATGCGGGGCATTTTCTTAGATCTGAGGCAGGTTGGCTAGGTTTTCACACAGTCTGCGTAGGACCGGCTTTAGCCGGGAAGGCGTCGGCAATCACGCTGCAAAATTGAGGGCGTCGCCGCTGGCCTCTTCCCGGCTGAAGCCGGTCCTACAAGGGGAAGGCGTCGGCAGTGGCGCTGCAAACTGAGGGCGTTCAAACCGGCTCGGAAGGGCTGGCGGCTCCAGGCGCGGATTCGGTCGTGGGATCTGAAGCGGCTTCAGCATTCGCCTCCGCCGCCAGCTTCAACCGGTCGGCCTTGCTGATGTATATGTCTTTGTTCTTCGGCGCCAGTTTGGCACTTGCCTTTTTTGCGTTGGCTTTGAGTATCTGGTTGAGTTTCTTGCGACGGTTCATGCCTGTTTACCCGGTGTGCAGATGCTGGACGGTGAAAGGCAGGCAGTGAATCAGATCGCCGGTCAATCTGCCACACGCGTCTGGCACTATTGCCCCGAACGGGCATGAAACGTCACAGCATGCTGAACCTGTCCAGCCACGAAGAAATTGTAGAGAGCCCACAATGGACCTTGAAGACAGCTCATACCTGACCACCGTACAGGCACTGGAAGCGGTGTATGGCCCGATCGCGCCGCCGTCCCTGGTCAAGGAAGTCGACCACATCCACCCGGTCTACCGGCCGTTCATCGAAGCGGCGTCCTTCGTGATCCTCGCCTCGTCGGGTGCAGGCGGCCTGGATGCTTCGCCGCGGGGCGATCAGCCGGGCTTCGTACACATCGAAGACAGCAAAACGCTGTATCTGCCGGACCGGCGCGGCAACAACCGCATCGACACCCTGCGCAACATCGTCGAAGACCCGCGCGTTGCACTGCTGTTTCTCGTCCCGGGCGTCGGCGAAACCCTGCGCGTCAACGGCACGGCGCAGATATCCATCTCGCCGGAGCTGCTGGAGCGTTTTGCCGTGGACGGGAAGCCGCCGAAATCGGTGCTGCGCATCACCGTCACCAGCGTCTATTTCCAGTGCAGCCGAGCGGTGATCAGGGCAGGGCTGTGGGATGCCTCAAAGCAGGTGCCGCGCAGCGCGTTGCCGACGGCGGGGCAGATTCTCAAAGAGGTGTCCCAGGCGGCCATCGACGGTGATGCGTATGACCAGGCGCTGCCGGGCCGGATCGCCGACACGCTTTACTAAGTCACTGCGTCGATCCCGGGGCGAGCCGCGCGACTTGCCCCGGGATAGCTCGCCGACAGGTTCCGCTTTACCATTGATGCCCGTCTACGATCAAAGCGACGACATGCCGTGAACATCCACTTCGATCTCAATGACCTCCAGGCTTTTCGCGCGGTGGTTGAAAAGCAGGGCTTTCGCCGGGCGGCCGAGTCCATCCGCATCACCCAGTCGGCGCTGAGCCGTCGCATCGAAAAGCTTGAGTCCGCCCTGGGGGTCAAACTGTTTGAGCGGACCACGCGAAAGGTCTCGCTGACCAACGTCGGGCGGGCGTTCTTGCCACAGGTCGAACGGCTACTGGATGACCTGGACCTGGCCCTGCTCAGCATCGGCGATGGCGGCGCCAACCGCAGGGGCACCCTGACCGTGGCCTGCGTGCCGTCTGCGGCGTACTACTTCCTGCCCCATGCGATCCGCAGCTTTCACGCGCAATACCCGCTGATCAACATCAGACTGATCGACGTGTCGGCCAATGAAGTGAGCGCGGCGGTGGCGTCCGGCGAAGCCGATTTCGGGGTGAGTTTCACCGGCAACCTGGCGCCGGAAATCGAGTTCAGTGCGCTGCTCGAAGAGCACTACGTCGTTGCCTGCCGCCGCGACCATCCGCTGGCCACCCTCGACACCGTCACCTGGGCTCAGGCGTGTGAGCACGAGTGCATAACGCTGGATAAATCTTCGGGCAATCGCCTGGTGCTGGATCGCGCGCTTTCCGGATTGCAGCCGGGCAGGAACAGCGTTTGCGAAGCGCGGCATGTGACCACGGTGCTGGGGCTGGTCGAGGCGGGGCTGGGCATTGCGGTCGTGCCGTCCATTGCCATGCCAATCTCCGCCCACCCGATTCTGGCGAAAGTGAGGCTGGTGGAGCCGGAGGTGGTCAGGCAGATGGGGGTGCTAAAACGCCGCGGACGCACATTGACGCCCGCGGCACTGGAGCTGGAGCAGCGAATTCGCGCGCTGCCCGGGACGTTACCGCGGGACTGAGTCCAGGCCGGTTTCGCGGATGCTGGCCTGCGCGTCGGGGGACGACAGGAACTTGAGCAGTGCCTTCGCTTCAACGGGGTGATCGGCATTTTTCGGAATGCCGGCGGCATAGCGGGTCACCGACTGCACGTCTTCCGGAATCTTGCCGACGAAGGTTACGCCCGGGATCGGCAGCAATTCGGCGACCTGCTGGAAGCCGAGCTGGTAGTCACCCTTGGCCACAACGGAGGCCACCGGAATGCGCTCGATCATCTTGCTTTTGGGCGCCATCTGCGGCTGAACGCCGAGCTTCATGAAGAGCTCTTTCTCGATGTAGACGCCGCTTGCGCTGTCTGAATAAGCCACTGACTTGGCCGCCAGCAAGGTCTGTTTCAGCTCGGCATCGGTGCCGATGGCCGGTTTGTCGGCGCCGGCCTTCACCACCATGCCGATGCGCGAGTCCGCCAGTTCCACACGCGAGGCGGCGTCGACCTTGCCCTGTTTGATCAAGTCATCCAGGGCGTAGCCCACCATGATCACCACATCCGCGTGCTCGCCGCGACTCAACCGGTTGGGGATGGCTTCCGCCGCTTTACCCATCGACGGGCCAAGCACCGTTTTGAGCGTGTTGCCGCTGTGCTCGGCGTACTCCGGCCCGAGGTGCTGATAGGCCGCAGTAAAGCCGCCCGAGGTCATGACGGTCAGCTCTTCGGCGTGCGCAAGATTGCCGTAGGCGCAGCTGGTCAGCGCCATAACGCAGAGGGGTTTAAGTAAAGAATTCATGACAGGGTCCTTCAAGCAGTGGCGAGTGACTGAGTGGCGAGACGGCGGTACAGCACCAGCGTCGCGGTAAAAGCGCACAGGGCGGCGAAGATCATCCAGTAAGCCGGTGCTGCCTTGTCCCCGGTCAGGTGAATGAGCCAGGTCGAAACCGCCGGCGTGAAGCCGCCGAAGATGGCTGTCGCCAGGCTGTAGGCGAGGGAGAAACCCGCAACGCGCACCTCGACGGGCATCATTTCGGTGAGCGCCGGAATCATCGCGCCGTTGTAAATACCGTAGAGAAACGAGAACCACAGCAGCACTTCGAGCATGTGGGCAAAGGTCGGCGCCTGGGCCAGAAACGACAGCGCGGGGTACGCCGTCAGCAGCGTCAGCAATGACATCGCCAGCAGCAGCGGCTTGCGTCCCAGTCGGTCACTCAGGGCGCCGCCGATGGGCAGCCAGAAGAAGTTCGAGACCCCCACCAGCAGGGTCACGATCAGGGCGTCACTGGTGCTGAGCTGCAGCACCGAGCGGCCGAAGGTCGGTGCGTACACGGTGATCATGTAAAAGGCGGTGGTCGTCATTGCCACCATCAGCATGCCGAGGATCACCACACTGGCGTTGCCGAGGAGGGTGGCGAACACCTCCTTCATCGTCGGGCGGTGTTTGCGCGTGGTGAATTCTGCGGTTTCTTCAAGGCTGCGGCGCAGCAGGAAAATGAACGGGATGATCAGGCAGCCGACGGCAAACGGAATGCGCCAGCCCCACGCCGACAGTTCGGCCGGGGCAAGCCATTGATTGAGCCCGTAACCCAGGGCGGCGGCGACGACGATGGCCACCTGCTGACTGGCCGATTGCCAACTGGCGTAGAAACCCTTGCGCCCCGGCGTTGCCATTTCGGCGAGGTAGACGGACACGCCGCCCATCTCTGCGCCGGCGGAGAATCCCTGCAGCAGCCGTCCGAGCAAGACCAGCGCCGGTGCCCAGAGGCCGATCGTGGCATAACCCGGCACCAGGACAATCAGCAACGTGCCGCTGGCCATGATCGCCAGCGTCACGATCAGGCCGCGACGGCGGCCGACATCATCGATGTACGCGCCCAGCAGCACGGCGCCCAGGGGTCGCATCAGGAAGCCTGCACCGAACACAGCGAAGGTCATCATCAACGAGGCGAATTCGTTGCTGGCGGGGAAGAAGGCGGAGGCGATCTGGGTGGCGTAGAAGCCGAAGAGGAAGAAGTCGAACTGTTCAAGAAAGTTTCCGGAGGTGACCCGGAAGACCATTCCTGCCCTGGACTTCCCGGAGGAGCTCTGGCTTGGCGGCTGATGCATGTTGTTCTCCAGCGTTTTTTTTGAGTTTGTAAGCGCTTGTAACTGGAGATTCTGTGGCAATTTTCAGACGACGATAATCGTTATTTTTTCATCCTTTGATGCATGAATCAGATCAATGGAAAGGCCTTGGCGTTTCCCGACAGGCCATGGAAACGTCGGCAGCCGTGAGCCACGGCCGCCGACAGGAACCGCTAGCTGGCTTGGGTGCCTTTGAGCATCAGTTCTTTAACATCGGGCTGAACCTGATTCACCGCGCCCAGATACTCGATCAACTCGGCTGCCCGACTGCCGCGCAATCCGGCGGTGGTCAGCGACTTGTCGCGCACGTAGGTGTAGAGCCCGGAGACGGCGAACGTCTTGAGCTGGGCGATGTGCTTCGACTGTTCAGGCAGGGTGTTCTGGAACACGTCGCTCTGGAAGAAACGACGACGCGCCAGTGGCGAGGTGAACGCGATTTCCAGCACGGCCAATTCGGCGCGCGCCGGGTTGGCGAAGTGCGCGACGTTGGGCGCAGGTGGGTGCTGGCCATCGTTCTCGAAGGGGTCGCACAGGTGCAGACAAACCTTGACCACGTCGTCGGCCGCCGCCAGCAGCGGCCCCAGGTCTGACTTCAGGTACGCGTGCAGCTGCGCCAGGGTCTCCCGCGGGCTGAAATGGATGTGAATCCGGTCAAAGGTGTCGGTGCCGTTGAACCGCTCATCCGCCAGCGCGTTGGTCAGGGTCAGCGAGCCTTCAGGCAGGGCGTAGGCCAGGGTTTCGTCGAACATGTTCTGCTCGTCCGAGAACAGGATCGGGCTGGCCTCCTGAAACAGCTTCTGGTCAGCGGCGGACTCGAAACCGATCTCCACGCCACCGTCCAGTTCGTAATCCTGGATCTCGCTGATGCCATCGGCGAGGGGCCACAGGTGCGCATCCTGCTGCCGGGAAAAGTGGTGCTGGATGTACAAGCCAAGGCCCGGAAGCCGCGAGCACAGCGGGCCGTGGACGTCACGCCAGTAATGAGCGAATACGTCGTGGGGCACGCGCGCTCGGCGTTTGACGGTCGTGTAGCTGTTGATCTCGATCATGGGGCACCTGTCAGTCGGGAAATGTTCAGTCGTAGTGATCGGATGCAGGTGCCGCCGCAGGGTTCAACGCGTTTTACCGGACGTCATCGCTCGCCGCCTGGGTGACGCGAATGTCCGTCAGCCCGAGCTGGCTGGCCTGTTCGATGATTTCATCCGGTTCTGCATCGGCATTGGGCATGATCAGGCTGTTTTCGCTGTCGCCGAAATGCAGCTCAAGCAGGTGCATCGCGGCGTCGGACGCTGACAAGGCTGGTTGATTCAGCTCGAAGCGATGGGTGCGGGGTTGGTCTTTGAAGCGATAGTCAACTGAGAAAACGGGCATGGAGGGCTCCATAAATGAAACAGGCTGACGGTTTATTTACCGTTTTGTCTGTGCCGGACGTACATCACCGCCGTGCCACTGGACGCGGGTCTGGCCTGCAGCTCGAAGGCTTGCGGGTAGCCCTTGATCAGGTCGCTGAGCTTTCTGTACCCATGGGTGCGCGGGTCGAATTCCGGTCGCAGCTTGGTGATGTTGGTGCCCAGGGCGCCTAGCTGCACCCAGCCGTCTTCGTCGGCAATGTCGTCGAGGATTTTCGCGATGAAACTGATGGGCGCTTTGGGACGCTTCTGGGTGTCCGCGGCCGCGGGTTTTGCTACGTCCGACTGCGCGGGCGCGTCGAGCGGCTGCTCTGTGCTGGCGGCAGCGATCACCTCTTCGCGGAGCAGTTCGATGTAGATGAATTTGTCGCAGGCCGCCACGAACGGCCGGGGCGTTTTCTCTTCTCCGAAGCCAATCACGGTCAGGCCTTCTTCGCGCAGTCGCGAGGCCAGGCGGGTGAAGTCGCTGTCGCTGGAGACCAGGCAAAAGCCGTCGAAGCGCCGCGTGTACAGCAGGTCCATGGCGTCGATGATCAGCGAGCTGTCGGTGGCGTTCTTGCCTTTGGTGTAGGCGAATTGCTGGATGGGCTGGATCGAGTGATCCAGCAGGACCTTTTTCCAGCCGCCGAGCTGCGGCCCGGTCCAGTCGCCGTAGATGCGCTTGACGCTGGCGACGCCATATTTGGCGATTTCTTCGAACAGACCTTCGACGATGGCGGCGGGGGCGTTGTCCGCATCAATGAGAACGGCGAGGTGCTTTTGAGCGTGGCTGGAGGGGTGCGTGGCCATGGATCTTCCTTGGCAGGGGAAAGCCACACCATACCTCCAAATCCTCACTGCCAACAGGCAACGAATTCCGTCTTCTGCGACTCGATTCTTTCATTCAGCCAGGCACAGGCAGCATCGGCTTATTCCGGCACGGGCGTGGGCAAGTCTGCGCCGCTGTGCCAGGCGTGGAGGTTGGCCATGACCAGATCGGACATCGCCTGCCGGGTGTCCCACGTGGCGCTGGCCATGTGCGGGGTGAGCAAGGCGTTGTCCAGATCCACAAGCGCAGCGATGGGGTGCGGCTCGTCTTCGTAGACGTCCAGCGCCGCGCCGGCCAGACGACCCTCGGCGAGGACCCGGGCGAGGGCGGTTTCATCGACCACGCTGCCACGGCCGACGTTGATCAGATAGCCCTTGGGGCCCAGCGCCTCCAGCACCTTGGCGTCCACCAGATGATGGGTGCTGGCGCCGCCGCCGACCGCGACGACGAGAAAATCCACCGCAGCGGCCAGTTCGAGGGCTGACGGGTAGTACGTGAACCCGACGTCCTGAGCCCGCCGCCCGGTGTAGGCGATCGACATATCGAAGCCTTGGGCGCGGCGGGCGATGGCGGCGCCAATGCGACCGAGGCCAATGATGCCCAGGCGCGCCCGGCTGACCTTGCGGCTGAATGCGATGGGTCCGTTTGCCCAGGCGCCCGAGCGGGTGAAACGGTCGGCCACCCGCAGGTTGCGGGCGATGCCCAGCATCAAGGCCATGGCGAAATCGGCGACGTCTTCGGTGAGCACGTCGGGGGTGTGGGTGACGCGGATGCCACGCTCCCGCGCTGCCGCCAGATCAACGCCGTCGTAGCCCACGCCAAACACAACGATCACTTCCAGCGCAGGGAGGCTGTCGATCAACTGACGGCTGACCGTGGATTCGCCATTGGCGACCATGGCGCGGATGTCGGCGGTCGATTCGCCGACGCCGGTGCCGTTTTGATCGGCGTCCACCACGTCGTAGGTCGCGTTCAGCGCGTCATCGAGCATGGCCGGCAAGCGGGCGATTTTAAGGAGCCTTGGCTTCATTTAAACCTCTTGGGACAGGAGCAGCAGCGGGGGGAGTTGCGCGGGCGGTGACAGGTGCAGCACGGGGCGAACGGGCCAGGAACAGTCCCAGCACACCGCCCGCCAACAAGGCTGCGGAGACCAGCAGCAGGGCGTAGTCGTAGCTTTGCGTGGCGTCCTTTATCCAGCCCATGACGGGCGGCAGGCCAAGGCCGGCGATGTTGGCGATGGAGTTGATCAGTGCGATGGACGCCGCGGCCGCAGCGCCCGACAGGTATTCGGTGGTGGTCGCCCAGAACACCGGCGTGGCGGCCCAGTTCAGACCGACCGCCAGCACCAGCAAGGCGTACGCCAGCCAAGGGTTGCTGGTCCACACCGCCAGCGCCAGCAGCACCCCGGCGGCCATCAGCGGCAGCGCCAAGTGCCAGCCGCGCTCGCCCTTGCGGTCGGAATGGGTGCCATTGAAGTACATGAACACGCAGGCGAACAGGAAGGGCAGCGCGGACATGACGCTGACGGTGAACGATTCCTGGCCGGACACCGATTTGACGATCAGCGGCAGGAACAGCGTGATGCCGATGGTGCCGAACGCCTGCAACAGCCAGAACAGGCTCAGCAGCCAGACCTGACGGCTGCGGAATGCGGTCTGCCAGGCGGCGTGGTGGGAGATCGGCGAGTTCGCTTGCTCGGCCGCGATGGTGCGGCTCAGCCAGTCTTTCTGATCGGCGTGCAGCCAGTGGGTGGTCTGCGGCGAGTCCGGCAGGTAGCGCAACACGACAATGCCGAGGATCACCGCCGGCAGGCCTTCCAGCAGAAACAGCCAGCGCCAGCCGCTGACGCCGAAATAGCCGTCCAGGTGCAGAAACGCGCCCGACAGCGGCAGGCCGATCACCGACGCCAGCGCGGCGCCAATGTAGAAGAACGACATGGCTTTGGCCCGATCGGTCTTCGGGTACCACTGCGACAGGTAGTAAATGATCCCCGGCGTGAAACCGGCCTCCGCGGCGCCCAGCAACAGGCGCATGCCGTACAGCTGATTGGCGCTCTGCACAAACGCCATGCCCGCCGCGACGATGCCCCAAGTGATCATGATCCGCGCAATCCAGCGCCGCGCGCCGACCCGCGTGAGGATGACGCTGCTGGGGACTTCAAGAAGGATGTACGTCAGAAAGAACAGGCCTACGCCGATGCCATACATGCGAGCGGTCAGGCCCAGCTCGGCATTCATCTGCAACGCGGCGACGGAAATGTTCGACTTGTCGATGTACGCGACCATGTACAGCAGCATCAGGAAGGGGATCAACTTGAGGTTGAGGCGCTTCATGGTGCTGGCGTGCAGGCCCGAATCCAGAGATGGCGTGGGCATGGGACTTCCTGTTGTTTTTATAGTGGCTATGAGGAGCGAAGAGGTTTCACCATAGACGACCTATTCTGAGATCTCAATATGTGATTGTCTGTCCCATATAGTGGAACTTTTCCGAGTGAGACTGACTAGAGCTCTAGAGCCATGCCCAAGACGTGTGGGAGTGAGCTTGCTCACGAAGACGGCATTTCAGCCGCTGAAGAGTTAGCGGTCGTTGAGGGCGTTCTGGTTCAAGAAACGGCCGGGATGATCCGCGGCAGGCAAGCGACAGGCGTCATAACGGCCAAACAGTTTGTAGCGGTTCAGCGCGATCTTGTCGTACAGCCAGTCGCGCAGCACCCTCGGGAAAACCCGCGCGACGAGCAGCCAGTGCCATCGGGCGGGGAGGTGGGCGAGGATCTTGAACATTGCGTCCGAGCGGACGTAAAAACGGTCATTCTCCACCAGCACGATGGTGTTGAACTGATCCTGGGGCAACCCCGCCCATTTCAGCAGCGCCTGACCCTCGGGCGACTGCACCGCCGCGAGCGTCAGCCGCTGCTCGTGGTCCTGGCTGATGATGAAGGTCGCCCAGCCATTGCACAGCTTGCAGGTGCCGTCGAACAGCACGACGGCCCGGCCGGTGGCAAGCCCGGAACTGCCGTTGGGCTTCACGCGAAGCCCGTGACAGCGTGGGGAACGTAGGGCGCTTCAAGGCGTTTGACTTCCTCGTCGCTGAGCATCAGGTCCAATGCCGCGATCGCATCGTCCAGATGGTCCGGCTTGGAGGCGCCGACGATCGGTGCCGACACGCCACGCTGGGCCAACACCCACGCCAACGCGACTTGCGCCATGGGCACGCCGCGCTCGCCGGCAATCTGCTCGACCACATCGATGACGCGGCCATCTTCGGCTTCCGTTGCCTCGTAAAACGACTGGCCGGAGATGTCGGTCTTGGTGCGTTCAGTCTGCTGGCCGTGGGGCCGGGTGAGCCTGCCGCGGGCCATCGGGCTCCACGGCATCAGCCCGACGCCCTGATCCAGGCACAGCGGAATCATCTCGCGCTGTTCTTCGCGATACACCAGATTCAGGTAGTTCTGCATCGACACAAAGCGGCTCCAGCCATGGGCCGTCGCCACCTGCTGAGCCTTGGCGAACTGCCAGGCGAACATCGACGACGCGCCGATGTAACGCGCCTTGCCGGCCCGCACCACGTCATGCAGCGCTTCCATGGTTTCTTCGATGGGGGTGTGATAATCCCAGCGATGAATCTGGTACAGGTCAACGTAGTCGGTGCCCAGCCGCGTCAGGCTGGCGTCGATGTTGGCCATGATGGCTTTCCTCGACAGGCCCTGTTCGTTGGGCCGCTTGGAGCCTTCCCACATGTTGGCCGGAAAAAACACTTTGGTCGCGATGACGGTTTCTTCGCGACGGGTGAATTCTTTCAACAGCTTGCCGACGATGACTTCCGAGGTGCCTGCCGAATAGCTGTTGGCCGTGTCGAAGAAGTTGATGCCTTGCTCGACCGCGTGCTTGATGATCGGCCGGCTGGCGTTCTCATCCAGCGTCCACGGGTGCGTGCCGGCGTCTGGCTCGCCAAACGTCATGCACCCCAGGCACAGCCTCGACACGTCCAGTCCCGTGGAACCCAGCTTCACAAACTTCATGCTTTACCTCCGAAATCGTCTGATGCCGCAAACAGGCGGCTCAGTGGTGCGATTCCGTCGGTGCCATTAAGTTCTGAATTGCATCACCAGACCGTTCAGGCCCACCGCCAGTTGCGACAGCTCGTTGCTCGCCGCCGAGGTCTGATGGGCGCCGGCAGACGTCTGCAGCGACAGGTCGCGGATGCTGGTCAGGTTGCGATCGACTTCCCGCGCGACCTGGGCCTGTTGTTCCGTGGCCGTCGCAATGCTGACGTTGCGCTCGTTGATCAACACGATGGCGGTTTTGATGTCGGCGAGGGCACGACCGGCGGCACCGGCGACGTCCAGGCTGACCCGGGCGCGCTCGCTGCTCTGACCCATGGCGGTGACCGCCTTGTGGGTGCCGCCCTGAATCGAGTCGATCATCTTTTCGATCTCGGCGGTGGACTGCTGGGTGCGGTGCGCCAAGGCGCGGACTTCGTCGGCCACCACCGCGAAACCGCGTCCGGCTTCGCCTGCACGGGCGGCTTCGATGGCCGCGTTGAGGGCGAGCAGGTTGGTCTGATCGGCGATGCCGCGAATCACGTCCAGCACGCCGCTGATGTTCTGCACCTGGCCGGCCAGCCCATTGATCTCGTCCGCTGTGCTGCCGACCGAGTCGTGCAGCGCGTTGATCGCCGAAATGGTTTCGTTGACCCGCAGGCGGCCCTGTTCCGCCGAGTCGCTGGAATCCCGCGCGGCTGTCGAGGCCAGGGAGGCGTTGTGGGCGACTTCTTCCACCGCCGCGCTCATCTGATTGATGGCCGTGGCGGCCTGATTGATTTCGTCGTTCTGACGCTGAACCCCGCGCAGGGATTCTTCGGTCACCGCGGTCATTTCTTCCGAGGTCGACGCCAGCTGATTGGACGAGTGGCCCAGCTCCGAAAGCGTGTGGCGCAGGTTCTGCTGCATCACCGACAGTGCTTGCAGCAGGCGGCCCGGCTCGTCGGAACCGTCCACTTGAATCGGCTTGCTCAGGTCATTGGCAGCGATGTTTTCCGCGACGGCCAGGGCTTTGGCGATCGGCGCAACCAGGCTGCGGGTGAACAGTGCCGCCAGGGCAAGGGTGGCGACCAGCGCGACCACGATGGCGGCGATGATGACCTCGCGGGCCTGGGCGTAACTTTCATTTGCCGCGACATTTGAGTCCTGCATTTTCTGGTTGCCGAGGTCGGCGATGGTCGCGATGTCCTTGGCGAGTGCGTCTGCCGCGCGGGTCTGTTCACCGGACGGCTCGGTCAGCGAGGCGACAACGTCATCACGCTTCTGCGCCACGGCGTCGAGAAAACGCGCGTGCACGGCGAGGTAGGCCTGCATGTCGCGCTCCATCTGCGCGTAGGCACTCAAACCACGCTCACTGATCAAGAGGGTTTTCAGGCGTTTGGTATCGCGCTCGAGGTCAGCGCGGCCCTGGCTGACGCGTTTCATGGCCGAGTCGGTGCTGGCGGCGCTCTGCGCAGCGCGCAGGCTGGTGTTGCCGAGGCGGATGGTCAGCAGATCATTTTTGATATCGGCGATGGCGAGGAGGGTGGGGAGTACGTTGTCCTGCAGTGCGTCCCGGGCATCTTTGAGCTTGGACGATTGCATCAGTGAGAACAGTCCGACGGCGGAGATCAACACGGCGAAAAAGCCGAAGCAGATCAGGGAGCGGGGAGCGATGTTGAGGCGTCTGAGGTTCATGTCGGGGCTGTCCATAAAAATAGAAATCACCGGTATATCGACCTGAATCGGTTCAGCTTGATAGTGGATTACTACTGGCACACCACGGATCCCTGGTAGGACTGGCTTTAGCCGCGAAGGCGTCGGACGTCACACCGCAAAATGGATGGCGAACGTGCTGGCCACTTCCCGGCTAAAGCCAGTCCCACTGACCTACCACGGATCCCTGGTAGGACCGGCTTTAGCCGGGAAGGCGTCGGACGTCACACTGCAAAATGCATGGCGAACGTGCTGGCCACTTCCCGGCTAAAGCCAGTCCCACTGACACACTGCGGATCCCTGGTAGGACCGGCTTCAGCCGGGAAGGCGTCGGATGTCACACCGCAAAATGGATGGCGAACGTGCTGGCCACTTCCCGGCTAAAGCCAGTCCCACTGACATACCACGGATCCCTGGTAGGACCGGCTTTACCCGGGAAGGCGTCGGACGTCACACCGCAAAATGGATGGCGAACGTGCTGGCCTCTTCCCGGCTAAAGCCAGTCCCACTGACCTACTACGGATCCCTGGTAGGACCGGCTTTAGCCGGGAAGGCGTCGGACGTCACACCGCAAAATGGATGGCGAACGTGCTGGCCACTTCCCGGCTGAAGCCAGTCCCACTGACACACCACGGATCCCTGGTAGGACCGGCTTTAGCCGGAAAGGCGTCGGACGTCACACCGCAAAATGGATGGCGAACACGCTGGCCTCTTCCCGGCTGAAGCCAGTCCTACAGACACACTGCGGATCCCTGGTAGGACCGGCTTTAGTCGGGAAGGCGTAGGACGTCACACTGCAAAATGCATGGCGAACGTGCTGGCCACTTCCCGGCTAAAGCCAGTCCTACAGACGACGCGAGCATCCATTAGGACCGGCTTCAGCCATCCCCGTCCGACAACCCGTGTATTCTTTCGGCCGGACCTTGATCGAGTACGTCCCATGCTTCACAAAAACCTCATCCGTCGTCTCGACCTGATCACCCTGAAGCTGTTCGTGGCGGTGTACGAAGAAGGCACGCTGACCCGGGCGGCGGCGCGCGAGGCGATTGCCGTGTCGGCCGCCAGCAAGCGGCTGATGGAGCTGGAAGAAGTGCTCGGCATCGGCCTGTTCCTGCGCAATGCCAAAGGCATGCTGTTGACGGCCGCCGGCGAGACGATGCTGCACCACGCCCGGCGCATGCTCTCCGATCTGGAAAAAATGGGCCTTGAACTCGACGAGCACCTCCAGGGCATGCGCGGTTATGTGCGCATGCTGGCCAACCTCTCGGCCATCATTCAGTTCTTGCCGGAAGACCTGCACGCCTTTGTCGCCAGCCATGAGCTGGTCAAAGTCGATCTTGAAGAGCGGCCCAGCAACGGCGTCGTGCAGGGCTTGGTCGACGGTGTCGCGGACATCGGCATCTGCTCTGAAGACACCGATGTTCAGGGGCTCCACAGCGCACCCTATCGCCGCGACGAACTGGTCGTCGTGATGCGTGACGATCACCCGCTCGCCGGGCTGCAGCAGGTGGCCTTCGAAGACACCCTCGGCAGCGACTACATCGGTCTGCACGCCGCCAGCTCCATCAACATGCGCACCCAGAACGCTGCGCGCGCTCACGGCCGACCGCTGCGGGTGCGCATCCATGTGCCGGGCTTCGACGCCATGTGCCGGATGGTCCAGGCCGACATGGGCATCGGCGTGCTGCCGCGCAAGGCGTTCGACCTGCTCGGCCCGTCCCTGGGCCTCAAGGCCGTGGGCCTGAGCGATGCCTGGGCCCGGCGCACACTGATTCTGGTGGTCCGCGACACCGCGGCGCTGTCGCCGGTCAGCCAGTTGCTGTTCGAGCACCTGCACAGCCAGGACCGCTAAGCCTTCGCGTTTCGCGAACGGCCGTTGCCAACTGACGGTTGGATTTGCTGAACCGCGTTCCTCTAGTCTGGGCGACAAATTCCAAGAAAGACTCGAGGTAACCGCTATGACAGGCCCCCTTCAAGGCGTGCGCGTCATTGAAATCGGCACGCTGATCGCTGCTCCCTTCGCCGCCCGCCTGCTGGGCGAGTTCGGTGCCGAAGTGATCAAAATCGAATCCATGGGGCAGGGCGATCCGCTTCGTAAATGGCGAAAGCTGCACGAAGGCACTTCGCTGTGGTGGTACCTGCAGTCGCGCAACAAGAAATCCCTTTCGCTGAACCTCAAATCGCCCGAAGGCATCGACATCGTCAAGCGGCTGGCTGAAAGCGCGGACGTGTTGATCGAAAACCTGCGGCCCGGCGCGCTGGAAAAACTGGGGCTGGGCTGGGACGTGCTCCACGCGTTGAACCCCAAACTCACCCTCGTGCGCATTTCCGGCTACGGTCAGTCCGGGCCCTACCGCGATCGCCCCGGCTTCGGCGCCATCGGCGAAGCCATGGGCGGCATCCGCTACACCACCGGCACCCCCGGGTCGCCGCCGGCGCGGGTCGGGGTCAGTTTGGGCGATTCGCTGGCCTCGATGCACGCGGTGATGGGCGCGCTGATGTCGCTGTTGCGGGTCAAGACCGGCCAGGGCGACGGCCAGGTGGTCGATGTGTCCCTGGCCGAAAGCGTGTTCAACGTCATGGAAAGCCTGGTGCCGGAATACGACATGCTCGGCCACGTCCGTGAACGCAGTGGCGGCGCGCTGCCGGGCATTGCACCGTCCAACACCTACCCGACCGCCGACGGCGCCTACGTGGTCATCGCCGGCAACAGCGATCCGATCTTCAAACGCCTGATGCAGACCATTGGCCGCGCCGATCTGGCCGAGGCCCCCGAGTTCGCCCACAACGACGGCCGCGCCGCCCAGAGCGACAGGCTCGATGGGGCGATCAGCGCGTGGTCGTCGGCCTTGCCCATTGACGCGGTGCTCAAGGCGCTGGAGCAGGCGGAGGTGCCGGCGGGACGGATCTATAACGTCGCGGACATCGTCGCCGACCCGCATTACCAGGCGCGCGGGATGATTCTCGACGCCGATCTGCCCGGCGGGGCCACGGTGAAGATGCCAGGCATCGTGCCGAAACTCTCGGAAACCCCAGGCTCGGTGAACTGGCAAGGCCCCGCGCTCGGGCAGCACACCGACAGCGTGCTCGGCGAGCTGGGCATCAGCGCCGCCGACATTGCCCAGCTCAAGCACAGCGGGGTGGTGCAATGATCACCGACTTCTCCCAGCGCCTGATCGTGCAGGAAGTGTCGCCGCGCGACGGTTTGCAGATCGAGCCGACGTGGGTGGACACCGCTGACAAGATCGCCTTGATCGACCAACTTTCTCTCGCCGGTTTCAGCCGCATCGAAGCCGGTTCCTTTGTTTCCCCCAAAGCCATTCCTGCCTTGCGTGACGGGGATGAGGTGTTCCGTGGCATCCGGCGCCAGCCCTGCGTGACCTACGTCGCCTTGATTCCCAACCTGCGCGGTGCCCAGCGGGCCCTCGACGCAGGTGCCGATGAGCTGAATCTGGTGATGTCCGCCAGCCAGACCCACAACCGCGCGAACATGCGCATGGGTTGCGAACAGTCCCTGGCGGCCTTTGCCGACGTGGTCTCGCTGGCGTCGGGCACAGGCCTGAGCCTGAACGGCTCCATCGCCACCACGTTCGGTTGCCCGTTCGAGGGCCGCATCGATGAAGACCGGGTGCTGGAAATTGTCGACGCCTATCTGGCACTGGGCATGCACGGTATCTCCCTGGCCGACACCACCGGCATGGCCAACCCCCGTCAGGTGTTTGCGCTGGTGCAGCGGGTGCTGAGCCGTGTCCCGGCATCGGCGCTCACGCTGCATTTTCATGACACCCGCGGGCTGGGGCTGAGCAATGTGCTGGCGGCTTACGAAGCGGGGGCGCGGCGGTTTGATGCATCGCTGGGGGGGCTCGGTGGCTGCCCGTTTGCACCGGGCGCCTCGGGCAATATCTGCACCGAGGACCTGGTGAATCTGTGCGATGAAATGGGCATCGAGACGGGCATCGATTTGCCACATCTGCTCACGCTGTCCCGCCGTTTACCGGCCCTGCTGGGCCATGAAATGCCGGGGCAGGTGGCCAAGGCCGGACGCAACCGTGATCTGCACTCGGCGCCGGAAGACTTGCCCGGCTAACGCGCCACCCGTCCCGGTTTCCCCCGACAAACGCGCACGCTCCGCTGCGTGCGCGTCCAGACAACAAAAACAATAGGGCTCTCTCAGAGAGTCGATCTGGAGTATCGCAATGACCGTCTCTGTTCTGACCCCGAACAGCAGCCTCGCCGAGGTTGTGAGCGCCGAAAAGGCATTGATCCGCAAAGTCGCGTGGCGCCTGATGCCGTTGATCATGGTCTGCTACCTGTTCGCGTTTTTTGATCGCATCAACATCAGCTTCGCCAAGTTCCAGTTGCAAACCGATTTGAGCCTGAGCGACACCGCGTACGGGCTGGGTGCGAGCCTGTTCGTGATCGGCTACGTGCTGTTCGAAGTGCCGAGCAACATCATGCTTTACAAGGTCGGGGCGCGGCGCTGGATTGCCCGCATCATGATGTCGTGGGGCATCGCCACGGCGCTGATGGTCTTCGTCACCGCCGAATGGCAGTTCTATGTGCTGCGTTTCATCATCGGCGCCATGGAAGCGGGTTTCGCACCGGGGGTGCTGTTTTACCTGACGCTGTGGTTCCCGCAGACCTACCGGGGACGCATCACGTCAATTCTGTTCCTGGCCTCGGCGTTCGCCGGGCTGCTGGGCGCACCGGTCTCGGGGCTGGTGCTCGGTCATATGGACGGCGTGATGCAGTTGCGCGGCTGGCACTGGCTGTTCCTGCTCGGCGGGCTGCCGTGTATTGCCCTGGGGTTTGCGGTGCTGAAGCTGCTCAAGGACCGTGTCGCGGACGCGCACTGGCTGACCGACGCCGAGAAGACGTATCTGTCGAGCCGCATCGCCCGGCATGAGCCGAACAAGCATGGGGGCTCGCTGCTGACCGCGCTGAAAATGCCGGGCTTCCTGATGCTCGGGCTGATTTATTTCCTGATTCAGGTGGCGTCCTATGGGCTGAACTTCTGGGCGCCGCAGCTGATTCGCAGCGCGGGCGTCGAAAGCCCGGTGATCATCGGGCTGCTCACGGCCATCCCGTACATCTTCGGCGCCATCAGCATGATCGTGGTCGGACGCCTGTCGGACGCCAGCGGTGAACGCCGCAAATTCGTCTGCGGGCTCATGGTGCTTGGGGCCATCGGCTTCTTCAGCGCCGGTTTCTTTGCCCAGCACACCAGCCTGTTGATCGTCTCCCTGGCCATGCTCGGCGGCGGGATTGTCGCCGCCATTCCGGCCTTCTGGACCCTGCCGCCCAAGCTGTTGGCGGGCGCAGGTGCCGGCGCGGCGGGCGGCATTGCGCTGATCAACACCCTGGGGCAGTTCGGCGGCATCGTCAGCCCGGTGATGGTCGGCGGGATCAAGGACCTCACCGGCACCACGACGCCTGCGCTCTACGTCATCGGCGTCAGCAGCCTGATCGCGGCGGGCCTGTTAATGTGGGCATTGCCGCAGAAGCTGAGAACGCTGGACAAGAACGACCACTGAGGTCCGTGCCCCAGGACTGCCTGACGGTCGACCTCATTAGCCCACGGAGCGCACTCAATGATTGATCACCTCGACCATCTGGTTCTGACCACTGTGGACGTGGAGGCCTGCAAGGATTTCTACGTTCGCGTCATGGGCATGCAGCTGGAAACCTTCGGCAGCGGCCGCCTGGCGTTCCGCTTTGGCAACCAGAAGATCAACGTTCACGAGCGCGGTCACGAGTTCGAACCCAAGGCCCACCTGCCGGTGCCCGGCGCGCTGGACCTGTGCTTCATCGCCAGCCAGGGCCTCGACGCGGTGATTGCGCACCTGCAGGCGCAGCAGTGGCCCATCGTCGAAGGGCCGGTTCAGCGCACCGGCGCGACAGGGCCGATTCGCTCGGTTTACGTGCGTGATCCCGATCTCAACTTGATCGAGATTTCCGAATTGAAGGGCTGACAGTGCTGGTCGCTCCCTCAGGATCCGCGTCTGCCTTTAACCACTGCGGCGGAGTCAGTTTTGAGGAGGGCGCGGTTGCCCGTCAGGGTTTTGTGTCAACCCTTCGGCTCTTTCGTGCCCAGCACGTCGCGGATGCTGTCGACCACGTTGCTGTCCTTGATGACGTCGCTGAGCCAGCCTTCCAGGGGCATGTTGCCCCATTTGATCGCGCGTTCGATCAGGTACGGCACCGGGCTTTGCGGCTCGGTCTGTTTGAAGAACTGGGCGACGCCGGCGAGCATCGTAAAGGCTTCGTCGCGGGTCAGCGGCGTGGTGCGCAAGGGCGCTGACGCGGTGTCTTTCACGGTGATGGTCATGGCAGGCCCCGCAGCGGGTTGATCGGCCGGTTCGGCGACAGGCTCGGCGGTCGGTTGGGCAGGCGCGGGATTGATTTCCACGCCGCGGTCCTTGAGCAGTTTTTCAGCCAGTTGCGCGGCGCGGGAAAGGATCTCGCTCAGGCCGGCAAAGCTCGGTGCTTCGCTGCCGAACAGGCGATCGGCTGTGTCCTGCAACTGCCGGCAGGCCTGCAGGCTGTCGGTGATTTCCGAGGCCTTGCGCAGGAAGTGCTCGGTGTCGGTCAACACCACGGAACGCTGAAAGATCTCCGCGTTGATCTTGCCTTCGTCCAGCGCGATGCGCATGGCCTGCGGGTTTTGCAGCGCCAGGTTCTCGATGTGCCGTGACTCGTCGTAGCGCAGCAGGCCGAACTGATCGCCCTGGGTGATCGGCAGTCCCCCCACAACATCGGCCAGGGTGGTCTTCAGCCAGGCCAGGCGGGCGGCGCGCTCTTCCAGACCTTCGTCCAGCGCCGGGAACAGGTCATCCCAGAAGCGTTCGAGAATCCGCTCGGCCAGGGTCAGGCCGAAGGTGATGCCGACGAAGTGGTATTTGTGCGCCAGGGCTTCACTGAGCCAGGCGACCAGCATCAGGTCCTTGCTCTGCTGAGCAAGGCCTTGTGCAGCCAGGGTGATCGTCAGGTCCCAATCCGAGGATTTCAGATCGGTCTGCCAGTCACCCTGGGTCAAGTAATCAGGGTCCGCTCGACGAGCTTCCTTGACGTTGTCGAACAGCGTGGAAAAGCTCAGGTCTTCGCCGCTTCCTCCATTGATCGGCGCTGTCAGTTCGGTCAGTGAAAGGTCGTTGAGAAATTCAGACATGGTCAACTCGGGATAAGAAAAAAGAACACCGCGTCGATCCAGCCGACGCGGTGTTGAATACGGTCCGCTGCCCCAGGCAACGGACCGCTGTGACTACTCGATCAAGCGAAAACCTTGTTGGCCGTACGGTCCCAACCGCCGGTGACGTTACCGCCACCCTGGCCATCGGCACGGCTTTGTTGGGTGTAGGTGGTTTTGATGCGAGCGAAGTTGAAGCTGATTTCTTCGATCGGCAGGTCGCTGACGGCTTTGTCTTCGCCATCCTGACTGCCACCGGCAACGGCCTTGACCGACGACACTACAACCTCTTCCAGGTTGATGGTCAGGTAGGTCAGCTTGTCGCCGCCCGCACGGTTGACGTTCAGCTGGATCTTGGCGATGTGAGTGCCTTTGCAGCACGCTTCAAACAGCTTCGCAGAGGCCTTGTCGACCGCTTTGCGGATGCTGAAATCGCTCAGTGCAACGCGCTCGGAGGACGCACCGCCCGAAGAGCTGGCAGTCGCCGACGTCGCTTGGGTGGCGCCGTACTCGTAGCCGAGTACTTCAATCCAGTCCTTGTGCTTGTCATCCAGAACTTCGCCTGGAATGCCGTCGATCTGAATATATGCGTCAAATGCCATTTCTTGATTCTCCTTTCTTGCAGGTTGGGGCCAGCCGTCCAGCGGCCGGATCACGCCCCTTGATTTGACCCCTTTGAAGATTCAAAAGGATCGGTTGCCGCTGCCCGGGCCTTCATACAACAGGCCCGGGCGCCGGGTTCTTCAGGTGCCTGCGCGCGATCAGTTGAGCGCACGCACCTCGATTTCTACGCGTCGGTTCGGCTCCAGGCACTGGATCAACTGCGCACGCGGCTGCTGCATGTCGCACTTGACCAGCGGCTTCTCGCTGCCTTCGCCGACGGCTTCCACCAGCTCGGCGGGCACGCCCTTGCCGACCAGGTAGGTCTTGATGGTTTGCGCCCGCTGCCTGGACACCTGCAGATTGCCCTGGCGGTCGCCGAGCTGGTCGGCGTGACCGGCGATGACGATCTTGCCGATGTTCGGCGTGCTCAGCAGCTTGCCGGCAATGGCGCTCAGCTGACTCTGGCCCTCGGTTTTCAGGCTCTGGAAATCGGCACGGCCGAAGGCAAACAGGGTGTCCGATTCCAGGGTGATGGTCTCGATGGAGCGCAGCGATTGCGAGAGCAGGCTGTTGATGTAATTGCGCGAGCTGGAGGTCAGGAACGCGTTGTCGAGAATTCTCGGCACGTCGGGTTCGTGGATCTGGTCGCTGTAGAAGTTGACCTGGCGGCTGGCGAGCTCGTAGTCCGTGCCCGAGTTCGTCGCAGCGCCCGTCGCGCCGATGGTTTTGCCGGTCTGTTTGGCGATGGCCGGGTACCAGTAGTCCGGGATCTTCGCCTTGAGGAAGGCCGGGTCGGCTTTCTCTCGCTGGGAGCGCGAGAGCTGAACGTAGGTCTCCAGGGTGGCCTTGCCGAAGTCGGCGATCGACTGCGCGCGGTTGTCGTTGGGCAGGGCGCGCGGCTCGACGCTGTCGACGCCGGTCACCGGCATCAGGTCCTTGGCGTTGCGCTGATAGACCTTGATCGTGGTCAGCAGGTACAGCGAGCGGGTGAGGTTGTCGGCGGTCGGCTTGAGCATGACCGTTTCCAGCCGGTTGAAGTAACGCCCGCGCACCAGCGGCTCGACGTTATAGCCCTGATAAAGGCCCAGACGCAGGCGCAGCGGCACGCCCTGATCGTGGTGCCTGGCGTAGTAATCGGCGGTCTGGAGGCGCAGACGGTCCAGGGTTTGCCAGTCGGTGTACTGCGCCGGCGTCCGATCGTCCTGGGCCGCAGCGGCGGTCAGTTCAGACGACAGCGTCTGTATCTCGCTTTTGTTGTTCCAGTACGACCAGCCCCACGCGCCGCACAGCAGCAGCGCAATCAGGCTGGCGCCGCCGACCCACGCGGCCTTGCGACGGCGTTCCCGAACATTGCTGGTGTACAGCGCGACCAGATGCTGGTCGGGAATGATCACCTTGCGGAACAGGCTGTTGATGAACAGCGGCTGCGGCTGGGCGTGGCCGCTGGCAGCGGACTGCTCGGCCTCCAGGGAGAAGCGCTCGCTGAC
Source organism: Pseudomonas sp. W2Oct36 (assembly GCF_041060465.1). Taxonomy (NCBI): domain Bacteria; kingdom Pseudomonadati; phylum Pseudomonadota; class Gammaproteobacteria; order Pseudomonadales; family Pseudomonadaceae; genus Pseudomonas; species Pseudomonas sp. W2Oct36. The sequence goes on from NZ_JAUERW010000021.1 coordinate 21,551, forward strand.
CTGACGGGTGTGGCCGCCCAACTCGGGCGCATCGGCATCCAGCGCACTTGTGAAGTAGAAGCCGCGCAGCAGCTCGGCATGCTGGTACGGATTAGCGCGCAGCAGGGCATCGACGAACAGTTGCAGCCGAGGCTTGAGCGCGGCGAGTTCCAGCGGGAACCGATACACCGCTGAATCCCGGCGGGTGATCTGAATGTCCTGCAACACCAGTTGCTGGCTGGCAACTTCTTTCCAGTAGTTGACCAGTTCGTCCATGGCCACGCCGAAACGCTGGGCCCAGTCGGCTTTCTCGTAGTCTTTGTGGGTGAAGGTCTTGCCCATCACTTCGCCACGGGCCACCTCGTCGAACTGGCGATAAAACGGCGCGAAGCCCGGCACCAGGTCGCATTTGGTAAAGACCAGGTAAATCGGCAGGCGCACTTCCAGCAGCGAATAGGTTTCCTGAAGGCGTTCACGCAGGCGCTTGGCCAGACGTTCCTGATCTTCCAGCGAGGCCTGGAGGATGTCGTGGATGCTCACCGTCACGATCAGCCCGTTGAGCGGACGACGCTGGCGGTGCTGGCGCAGCAGCTGCAGGAAACCGCGCCATTTCCCGGCTTCTTCCTGATCGGTCATGTAGCGCCCGGCGGTGTCCAGCAGCACCGCTTCGGAACTGAAGAACCAGTCGCAATTGCGCGTGCCGCCCAGCCCGGCGACCCGAACGCCTTCTCGCTCGGCGTACGGGAAGTTCAGGCCGGATTGATAAAGCATGGTGCTCTTGCCGGCGGCGGGCTGACCGACCACCAGATACCACGGCAGGGCGTACAGCGCGTCCTTGGCACGGGTGCCGTTCGGGGTGTTGCTGCGCAGGCGATCGATGCTTTGCAGCAGGCGTTCGCGCAGCAGACTGACTTCTTCCCGGTCCGCCGGGCTTGCGTTCAACACCGCTTGATCGGCGTCGTCGCGCAGCACGCCTTCGAGGTTGTGCTGCCGCGAGTTGCTCCTGTAGAGATACAGCACGTAGCCGATCGAGAGCAGCAGAAAGACAGCGATGCCGGTCAGCAGGCTGCCCAGGGAACTGAAGTCCAGCGCGCGGCCCAGCCCCCAGACGATGAAGATCGTCAGGAAGAAACAGATCCCCAGAATGTAGGGTTGGTAGCGCAGCAGGTAATACTTGAGCTTGTTCATACGGACTTCACATCCAGCGCGTCGACACAACGGTCGATGACGTCAAAAAGGGGGCGATCGGTGTCAGGAAACTCAGGCGGCCGGTGGTGTTCGTCGAATGCCGCGAAGTCCGCCAGTACGTCGTAATGCTCAGGCCGCTCGGTCGGGTCGGCCAGCACCGTGTACAGGCCGGTGTTGCTGCGGGACGGGAAGCACAACAGTTTGGGCCGCATAAAGTCGTCGGCCAGCACGCTGACCTGGGGCGACACACGGCCGGTTTTCATCCGCGTCAGCCAGTCGATCCAGAGGTCCGCTGTCGGGTTTTTCAAGCCGCGTTCAGCGGGCAGCGGCAGGCTGATGCCCAGCGCTTGAGCGTGGTTCAGCGGGCGGCGCAATGCATTCAATCGGGTCAGTACGGCGTTGGTGACGAACTCCGGGTAGGCCTGTTCCAGCGCCGTGGCGATGTCCCGCAGGTTGAAGTTGCGCAGGAACTTCTCGTGCACTTGGCGGAACAACGCGAAGTCCTGACCCTGCAACGGGCGCAGGGCCTTGATCCGTTCGAACAGCACCGCCGCCTGCTCGCCCTGGGCACCGAGGTGCAGCAACGGTTTGATCTGCGCGCAGAACAACTCGCTCAAGGTGAACGGGTTGACCAGCGGCTCGCCATCGCCTGCCTTCACGGTCTGGAAGATGAACAGCGGGTAGCGCCGCTGGCTGGAGTCCATCGAACTGACCAGACCGCCCAGCAGCCAGTTGCCCGAGCGCGCGCGGTACGAGAAGAAGCACACCGGCAGGCGATCGAATCGCGCCTGCCAGTCGTCCTGCGAATGAATCGCCGCGAGCGACGCCTGCAGCCAGCCGTCGAATTCGCACACGTCATCCGCGGCGCCGTGCAGGCTGACGAAGTCCGCGCTCGACGGCAGCTTGCCGAAGCAGCCGATCATCGACGGCGCTCCCGACCGTTCACCAGCCCGCCCTCAACCCCGCCTTCAGGGCCGCGTTCAACCACCCGCGCAACCCTCATCACTTGGCCGACCCTTCCGCCACGAACTTGGACGGCGAGCTCAGCGCGCTCAGGGATTTGACGTTGGCCAGGTCGGTCAGCTTGACGCCGCCGTAGTTGCGCACCGCGAGGCTGACCTGACCATTGGCGGTGTTCCAGCTGAAGCGTTGCTGGATGCCGTCGAGGTCATCAACCCGCGCGCTGTCGTTCATGCGCAACAGGCCCCAGCGACCGGGGTAGTCGAACACGGTGATGCGTTCGCCAGTCAGCGTCACCACGTCAAGACGTGCGCCCGGTGCGGTGGTGGTGCCCGGCCAGGAGAAACGGCTCCAGCTGGTTTTGCCGTTGCGGTAATGCTGCACCTGACCGTCGAGGGTGAAGATGATGTCGGTGAAAAACGCCGACGGCTCCAGCATGATTTCGAAGCCGTTTTCCTTGTCCGACAGGCTGGCGATGACCTGGCCGAGGGAGCTGGCCTTGTCGATGCTGGTGACCATGTTCGGGTTCACCAGCGGCGCAGCCTTGGCGCCGCTGCCCATGCCCAGGCCTTCACCACCGGACAGGTTGCCGATTTCGTTGCGCTTGAAGTTCGGCAGCAGGCCGGACTCGGGGTCGACGAAACGCTGCAGGTCTTTTACCGACGCTTCGTTGCGGCTGCCGGCGGCGATCGGATAACGGTGCGCCATGACTTGCTCCCACGGCTTGGCGATCTGCTGTGCCCAGGCCTTGGCGATCTGCTGGCCGGCCGGGTCGCGCAGGGTTTCCCAGGCGAACTGGATCGGCAGGCTGAACAGGCCCTGCAGCGATTCCGACAGGCTGCCCCGGCTGGTGTCCACCGTGGTCTCGACGTAGTTGCGCACGTTGGTGACTTCGCTCGGCTGACCTTCGAGGGTTTCGCTGATCAGTTGCTTGCTGCTCTTGCCGACGTCCTGGGAGCGCTGAATGTTGTTCATCCGCACTTTCAGTTTGCGCAGCGCCGCCAGGTAGCGATCCATGATCGTGCTGTCGGCGCCTTCGGCGTTCTGCGTCGCGAAGACCCGCGACACCGGCTCGAAGCGCTGGGCCAGGCTGCCGTCGTCCACCGGCGGCAGCGGCGAGAGCATGGCGGCGGTCGGCACTTGCGGGCCGCTGACCAGTCCGGTGACCTTGCTCCAGAAATCATCGGGCTTCGGCGTGCCGGCCTGTTGATTGACCTGGGGCGCGGGTACGTCCCACTGGGTGTTGTCGTTGACCCCGGACAGCAGGATTTTCACCGGCGAGTTCTGCACGTCGCTCAACAACGACAGCTGTTGCGTGGCGTTGGCCATGTCGGTGAAGTGGCGCACGCCAACGCTGCTCAGCAAGGTGTACCAGGACTGCGCGTAGTCACGCTTGTAACGCGCCATGAACTCGCGCATGAAGTTGGCTTTCTGAATGATGCTGTCGCCGCCGTCGCCGTCCAGAACCCAGTCGGACTCGTTGCGCAGGTTGCTCGACATCAGTTTGATCAGCTCGGGTTTGACGAAGCCGTCCCAACCCTGGCGGGTGAAGATCGCCGGCACTGCTTCGCTGCCGTAAAGCAACTGGCGGCCGGGCAGCGGCACCAGCTCGTTGAGGCCCACGGCCGGGAACTGGCGACTGGCTTCCAATTGCAGGCGCAGGTATTCACGGTCCACCAGCGAGCTGGAAATCATGAACGACTTGAGGCTCCTGCGGGTTTCTTCGACCAGTTGATCATTGCGGGGCAGGGCAGGGGCCTGTCCGGTCTTGAGTAACTGCACGTACATCGGCACGTTGTCGGCGATGACCTCATCGCTGACCGGGCTGTCTGCCGAAGCGGTGTTGCTCCAGGCGACCGGCAAGGCGGCGCTGACGAATTCCGGGTCCGAGTGGACACTCGGTTGGGTCAGCATCAGGTACAGCTTGAGCGAGTTGTAGGACTCGATGATCGAGGCGACTTGCTGCTCATCCAGGCGGCCAAGCATTTCTTCGGACAACGACAGCCCGCCGGTGGTGGCCGACAGTTCTGCCGCGTCACTGGCCGAGGCCGGGTTGCGCAGATCGGCAAGCGCCGCCTCGCGGGCCTTGGTCACGTTGCTGCGCACGGCGCCTTTCAGACGACTGCCGACATCACCGACGCTGCGCGGAATGCTGCTCAAACTGGGTTTGCCGCTGTTGGCGGCAAAACTGCGCACGCCGCGATCGGCCAGCTTCTGGCCCTTATCGTTTTTGCTGCCCGGCTTGCCACCTGATTTGCTGGCCGTGGCAGCGAGTTCGTTCTGAGGGTCCACGGATTTGGTGAACTCATTGAACGCCCGCATCTGCATTTGCAGCTTCAGCGCCACCGGCTCAAGGGCCTGGCTGCGCAGTTGCTGGAGATAGGCCGTTTGCGCGGCGGCAAAGATCTCGTCACCGCGGTACAGGCCGGCACTCAGTTGCAGCGGCACGCCTTTGGCGCGGTGTTTTTCGATCAGCGCCAGCTCATTGCGCAGCAGCTCCAGGCCTTCGCCTGCCGCCATGCGCTGGGCACGATCGGGGGCATCGCTCAGCTCGGTCAGCTTGTCTTGCAGGGCAGCGATCCATTCGCGGTTGTGCTGAAACGACAGCGCTTGCCAGCCGATGAAACCCAGGCCGGCGAGGACCGCAGCGGCGAGGACCACCGGGGTCATTGACGTGTCGCGGCCATCGCGGGACTGGTACGAGGTCAGCGCGCGATCGGGGAAGATCACCCGGCGGAAGGTGTCGGTGATGAAGTAGCTGCGGTCGCCGGTCTTCCTGCCGCCCGCTTGCGCCAGATGGGCGCCTTCGTGTGCCGGCTGCAGGGCAAAGGCCTCGGCGAGATCGTCGTCGAACACCTGGCTCAGCTGCTGAGCGGTCTGCAACGCGCTGGTGAAATACAGGCCGCGCAGCAGCAACGGGCTGCCGTGGCTGGCCGGCTGGGTGAAGTGTTCGAGGAACGGCACCAGCACGCCCGACAGATCGGCGAAGTAATTGGGGAAGTTGAGCAACGCGCTGTTGGCGTCGGAACCGAGCCTGATCATCTGCGCATCGACGTGACGCTGCACGCCGTTGTGCAGATTCTTCAGCTTGCCGTCGAGGACCGTCTTCAAGCCCTGGCTGCGGATTTCCGACAGCGCAAACGTCATGCCCAGCGGTTGCTGACGCTCGTTCAGGTCCAGGCCGTCGAAAGCCTGATTAAAGCCCGGCAACTGGTCGGTCTTGCTCAGCATCAGGTAGATCGGCGGGTGGGCGTCGAGGCTGCGGCTGTATTCCTCGATCCGCGCGACCAGCTGGATCGCCATTTCCGCACGTTCATGGGCCGTTGCCGCCAGCAGTTCAGGCAGGCTGACCACCAGCACCAGACCATTGATGGCGGTTTTCTTGCGCTGCTTTTTCAGCAGTTGCAGGAATGCGGTGAATTCGCTCGCCGACTGGTCGTCGTTCAGGTAACGGCCGGCCGTGTCGATCAGCACCGCTTCAGGGCTGAAGTACCAGTCGCAGTGGCGGGTGCCGCTTTCGCCACTGCTCTGGCCTCCGGCGGTGGTGGCCGACAGCCCCGAGCGGGTCAGCAGCGACGTCTTGCCGGCCGCTGACTGACCGATCACCAGGTACCACGGCAGCTCATACAGTGCCGACGAACCGCCGCCGCCTGCCGAGCGATCGGCGCGGAGCATGGTGATCGCGTGCTTGAGGCGGTCGCGCAGTACCTGCTGGTCGCGGAAATCGCCGTCGGCCGGCAATGAGCGGTCGACTTCATGGTGCACCAGACGCTCGAGATTGCGCTCCGCGGACATGCGCCGCAGCTGGCGCAATACGCCCACGAAGACGTAGAACGCGCTGACCACCAGCATGACTTGAAGCAGGTATTCCCGCGACCATTGGCTGCGCGCCGCAACGACCACGCACGCAACGAGACTCGCCAGCCACAGCGCGATGAGGATGAACCAGAAACTTTTTAGAGCGCGAAGTAGTGTTTTCATGTCTTCCTGACTCGCTTACCCGAGCAGTGCTCAGGCACTGAACAATTGGCTGATGTGTTCGGACAATAAGGCGACGTCCTTGCCCAGCAGCCAGTCCAGCGTCAGGTAAACCGCCAGACAGACCAGCGCGATGAGCGCCAGGTAGACCCACACCGGCACCTCGTGGCGCAGCATCTGCGAGACCTGATCCGGCAGTGCCCAGTCCGGCGACAGCGCTTTGGGCGTCTTGCGATAACGGGCGATGTCCTGGCCGAGGGTGTTGGCCAGATAGCGCAACTGATCCTTGCCTTCACCGACGCTGAATTTGCCTTCGAACCCCAGGGCCAGGCACAGGTGATACACCTCTAGCACGTCGAGGTTGCGCTTGACGTCGGCGCGCAGGGTTTCGATCTTGTCGAAGAAACCTTCGCCGGCCAGGTGCACGCCAAAGTGGCGGAACTGCAGCGGCGACACTTCGATGTGCCGGCGCAGTTCGTTGACTTTCTCGGCCGGCGCCGCCAGTGCAGCATGGGCTGAAGTGGGCGAAGCCTCGGCGTTTGCCACGACCGGCGCCTCGGGCATTTTGGCCCGCAGCACGCTTTCGTCGAGAAACGCGCACAACGCGTATTGCGTGTCCTTGACCTGCTCGACGCTGTAATTGGAGGCGCGGGCTTCTCGCTCCAGGGTTGCGAAGAAACTGTCGACGCTCTCCTCGAACGCGCGGACCGAGGTCACTTGACGGCCACGACGCAGGATCAGCGCCATGCTGATGAAGTCCTGCACCAGGTCTTTGAGGGTCGGTTTTGGCTGGTCGGCGGCCATGGCGCCTTGCATTACGGCTTCGCTCATTTGAGTACTGCCATCAGTTCAAGCTTGAGGTTGGTGAAAGCGCTGGGTGCGTAGAACGAGATCGCCTGGGCGCTCATCATGCGTTCGTAGACCCGGCCATGGGGTTCGATCGAGAAGTAGTGGTTGTCCAGACGCACTGGAATGGCGTTGGGCAGCCGTGTCGAATGGTTGAGCGTGGCGCCGGGCATGGCGCTGTTGACCACCACTTCGATGTCTTCCGGGGAGCCGACCTTGACCGCCCGTGGCACCAGTTCCAGCAGGCTGGAGCCGGGCATGTCGGCGTGCACGGAAATATAGAAATCGGCATCGACCAGTCGTGGGTCGTGCAGCTGACCCTGCCAGTACGAGGGCTTGGTCTGGGTCAGGTTGATGACGATGCACTGGTTCGGGATCACGTTGTCCAGCAGCGTGCGGATCATCTGGTCCAGCGTGACCAGCGACGCCGCCGGGTCGTGATGGTTGTACTCGGGGATGTCGTTGAGCTCGACGTCCAGCGAGAAGGTCAGCAAACCACCGGCCAGTTCTGCCAGGAACAGGTACAGACGCTCCGGGTGCAGGCGCGGGTGGGCCAGCAAGTGCGCCAGATTCGGGTACGCGCGGTTGACCGTGTTGAGCAACCAGAACAGCGTGACGTCGCTGGAACCGAACTCGGCGATCTGATCAGCACGTTCCCGGCGGCGGCCGGAGAGCGCCTTGCTCTTCGAGTGCAGGGCGCCGAGCAGACGCTTGCCCAGGCCGATCAGGGTTTCGTGGGTGCCCAGGTGCAAGGTCGGATGCACGAAGTGGGTGTCGAGACTGAAACCGCCGATGTTGTTGCGCGACAGCCGCGCGATCGGGCAATAGCTGTAGCCGTCCAGCGTGTCGCCGTCGATCAGCATGACCACGTTCAGGCGCAGGCTGGTGATCTCGTTTTCCAGATCGCCTTCGTTGAGGTCGGGCAGGGTGTCGAACTGCTTGCGATATCGGCGCGCGCTTTTCTGCTCCTGGCCGTCTTCAACGTAATTGAGGCCGAACGGCTCAGGCAGTTTCAGGGCGGCGTAGACCTTGAAGTCATTGCCTTTGAGCAACTCGCGCAAATCCCGCGCCGCCGGCAGCGGATCGTGGCCCGGCGCATCGAACAGGCTGCCGTCCGGAAACACCAGCTTCAGCCGCTTGAATTGCAGCGAACCGCTGGCCAGCGCTTCTTCGTCGATCTGCATGGCCTGCACGCCCCAATGAAAGGGCGTGGCGCGCAGCGTCGATTCGCTCAGCTGGTGCTGGTGGAATTCATCCTGGTACTGGAAGTGCTGTGGCAGAAGAAACATGCCTTCGGACCACATCACGCGGCTCTGCTTACTCATGAACGCCTTCCACTAATGAATCGAATTTTGATTGCGCGCCTTTCTGAGCGGAGTCGACCGCCGTGTCCTGGGCCTTTTGCACCGCCGCGTCCTGCACCTGTTGAGTCAGGGACGGATTGACTGCATTGGCGGCGGGCGCGGCCGTGGGCATGACGTTGCTTTTGGCGAACTGCGCTTCGGTCTGCGGCTTGTTCAGCACGTCATTGCCGCGCACCGCCAGTACGTGGTTGTTGTCGACCAGCACGCGCAGGCCGTCCGAGGAAAACCAGATGCCGTCCTTGCGCAGGGAGTTGGCATCGAAGGCGACTTTCCAGTGGCTCTTCTCGTCGGAGCGGAAGAACGCAGCGATGCCGACATAACCAGTGGCCGTGTTCAGCGGCCACTGGTCGATCTGGCCCATGCCCGGCAGCAGGGTGATTTCCTGGCTGTCGATGAGCGTGTTGCCAAGGGCCTGCTGCGGGTTGTCCCACAGCGAATCGGCGTCGATGGACGCAAAACGCTCCAGCGCCGTGAGCTGATAGACCCGCAGCACGACCGACAGCGGGCGGCCGCTTTCATCGGGGTTGAGCTGGTTACCGCCGTCGGCCTTCAGAATGACTTTTTCCTTGTCGCCGAACAGCATGTCACCGGCCCAGGTGTCATCGACGCGCTTGCTGGCGCGGTCGGTGATGCCGCAGGCGGTGAGCGCCATCAGGACGGTCAAAAGGGTCACGCGGGTGGCCCAGCTGGCCCCGGCGTAAAGACGTTCCCTGTTTTGCATATTCATGACTGCATACCTATGAATGCTTGATCAATCCAGCCAACTCCCTTCCAACCCAATCAAAGCAAGCGGTAGGCGAAACCGCCGTCGCTGCCCAGTTCGATGTGCAGGCTCTGAATCGGTTTGTCCTGGGCCATGCGTTCCAGCACGTGCTGGGAGAGTTCCGGCATGAGGGTCTTGGACAGAATGTTGTCGATGTTGCGTGCGCCGCTGTCGACCTCGGTGCAGCGCGCCGCAATGGCCTTGACCAGCGCCTCGTCGTAACCGAGCACGGCTTGATGATTGCGCTCGAAACGCTTGCGAATACGCTCCAGCTTCAGGGCAACGATGCGCTCCAGAATCTCGTCCTGGACCGGGTAGTACGGCACGATGGTCAACCGCCCGAGGAAGGCGGGCTTGAACACCTGGTTCAGCTCGTCGCGCAGGTCCTCGACGATCTCGTCCGGGGTCGGCTGCTCGGTGGTGTTCAGGCAGCGCTGCATGATGCGATCGGTACCGGTGTTGGAGGTGAGGATGATCACCGTGTTACGGAAGTTGATCTCGCGACCTTCGCCGTCATCCAGCACGCCCTTGTCGAAGACCTGGAAGAACAGCTCAAGCACGTCCGGGTGGGCTTTTTCCACTTCGTCCAGCAACACCACGCTGTAGGGTTTGCGACGCACCGCTTCGGTCAGCACGCCGCCTTCGCCGTAACCGACATAACCGGGAGGGGAACCCTTGAGGCTGGAAACGGTGTGGGCTTCCTGGTACTCGGACATATTGATAGTGATGACGTTACGCTCACCGCCGTACAGTGTGTCGGCCAGCGCCAGAGCGGTTTCGGTCTTGCCAACGCCGCTCGGGCCCAGCAGCAGGAACACGCCGATGGGCTTGTTCGGGTCTTCCATGCGCGCGCGGGAGATCTTGATGCGTTTGCCGATCTCCGCCAGGGCGTGATCCTGACCCAATACGCGCTCCCCCAGCAGTGCCGGCAGGCGCTGAACGGTGTCGATTTCGTTGCGCAGCATCTTGCCCAGCGGGATGCCGGTCCAGCCGGAAATCACCTCGCCGATGGTGCCGCCGTCGACCAGTGCGTGGACCAATGGCTGCTCGCCCTGAACGTCTGCCAACTCGGCACGTACGGCGGAAATCTCGCTCACATCGGGGGCCTCGACGCTGCCCAGTTCGGCCAGTTTCTGCACCAGCTCCAGCTCGCGCTGCCATTGCTGTTCCAGCGTCTCGCGGGTCTTTTGAACGCTCTGCAATTCATCGTTGAGCGCGGTCAGACGGCGGGAGTGGTCACTGCCCTTGGCGGCTTCCTGCTGCAGCACGGCAATCTCGGCCTGCACGTTGTCGATCTGACGCTTGCAGTCTTCCAGCGGGCCGGGCTGCGCCGACTGCGCGAGGGCCACGCGAGCACAGGCGGTGTCGAGCACGCTGACGGCTTTGTCCGGCAACTGACGCCCGGTGATGTAGCGGTTGGACAGGCGCACGGCCTGCACCAGCGCTTCGTCCATCACCGTGACCTTGTGGTGCTCCTGCATTTTGCCGAGCAGGCCACGGAGCATGTAGATGGCTTTGTCTTCGTCCGGCTCCTCGACCTTGACCACCTGGAAGCGGCGGGCGAGGGCGGCGTCTTTCTCGAAGTACTTTTTGTACTCCGCCCAGGTAGTCGCCGCGATGGTGCGCAGTTCGCCCCGTGCCAGTGCCGGCTTCAGCAGGTTGGCGGCATCGTTCTGCCCGGCCTGACCACCGGAGCCGATCAGCGTGTGGGCTTCGTCGATAAACAGAATGATCGGGTGCAGGCTGCGCTTGGTTTCTTCGATCACTGACTTAAGGCGGTTTTCGAACTCTCCCTTGACCCCGGCGCCTGCTTGCAACAGGCCCAGATCGAGGGTGTGAATCGCCACGTCCTTGAGCACCGACGGCACGTCGCCCTGAACGATACGCAACGCCAGGCCTTCAACGACCGCGGTTTTACCCACGCCGGCTTCACCAGTGAGGATCGGGTTGTTCTGCCGGCGACGGGTCAGGATGTCGACCATCTGCCGCACTTCGAACTCGCGGCCCAGCACCGGATCGATGCGGCCGTCGCGGGCGCTCTGGGTCAGGTTGATGGTGTATTGATCCAGCCCCGGCGTTTTGCCGTTGCCGTGAACGGCGCGGCCGTTGGCGGCTTTCGGGCTCTCCAGCGGGCTGGCCAGGCCCGACTCCGGGCTGCCTTCGACCAGCGCGGCGAGGTTGACCCGCAGGTCGTCGGCGTTGATTTTCTCCAGCTCAGGCGCGGAGGCCACGACCACACGGTGCAGCTCGTCATCGTCCAGCAACGCCTGAATCAGGTAACCGGTGCGGATCTGGCTCTGGCCAAACTCGATGGACGCCAGGACCCAGGCCTGCTCGATCATCCGCGTGATGTGCGGCGACAAAGCCGGCGTGCGCGTGTTGCCTTTCTTGAAGGTGCCGAGGGCGGTGACCAACTGCGCCTGCAAGCGCTCGGGGACCACGTCGTAGTGACGAAGGATCGCTGGCAAGTCGTTGTCGTTGTTTTCCAGCAACTGCAGCAGCAAGTGCTCGACTTCAACGTCGTAATGGTTTTCTGACAAGCACAGGGCGGCAGCGCCTTCTGTGGCTGTGCGACTGGTTTCGTTCAGTTTGGCGAACAGCGACTTCAGGTTCACAGTGAGACCCCATCAAAAGGAATATGGAAAAGAGCACAACGGGCCGGCTCGACATCGGCGCCCGGACGTTTCAACCAGCCCAGCCACCCCAGCGCGACGTTGCCCTGACGGCCGATCTTCGCCAGCGGCACCGCCTCGCGCTTGAGGGTCGGCGCGATCTGGAAATCCAGGTGCGCGCCGATGTAAAAACGCACCAACTCCACCAGCTTCTGGTAGTCCTCGGTGCCGGGCTGAAAACGCTGGTAATCGGCCAGCGCCAACGGGCCGATGTCGAGGCGTACGGTGGACTGGTAATCCCAGACCCGGTTGCCGACCACCGCGCTCTGCCCGAGGGCGGCGTTCTTGCGGCCCAGCTGCGTGCATTGGCTGACGTCGAGCTTCAGCCAGCGCCCGGCGAATTGCCGGACCTTGAACGGCAGCGAGAAATAAAAGCTCAGCATCACCTGCAGGTTCAGCGCGTTGCGCGGCTTCTGCGCGAACATCCCCGAGAAATAGCTGAACAGCTCCCGACGCAGGGGCGAGCCTTCAGGGGCGAACTTTTGCTTCTGCGCCTGCGGCCCAAGGCCCACCAGATGAAGCAGGTAGCGATCGAAGTCCGACGTGCCGTTGCGCTCGTACTCGATGTAAAACTTGTACTTCTGCCAGGCCTCGTAGAACAGCGTGGTCATGCGATGGGAAAACACGTCAAGAAACGCGTGGGCGGCGTCGTCGCGGTACTGAATATGGCGTTCCAGCAACAGCTCGGTGTACGGGCGCGGCAATACGCCGGACGGCCCGACCAGACCCATGAACGTCACCTGCACTTCGGTCAGCGGCAGCCCGGCCGCAGACACCTTGCCCTCGCGCTCAAACTTCAGGTCGCTGACTTCGCTCGCCGGAAAATTCAGCGACAGCTGCGAGCGAAAGCGCAACGGGTCTTCATGGGGCCGCGTCTGCAGGTCCATTCGCCCGTTCCTGCTGTAGTGCAGGCGGAGCAAACGCACCAACTGAAAGAATTCGAATCGGTGCGGCTCAGCCCGTGCCTGGTCGATCAGACCAGGGGTTGATCGCCGGTTCGCGGGGGCCATTGGACCACTCTCTTTTCGCGCTGCAAGGTGCGCAGGGTTAATTGGGTAAAGCTGTTGATCGAGCAGTACTGGCCGAAGAAATGGTCGAGGACCATGCCGAACAGAAACACGCCGCTGCCGGTGTATTGGCTTTCATCGAATTTGAGGGTGATGCCCACGCCGCGCACGAAGTTCGGACGCGGGTGGCCGATCCGCGCGACCACCGGCTCGCTGCTCACCGAGAAAATGCCGTTGATCTGCTTACGGATCGCCGAGGTGTTGCGGTAGTTGTAGAGCGACAGCAATTCCAGCAGCACGTCGCGGCCTTTGCTGACCAGCGACATGTGGTTCAGCGACAGGTGCGAGACCAGGCGCCAGATGACCCCGTTGCCCAGTGGCACGCGCACCGATGCGGTCGGTTTGCGCAGGCAGCGGATGTCGTCAATGACCGAGCCTGCCGGGACACTGAAGTCCCCGCGCGCGCCGCCGAAGGGCAGAAGTGAAGGCAGGTCACGGTTGCTGCAGGTCAGGCGGATACTCAAGGTATCGCTGGCCGAGTTGATCAGCTCCAGGTCCCGGTCGACCACCCGAATGAACATGTCGGTGCCGTCCCGTTGCCGGCTCTGGGAGGGGCGTCGGCGGGCGATCCAGAAGCTGTTGCCCGGCCCCTGATCGGCGCGCGGCTCGAAGAACGGATGGCAGCTGGTGACCTGCTCCAGCCCGCCGACTTTCTTGACCCGGCGCACCTTGTCGATGGACACCACCTCGGCCGTGTTTTGCATGCGCACGTCCGGAATGATGGCGTATTCATGCTGAGCATGGGTCAGGGTGATTGGCTCGGCCTGCTGGCGGAACAGGTTGATGATCGGCGTGCAGTTGAGCTTGAAGTTGGCGCGGCCGATGTTCTGCGTCAGGCGCGCCAGGCGGTCGTGCAGGTCGTAGTCGGAGAAGTAGAAATTGATCTCGACTTTGCCCAGCGCCTTGCCCGCCAAAATGCGACCGAAACCGGACAGGTCGAAGAACATGAACTTGTCCGGGAAGGTGAAATATTCGTGCAGCAGCCGGTAGCCAAGGAACGAACGCTCCGAGTAATCCACCAGCCCCTCATCCAGACCATAGCCGACCGCCTTCAGCGCATTGGCCGGCAGGGCCACTTCGCGCATACGGCCTTCGTCTTCGAAGGTCAGCGTGGCCTTGGCCAGGTTGTTGAAGAGCAATTCGTACAGCTGCAGCATCAGTGTGCTTTCGCCGTCGAGGAAGAAGCGCAGCGAGTCCAGCTCCATCTGCCCGAACAGCACGTCGGAGGTCGCCGTCAGGCCGATGCGCAGACGCGCCACCAGATCAGCACTGTGGCCGTTGAACGCCGAGCGCTCCATTTCGACGAACGAAGCCTGCTGCACGCTGATCGGCCACAGGTCGACCGGGTAGCACGTACGGAACTTGCACACCACGCTGTCGATGGGCGTGGCGTGGATCTCGGTGTGACGCGCAACGCGATAGGCCTCGGTGACCTTCTCGTTCTTGCCCAGGGTGAACTCGACGATGGACATCGACGGGGTAGGGCGCAGGTAGTGCGGGTACAGCACCTCAAGGAACGACTCGACGATTTCCGGAAACTCGTCATCGAGCTTCTTGTGCACCCGCGCCGCGAGAAACGAAAACGCCTCGATCAAGCGCTCGGTATGAGGGTCCTCGCAGTTATCGCCCTCGATGAGCAACCGCGAAGCGATTTTCGGGTACTGGCTCGCGAACTCCTGGCCCAGAAAGCGCAGGTGCGACAGTTCCTTTTCGTAATAGGGGAGCAGGTCGTCGAGCATCAGTTGAGGTTCTGTACTGTGTATTCCTGGGTATTGACCTGCAACACCGCGTCAAATGAAACCTGACGGGAGATGTCTTGCAGGCGCAGTACGGCGTCCACGCGAAAGGTCAGCATGCGTTGGCCGGTTTGTTGTGCGAGCAGTTGTACCTTGACGCTGCGAAAGCGCCGGTCGCCGTCTGAAATCGCCTTCTCCAGCTGCTGCTGAATCAGGTAACGGTCCTGGGGGTCGAGCACGCTTTTGCTGGTGAAATCGGGCATGCCGTAATCGAGGATCGTGCCGGGCAGTTGCGGGAAACCGGCGAGCTCGCCAGCCACCAGGGACTGACGGGTGTTCACCAGGATCTCCAGGTCACGCACGATGCTGGCCTTGTAATCGGCCAGCGAACACAAGCGTTGCGCCGAGGCTTCAACGGACTGGTGCGGACGGTCGTCCAGCAACCGGTCCAGCAGTGACGGCAACAACTTGTGTTGGCTACTCATGTTGCCTCCCTGGCAGACCCGGACCGGTTAACCGCGTGTGGATTGCGGCAGTTCTGCGACCAGTCGCAGCGACGCCGTCAGTTCATCCAGTTGGTAGTGCGGACGCAGGTACGTCACCGCTTTGTACACGCCCGGCTTGCCCGGCACTTCGAAGACTTCGGCGCGGGCTTCACGCAGCGGGAACTTGGCCTTGGCTTCCTGGCTGGCGGTGTCGTCGAGCAGCACGTAGCTGGACAGCCACTTATTGAGGAACATCTCGACGTCTTTGCGTGAAGCAAAGCTGCCGACCTTGTCGCGCATGATCGCTTTCATGTAGTGAGCGATGCGCGAGGTGGCGAAGATGTACTGCAACTGCGCCGAAAGACGGGCGTTGGCGTTGGCGATGTCGGTGTTGTATTGCTTTTGCTTCTGGGTCGACTGGGTGCCGAAGAACGCCGCGTAGTCGGTGCCCTTGCAGTGCACCAGCGGGATGAAACCGAGGTCGGAGAGTTCTTTCTCGCGGCGGTCGGTGATCGCGATTTCAGTCGGGCACTTGAGGGCGATTTCGCCGTCATCGGTCTTGAACGTGTGGGTCGGCAGACCTTCCACCAGACCGCCGCCTTCAACACCACGAATCGCCACGCACCAGCCGTAGCGGGAGAATGCGTCAGTCACGCGGGTGCCGAGTGCGTAGGCAGCGTTCATCCACAGGTATTTGTTATGGTCGCGGCCATCGACGCTTTCGACGAAGTTGAATTCTTCGACCGGCGTGGTATCCGGGCCATACGGCAGCCGACCCAGCACGTGGGGCAGGGTCAGGCCGACGTAGCGGGAGTCTTCGGAGTTACGGAAGGACTTCCACTTGGCGTATTCGACGGTGTCGAAGATCTTCGCCAGGTCGCGCGGGCCGGACATGTCGGTGAACGAGTCCCAGCCGAACAGCTCGGGCGACGCGGCCGAAATGAACGGCGCGTGGGCAGCGGCGGCGACGTGGGAGATCTCTTCGAGCAGGTACATGTCTTCCGGGTTACGGTTGAACTCGTAATCACCCAGCAGCATGCCGAATGGAGCGCCACCGAAGGTGCCGTACTCTTCTTCGTAGATCTTCTTGAACAGCGCGCTCTGGTCGAATTCCGACGAGGCCTTGAGGTCGCGGACCAGGTCTTTCTTCGAGGCGTTGAGCAGGTGAATCTTCAGCGTGGTGCTGGTCTCGGTCTGGTCGACCTGGTATTTCAGGCCACGCCAGGATGCTTCCAGTTGCTGGAATTCACGGGCGTGCATGATCTCGTTCATCTGCTCGGAGAGCATCGAATCGATCTCGGCGATGCGCGCATCAAGCACGGCGATCAGGTCTTTGCTTGGCGTCATTTCGCCTTCCAGCACCTGACCCACCAGCTCGCCGATCAGATCACGGGTGCGGGTGCGTTCGGTTTCGGAGCGGGCGACACGGCTTTCGGAAATGATGCTGTCGAGCAGCGAGGACTGCGGGGCGAAGTTTTCCACTTCAACCAGATCAGTGTCCTGCTGGGCCACGGTTTGTTTGTCGTTCATGGTCGTGCTCCTGCTTACTCTTTGGCGTCGGTGGCGGGAACGGCGGCTTCACGACCGAATTCCTTGCCCAGCGTTTTCAGCTTCTCGGTGTTCTGCAACACGTCCATCAACAGCTCTTCCAGCTTGTCGTTGCCGCCCATCTTGTTGCGCAGGTCGGCGAGCTTGTTGCGCACTTCCAGCAGCTTGCGCAGCGGCTCGACTTGCTTGACGACGTTCTGCGGCTCGAAGTCTTCGAGGGCGTTGAAGTTGAGCTCGACGCCCAGCTGCGTGCCGTTCTTGGCCAGCGTGTTATCGACGCGATAGGCCAGGCGCGGCTTGATGCCTTTGAGCACGCCATTGAAGTTGTCGCGGTCAATGAAGATGAATTTGCGATCCTTGAGCTTGGGCAGCGGCTCAAGGGGGTTGCCGGAAAAATCGCCCAGCACGCCGACGACAAAGGGCAGCTCTTTCTTTTCCTGAGCATCGCCGATGTCGACGTCGTAGGTGATGTGGACCCGAGGGGCGCGAACGCGGTCGAGTTTGTGCTGGGTACTTTCCTTCTTCGCCATCGTGTTCTCCTGTGCGAGCAACTCGCTGCAAGTCATTTTGCGTGTCGGCTCGACGTTGAGCCGAGTGCTTTACAGTCCTTCGATCGTCATCAGCAGGCGCTGACGAATCTCATCTTTCATGTCCATGATGCTGTCCTGGCCCACCAGTTCTTCAAAACTGGCATTCCCGGCAATCTGCGTGCTGCTGCGAATGACCGAGTCGTCCGGCAGCGTCGAGCGCACCGGGGAGCTGATCACGCAGAACGGCAGTTCGCCAAAATCCTTCAGTCGCTCAAAACTCACCGGAAAGCGCAGGCCGTCGAACAGACGCCCCAGCCCCGGTGATTTGCTCACGCAGTAAAACAGCACCAGGTAGTGCACGACGAAGCGGTACAACTCGGCGCTGCTGCGATTGGGGTCTTTGATGACGCTGCGAAAGCGCGCCAGGTCAAAGGAGTTGAAACCGATCACCCAGCGGGTCGGGCTGGTGATGCGGATGGTCTGACCGCTGTCGGCCAGGACCTTGTCGTATTCCAGCGGAAACAGCTCGGGCGTGGTGCTGATCAGGTTCAGCGGCACTTCCATCTCATTGACCAACTGGAACGGAGACGCCGAACCAATCCTGTCGTAGAGCTCCTTGAGTTCCTTGAAGTGATGCTGGGTTTCCCGGCCACTGCTGCGCTGGGCACCCTGCAGATACTCACCGAACAGATTCTGAGGGCGAATCAACAGCGCCAGCGTGGCCAGGTAATCGGACGCCTGTGCTTTGAGCGCGTCGGAAATAGCCCGGGTCTGGCTGCGCAGCTTTATGAGTGCTTCTACGTCAAACGTTTGAGTCATTGGTACATCGTCCCTGAACCCTTCTCAACAATGCGGCGAATGCGACGAGACAGCGTGAAGAGATACGCGTTGCCCGGCTGGCACACCTTCTCGAGAAGCAGTCCGGATGAACGTCATCCCGAAAACTCGCTGCGAAGATTAGGCGCGTGAAACGTGGCCGAACACCGATAGCTAGTAGCCAGCAGTGTCAGCTCAGGCAGTTAATTGTGTGGGAAAGTTCCTACAGACGCGAAGTTTTTCTCAGATTTGATACAGGCCGCAATGATGCTTTATGGCCACTACGGGCGCTGCGGTGGGCTTGGAAATGGCTCCAGGCCTTATGGTTAAAGGGCTGCAGGGATTTATTGGATCCCTTTGGCGCGTGTAAAGAAAAGGGCGGAAAGGTGAACCGGTTCACCTACTGATCTGAACTAAGCGGGCAACTAAGGAAAACCGATGCAAAAGCGCTTTGCTGGAGCGGTGACGAATCTGTGGTTTTTTGTGCGGCGTCTGGATTTTCTCGGGCGCGGGGTGGTGTAGTTTGCCGGGGCGTGGCTTGGGTCGATGGCTTGGGTTGAGCGTCGTTGTTGTGGAAGGGATGTATCAAGGGAGCGGGTGATGGGAGTGCGAGGTTGGTTGAGGGCATTGCTGGGGCGCGAGGGCGGGTGGAGAAGAGCGTGCCGAGTTCGAATTCGGCGTCAGCTTCTGTCGGCGGCGAGGAGCGGGGGCAGGAGGAGCCGTCGTCGCGGGTGCAGCAACTTCTCAGCGGGTTGCCGGTTTGTCAGGCGCCTAGTGCGTTCGCGACGCCGCCGCCCGTTTGTCCTTCGGTCTGGGAAAGAGATAAGGCATTACTCGCCCGGTATCACGCCTATGTGGACGACGCCGAGAAGATTGGCTGGCGAGCGCTGCCAGACGCTTCTCGGGAAGAGGGACGTCAGCTTGCAGCGCAATGGCGGTCCAGGGCGATCGACCTTTCCAACGCCAAAGCCACCGAGCAATGTGACGGAATTTACTGGTACTTCCAGAGCGCAGCCATCGCTTCACTTTTTGCGGACGGACCGGAATCGGAAGCTTTTGCCCGCTACAGGAGGGACGCGGAATCGTATCGGGGATGGAGCAGGGTCGGGGGTCAGGTGCAACTGTTTGATGAGTATGTGACCGTGATTGCGTCTGGCGCACAGCTGAGGCAGGGCGCTGAGTGAAGGGGTGACTGGTTGACTGTTTCCCGCGGGAGTGAGCTTGCTCACGAAGAAGGCATCAGATGTGTTTGCGCGGCTCATCAACGTACAAGGATTTGTAGCGCGCCATGGCGTCCGTCAGCCGGCGATTCAGGTAATCATTGGTATGTCCAAGCGCCGCGAGGATGTGCGCAGACTCCTCATGATAGGACGCTCGCTTTTCCAGCGACCACGTCGAGGGCGCGGACTGAAGATTGGTGATCCGGTCGCACAATTTGATGGCCGCCGCCTCACGGGAATGCGCGGCGATCGCCTGGAAATAGCGCTCATCCGAGAAGGGCACGATCAGGTTCTTGCTCAGGCAGGCGACAGTCGATGCGACAACGGCGCCGAACACTTCAGCCAATGCCTCCTCCGAGATCGCGGTGTCCTCGAGCACGTCGTGCAGCAGCGCGGCGGGCATCGCAATGGAGAGATCACCGATGTCACTTTCCCGGTCCGCAAAAATCAGTTCGTTCGCGACCATGGCGACGTGGGTGGAGTAGGGGAGGTCGGAACCCTTCATCATTTGCCCGACGTGGGCGTGGGAAGCGAACAGCCAGGCTTTGTTGTAGAGATGCTGCAGATCGGTGGACGTCAATCAATTCACTCCTGAGATGGGGGGAGATGGGCGGTGAAGGCTTTCCAGGGGCTGGCCGTCGGGGAGCTTAATTTTTAAACCGCGACCGATCTGGATGCCGATGTAGTAAGCGATGCCGAGTGCATGGGCAAGCTCCGGATCCGTCTCCTAGAACTCCTTCCCGGCCCACGCGCCAATGGTCAATTTGTGCAGACGACTCTTATCTTTCTCGATGCCCAGCAAGATGTTTCTGATGAAATCGAGTTGGATCAGCGAGCTCGAATAAAGTGGGAACGCTGGGCACGATGCCTCCCTCAGGCGGGTGATCGCAATGGCTTCGTCGATGTAGTCGATGGCTTTTTTCAACTGCTCGTTCCCCTGAGTTGCGGCGTCGTTTGCTAGATAGCAGTGCCTTTGTTCCAGCCTGGCTTTTGCATCAGTAATTCGTCCAGCTCTTGCCGGCGGCAGCGGTTGACGAATTCAAGCGCTGAGGCGAGGTTGTGCTGGAAGCGTTCGAACATGTGCGCGTCAATTGCGTAATATTCTTCGTAGTCCGCTAAGCCGCTGCTTACGGGGAATGATAAGTAGAACTGGCCTGAGGTTTCTTCGACTCCCAGGGAGAACATCTCTTCCCGGTTCACGTGGATCCTGCTGAATTTCATGCTGAGGTACCTAGGATCGTTTGGGAGTGCGCGGCATTGCTAGCAAGCGAAGCCTCGTTTTGATCCTGGCTTTTGCATCAGCAACTCGTCCATCTCTCGCCGGCGGCAACGGTTGACGAATTCAAGCGCTGAGGCGAGATCGACCTGGAAGCGTTCGAACATTTGTTGGTCTATTGCGTAATATTCTTCGTACTCGATCAAGCCGTTGAATACAGGGAAGGATGCAAAGAACTGGCCTGAGGTTTCCTCGATGCCTAGTGAGAATCTCTCTTCTCGGTTTACGTAAGTGTCGATGAATTCCATGCTGAAGAACCTATAAAATTGCGAAGTCGTCTGTGAGCGGCGGCTGATCGTGGAGCTGGTGCCCTAGATGCTGAATATGTGCTGAGCATGCTACCTCGGCGACCCATCTGGAGATTGATACCTCAGAAGGACAAATCGATACTGACGATCTTTTTGCTCTTTTCCAGCGCTTCCCTATCGCTGGTCTCGTCCGCCGTTAACCGGTTGAGGAGGTCTTCCAGACTGGAAGAAATCAAAGCATATTCCCGGTCTCCATCGGCTGCGTCATGTACCCAGTAATGAACGGCTCCAGTTGCTGTATCGATGCAAAACTGGTCGCCTGTGGGCGATTCGCCGAATGTGTAGGTCTTGTCGGGGATTCGGCCGGAATACATATTGTTCCTGTGGAAGAGGTTGTATCCGTCGGGTGATAGGCCATAGAGGGTGTCCAGGTCGTAGGTCCCGGCCGGGGTCGCCAGTTGTGCACCTCGGGTGAAGACGACGGCTCCGCCTAGATCGGTTATGAGATCCAGCAATAGATCCTCAATCTCAATGACACATCCCTCCTGCAGAGGTTCGTCAATCTGGCGAGAGGTTGGGTTTGCGCAATGAGCCCCGAGTACTTCAGACAGTCTTTTGCTGATCGCTTTCATGTTGCCGCTCCTGACCAAATGACCCAGTGCCGATCTTTCAATGTATTACCCGCCATCAGGCGCGTAGTCAGGGCCGTTAAGCTGGTCCCGAACGTGGTGTGCCATGGCTAGAATATCTATGAGGGCACTCAAATCAAGTTTGGGCAGCGCTGCATCGGCGTGGTCTGCGCGGGCTAGTGAATTGGAAGGAGGCTGCAGCAATCAGATCGCTTCTAAGGCTTGCTCGGCTTCGATAATGATCAAACCCAGCGTCAGGTTGTTAGGCCACTGATCGGTAATGACTCTAGCCATTCCGAGTTTACGGTGGCTGATCAGTTCCGGGATCTCGTCTCGCAAAATCAGGTGCAAAGCCTTCAGTAATTCTGCTTTGAAACGATTGAGCTGATCTACGGTGGTGATCTCAAAAATCGCCTGCGGCCGCTCAGTCAGGGTGCAGTGAATGGCACGAAGGGCCGTTTCGATTTTTTGTTTGGCGGTTTCGCTGCGGTTCATGGTGGTGGCGTCCTGCATGACTTTTCTTCCTTTTTCAAGATTCAGAAGCTCCCCGGCCCACGTGACCAAAACTGGCAGCAGCATACCGGTGATGGGCGCCGGTTGAGGAGAGCGGGCGTTGCTCAAGCCAACCGAACGCCATCAGCGGCTAGTCGTCTTGAGACATGAATTCACGCATCCATTTCAGGGCCGGCGTTTCTCCTCCCGTGAGCTCAATGCAAAAAGTAGCAAACGCCTGCTCAAGCGCTTCGTACGCCTGGAGGCCTCGCTCGCTAAAGCGGTATCGCCCCGGAATCTGGCCCCACTCCCAAGGAGTCGTAATCACCCCTTGCATGACGAGTTTTAGCAGAGGCCTCAGGTCAGCGTATAGCTCGGCTGCCTCCGCATCGAGATCGGAATACGCCTTGAGCTCGGTTTCCAGGTTGAGTGCTGCAGCGTGAAGCTTGTTGTTACTCATGGTGAGTTCCTTCGCATGCAGCTGTGCGTGCAAATCCTGTGCAGATAGTGCATTCGGCGTGTTACTTGCCGCGTCTCGCTTTGAAGGCTTTGAGAGCTTCGGACTCGCCGCCGGTGAGCTCAATGTAGAACGCAGCGTACGCCTCGGACAAATCATCGTAGCCCTGGAGCCCGGTCTCCGAGAGCAGCTTGTACCCTGGGATATCTCCGATATCCACCGCCTGAAGAATGCTGCATCGCTCGGCCCTCTCGATAAGGTCTTGAAGCGAAGCCGATAGTAACGCTGCGGCAGGTTCAATGACTGCGTATTTATCTAGCGTGCGCCGGAGCTCACGCGCCGATGCCTGGAGTTTGTTTTTATTCATCGCGGCTCTCTTCAAAACTGCCTTCCAGCGCATTACACAACCTGACCCTGCTGGTCAGCGCTTTGCGGCAAGTTGCCGGTCTAAACGTGAATTCAGTCATCCGCTAGCCCTCGCTGCTCAAGTGGTGTTGAAGCTGAGACTGCCACGACTCTGATGATGTTTGGGTAACCGCAGCTTCGTGGCGTTCGGGACCGCAGTCCGCAGGCTGTGATCCGAGGGTGATGCGTATTCATGGAAACACGCTTCGAATCGGCGCAAATGCCAGTAGACCAAGGTCCCGCTAGAGATTATCAGGCACGAAGTCCGGACCTCCGAGCTTATCCCGAACGCCTACCGCCACGCGCATCAACGGCTCCCATAGACCTTGCTTACTGTTCCACGACTCGCCTGCCCACCTCGTATCGTTAATCAATTCATCTTTGTTGACCTCAAGTTCGTGCTTGAGCGCACCGGCGACGCCGGCGGTACTCATTTCAAAAAGATCACCATAGATGCCCTCTGGATTTGACTTCTTCTGGGCTAGACAATGTCGGTAATACCAGATCCAGACAGCTACAACATTAATCGCTCGGTTTTTGTCTGGATAGGTTCCCAGAGCCTTCAACATTGCTGTTGCAAATTTCCGCGGAAACGTCTCATCTTTAGTCTTTTTCCAATAGTCGAGCACCAAGTCGAAGGCAGCCATCACGTTTTGTGGTTCTTGGGTGTCTACCTTGGCTTCTTGAAAATAGAAATGCTCACCGACGATAAATTTGTCGAGTGCGCGGTCCGCTAGCGCGATAAGCAACACATTGTCCAGATTATCTGTCATTGGCTTTACGTCCTTGCGCAGTCATTTGCATGAATGGCGGCATCTGTTCTTCGTTTGGTGGTTTCGCTGCTGCTCAAGGTGGGGTGGCATCCATCATGATTATCCTTTTCTTCCAACAGCCAGAGCCTACACGGCCCACGTTACCAAGCTGCTCGGTAGCATACCGGCGATGCGCGCCGGCCGGGTACAATGAGCGCCACACCGTGAAGCCCGGTATTGTTCGTATGGAATTGCTGCGCACGTAGCTATGGTGCAAAAGACAGCCGCGTGTTCGCTAAGTCAAAGCCCTGGACCCATGTGACCCACAAGGAAGAACTTCTGATGACCAACGATCACACCCCCGACTTCACCAAAGTTCCCGCCGGCCTGACGCCGTTCCCTCCGATTGAAAGCGTGTTTGTCGCCGATCAACTGGAGCTGGCCAACCATCTGCACCCTTTGTTCAGCGTTGATATCAGCACCGTAAATCCCGAGTGGTCGGGCGTGCTGCACATGCTCAGCCCGCTGGAGCCCTACGAGAGCCTTGTTGGCGAGCTGACCGAGTGGGACGGGTACCACGATGATTTGCTGAAAACCAACTGGATCGGCTTCACGGTCGAGCACGGGCGTTACCGCTTGTGCGGCGACCCGCGCTATTTCTTTCTGCATGAGGGTAACGCGCATCTGACGGACCCTCATCCAGGCGCGAGAGCAGATTTGGAGCAGCACTACGCTGAACAGCACAGTGCGTTTATCAGTACCGTCGAGCGCTTTAACACCAGCGGGGTGCTGGCGCGCGAGCAGGGCGACCCGCTTTATCCGGTCGAGTTCGTCTCGCAGTTGGGCGGTGAAGTCGATGGGGTCGCGAACTGGGTGGAAACGGTCGAGTTTCCGATGCAGATCGTTGAGATCGATGCAGACCGCGGCGACACGAATGTCTATCCGCTGAGTCCTGCGGGCAACCGGTTTTTCCACGTGGCGAGCGTTCCGGGCTGGCATTACCGAACGGCCGGCGCAGACCTGATCGTCATGTTCTACGAGCCAATTGAGCGCTTGGTTTTGTTTACTTTCGATTACAGCTGAATCCATGAATACGGCGAACGCCGTCGGGGTGAAGCTCTCGACTCAAGACAAAGCCCAGCACAACGTGGAGACAGAAAGGGGCGCCGCTGAGACGAACACGCATTGGCCCAAGCGAAACAGAAGCAAACCTGCTTTCCTTAGTGTCCCTCTGCAGCCGTTGATACTAGGTATGGCATTAAGGCCCTGGCTTCGATTATGGCTATGTATTGACCTAGTGGCGCTGAACGACGTGGTTACCACGCCGATCGCATAGTGGCGAGGGCAGTCGAGATAGCATTTACTCACCGTTCTGCCCATTATTCCTGGATTTGATCCATAGGCTCAGCGACAGTGGTTCGCCGCCCGTCACCTCGATCGAAAAATCAGCGTACGCGTCTTCAAGCTCGCCGTACTGTTGAAGGTTTTTCTCGGTAAAGCGATAGTGGCCAGGTACTGCTCCTACCTGAATGGGTTCGGATAGGTCGCCTGCTTTCGCCAGCTCCAATAACGGCTTTAAATCGGAATTGAGGGCAGCGGCTTCGGGATCTATCTTTGAGTATTCATCGAGCTGATGTTGTAGCTTTAAGGCAGTGCTTCTTAGTTTGGTGATATTCATCGCTAATTTCCTACGATCTTTGGTGCCCGCCCGGGGTAGAGCACGTTTACGGTCATGCACGTAGTTTTGAGCGAGACAAGCGAAGGGTGCAGCTGTCGCTAACACGTATCGGTGGAATGCGGGTTGTCACTTCATCTGTTCTTGAAGCCACTTCAAAGCTGGCGTCTCTCCCCCTGTTGCCTCAATCGAAAACTCCGCGAATGCATTTTCCAAGTCGCGATACTGCTGGAGGTTTCTCTCTGTAAAGCGATGACGTCCCAGCACATCTCGCACTTCAAGCCGGTTCGTGAGCGTGCCAGCTTTTGCATGTATCAATAATGGCTTCAAGTCAGCATGAAGAGCCGCGGCTTCTGGATCTATCTTGGAATGGATCAACAGCTGGTATTCAAGGGCAATGGCTAGTTCCTTGAGTCTTGGGATGTTCATGGTTAATTCCCGATTGAGCCTATAGGTTTGACGGATGACCAATCTCCGCGATTTGGAATAAAGTAGAACGCCGTGCTGCTGGGTACCGGAGGTTATCCATTTCCAGCAGTGGCTGCCATCACTATGTTTGGCTTGGGAGTGTCAGTCAGGCGAACCTCTCACATCTCCAGGCTTTTGGATAAGCAACTCGTCTAGTTGTCTGTTTCGACATTTCGTAACAAACGCCAACGCAGCGTTAAGGTCCTTTTTAAATAGTTCGAGCTGTGCATGACTAATCTCGTAATATTCTTCATAGTCAGTCATGCCGTTAGTCACCGGAATTGAAGCATAAAACTTCCCCGAGGACTCCTCAATACCTAGGGAAAAGCGCTCCTCGCGATTAAAGTAAATGTCTGTAAATTTCATAAGGTTCTTTTCGGTAGTAGAGTGGTCATAAATCGATCCGCGGATAATTTGCCGGGATCAATAATGGCGTGAAAGATTTCAACTAAGGTCACAGGTCCTGGAATTAGAATCAGCTTTCACGCGCCCGGCATGCCTCTGTCAAAGCTTCAAGCGCAAGCGCCATGTGGCGAAGGCATCGCTAAAGATTGTTAGGCACGAAGTCCGGACCCTCAAACTTATCCCGCACGCCTAGCGCCTCACGCATCAACGGCCCCCACAGACCTTGCTTACTGTTCCACGACTCGCCTGCCCACCGCGTGTCGTTATTTAATTCAGCTTTGTTGACCTCAAGTTCATGCTTGAGCGCACCGGCGACGCCGGCTGTATCCATTTCAAAAAGCTCACCATACTTTCCAGTTGAATTTGCCTTTTTTGGGTTTTGCAATAGTAGTAATGCTGGATCCAGTCGGATACAGCATAAATCGCTCGATTTTTGTCTGGATAGGATTTCAGCGCTTTTAACATTGCTGCTGCAAATTCGCCGGGAAACGTTTCATCTTTAGTCCTCATCCAATAGTCGAGCACCAAGTTGAAGGCAGCCATCACGTTTTGTGGTTCTTGGGTGTCTACCTTGGCTTCTTGAAAATAGAAAGGCTCGCCGACAATAAATTTGTCGAGTGGGCCGTCAGCTAGCGCGATCAGCAACACATTGTCCAGGTTATCTGTCATTGGGTTCACGTCTTTGCGCAGTCAATTGCACGGATGGCCACCTCTTTTTTTGTTGGCGGTTTCCCTGCGGTTTATAGCGGGGGTGGCATCTGGCATGATTAATCCTTTCGTTTCCAGGGCCCAAGGCCTACCCGGGGCACGTGACCATACTCCCGCTAGCATACCGGTGGTGCGCACCGGCCGGGTAGGATGAGCTCCTCAGCTTGAAGCTAGATAGTAGCTATGGTGAATTTGCTCCGCACGCAGCTGTGTTTCCAAGCCAAGCGCGTGTTCGCTGATCGCAATGGAGATGTGCCGATTTATGGTCACCTGGATGAGCAATCCGCCATTTTTTTGCTCGATTCAAGTAGCGTGTAAGAATGCAATTAAGCAATCACCAAGGATGCGTTTATGACACTGCCCCATTTTATTTACCATCCCGATCCCGTCGGTACCGGCTCGGTGCAACCTTCTTCCGACACTTGCGTCAGCTGCAACCAGGCGCGCGGCTACATCTACGTGGGGCCGGTATACGCCGTTGATGAGCACGAAAACTGTATCTGCCCTTGGTGCATTGCCGACGGGAGTGCGCACCAGCGCCTGGGCGCGACGTTTGTCGATGACGAGAGCGTTGGCCTGGATGGCGATGACACGCTGAGCGAGGCGCAGATCGCCGAAGTCTGTCAGCGCACGCCTGGTTTCAGCGGGTGGCAGCAAGAATGCTGGTTCACTCACTGCGACGACGCGGCCGAATTCATTGGCAAGGCCGGCCACACAGAGTTGCTTGAAATGGGGCCAGCAGCCATCGCCGCCGTTCAGGACTCAACGGGATTGGAGGAGGGGCCGAAGTGGCAAGCGTTCTTTACTGCCCTGGATAAGGATCATGGGCCTACGGCTTACCTCTTCAAATGTCGCCACTGCGCCACGCTAGGCGCTTATCAAGACAACCATTGACGCACAACGTTGAAGTCTATGAATAAAACCGAATGGCAACCCCTCAAGCTCAGGCTTAAAAAGTACGTCGCGATTTTCTTCCTGATCTGCCTGATAGTGGCGCTTACCTATGGCTACGTGCACAAACCTGAACTTCCTCCGCAAATAGTCCTGAAGCAAAACTTCATACCGGGGCAGTGGCTTTATATCGTGGAGGAGGCGAGGGACCGTTCAGAGCCCAAGTGGTTAAGGTTCTACATGGATCATCGTGAATCGACTGACGAAACCATGAAGGTGTATTTGGGCAAGACCCCGCCCTTCCTGGTCTCGGACACTGACTTGAAAGACGTGGAAATCCAGCGTGTCCCCAACGGCCTGCATATCAAGCTGAAAGGCGCCATTTCGGATTACCGCAGCGACCTTTACCTGAAAGACGGGGACACTTACACGACTTACCGTGTAAGCCTTGAACAAGTCGAAACCCGACCGCCCTTGCCGAGCGGCCGGTGAGCCTATTTCAGTAAAGCAACCACTGCGCAGGCAAGCATGATCGCCAGCGCCGGCCACTGCATCGGCACGAAAAAGAAGTGGTGGCGAACGCCATCGGGGTGAAGCTCGCGATTTAACACAAAGCCCAGCACAACGTTGATGGCTGAACCAATACCCACTGCCAGCAAGAATTGCATCAGCGATAAATCACTGGATTTAGCGCTGGGGTCCATCAACAACCAGCTCAGTAACAGCACCATGGCCAGTGGTGTTAACAGAGTCATCCAGCCTGCGCCGCGATAGATCATCGTTGGATGTTCATTTCGAAGACATTGGACGCTGGCTCGCGTGCCTGCTCTTCAACTCCCAATACGATATCGAGGGTATTGAGGAACAGGTCATGGCTCAGAATGCCGGTGGCGATGGTCGACAATACGGGCTTGCCGTTCTCGTCCTTTATCTCCGTATCAGAGAACTGCCATTGCGCACTGCTTACGGAGCAGTTGAGACTCAAGGCTGGGGTTACTAACTAACCTAGTTCATAAAATGGATCTTTATCAGGTGCTTGCTCATGCAGCTGAAATGCTAGGTTTTGGATATGCTCTGACCATGCAGCTTTTGTTACCCACTCTTCTGGTATCCCGGACGCGCCATAAAGGGCTCCAGCCAGTTGTCCGGCGACCGCAGCGACACTGTCAGCATCATCTGCGAGATTAGCAGCTAGCAATACTGCATCTTTAAAGTTGTCAGTGTTCCACACTGCCCACAGTGCTGCCTCCAAAGTATCAATGGCGTAGCCACTAGAACGGATCTGATCACGGGTTTTATGTTTGTATTCACCTGCATTGATAATGGTTGCTCGCGCTAGAAGGGGACGAACCATAGGCTGGCACATCTCTATCCTATCTGCGCCATTGAGTGCCAAGTGCAATTGTGCGCTCAAGAGCTCACAGCAGTTCACTGCTTCCAAAGCTCTGTGGGTGGTGCGACTTTGAGTTTGTGCTTCTCGCCACGTGGATGACAGCATATGCCGCCGAAAAATGGCAACGGGTGCCAGTCTGATTATAGAGCCATTCCCTGCGGTGTTAGGTTCGGTATTCCCAATCCATTTCAGCCTCAGACTTAGCCAGCCCTCGAGTGCATTGCGAGTTGCATTCCCGATGTCAAAGCAAGCTCCATTTACGCTGTTCCTTCCCTGTTTGTACCACTGGCATAGTCTATCTAGATAATCAATGTAATCGAATCTGTCGTTTGCCAGATAAGTGTCCGCTAAGCACAACGCCATGCTTGTATCATCGGTCCAGTCCCCAGGCTTTAAGTTAAAGGGTCCGCCGCCTACCATATCTTTTACCTGCTTTGCATCGCGTGGCAAAAACTCGAGAGTGGTGCCTACAGCATCTCCTATAGCCAGCCCCAACAAAGCTCCTTTCGCTCTGTCAATGGATTGGTTGTAAGTCAGAGTGGAGGGTCTCGACCTCTCCCATTCAGCCTCGACATACCCTCTGCTGCCTGTATCACGAGGGTAGGAGGGCGGCTGCAAATGATCGTATCGATGAGCGTACTCGGTTACGATCAGCGTTGGGCTATGAAGGTCGATCATGGGATCTCTTACTAGTAGTAAATGAGTAATTGAGCCTGTTTCAATCCGGTTTAAAGTCTTAAAGATGTTCCAGGCCTGTACAGTACTTGCGCCTCAGACCACTCAGTAGAAACTTGATATCTTTGCCCGGCACGCCGCGAACTAGCATTTTCAACACAAAGCCCAGGACAACGTTGATGGCTGACCCAATACCCACTGCCAGCAAGAATTGCATGAGCGATGTATTGCCGGGCTTAACGCTCGGATCCGGCCATAACCACATCATTGACAGCACCATCGCTAATGTTGTGAACAACGTCATCCAGCCTGCGCCGCAATAGATCATCGTTGGATGTTCAAGTCGAAGACATTAGCGGCTGGCTCGCGTGCCTGCTCTTCCACCGCCAATACCATATCGAGCGTATTGAGGAACAGGTCATGGCTCAGAATGCCGGTAGCGATGGTCGACAAAACGGGCTTGCCGTTCTCGTCCTTGATCACCACGTTTTCGGTCCAAGTGCCCAGATTCACTGTGCGCAACGACGACATCGGCACTTTGTTGCCTTGGTACTCGAGGAAGTCGCGGTGTACAACAATCGGCGCCGTAGTGACTTTGAGGAAGTTGCCGGTCACTCGCTTGCCCCAGACCTGCTTTGAACTGATGCAGTTGAAGGTGACCGAGCGGCCCGACTCCAGCGCTTCGGCCACGGCCGGCAGCCGCGCCCGTACGTGTAAGTCACGAACCAGTTCCTGAAATGCCTGGAAGCCTTTCAATGTATCGACCACTCGATGAAAGGGTTCTGAGGCATTGCGGCGATAGGCCAGGTTTGTGATCAGGCCCGTCAATACAGTTTGCCCGGAGCTGAACAGGTACAAGTCCTCTATCTCGGCAAACGCCGTGTAGTCGCGCTGGTCTTTAGTAATGCGCACGATGCCGTTTTCAAAAACTTCGTAGTCGGTATCACGCAGCTTCTTGTGCCAAGCGGTGGTACCCAGTAGGCATAGCCCGATAGTGGCCAACAAGCCTATGGTGAAACTAAACGCTTCGTGTTCGCCTGAGAAATTGAGGTTCATGCCGCGGGACGTCTGGAGAGTCACCGGGCCGTGATCGCCCATAGGCACAATCGTGGACAGATAGAAGACGAACGCGGCGAGGCCCAAAAATACAACGGCCAATATCAGGCCGAAAATCAAAAAGGCCTTGCCCTGGCGGAACGTTGCGATCAGCTCGCCGGCGTCGGAAGAAGTGTGGGAGTTGTTTGGTTGCATGAGTGTTTGCGTCCTTGTCTTTGGGATGTATACGCGGCCTTGGTCGCGGGCCGGGGCCAATGCTACTTTTCTAGCTAGTGGGGCGATGGGGTACAGAGACAGCTAGTGGCGCGTGCAGAGCTCATATAACCGGGTGCGGAATTCGGCAAACTCATTGTTCTCGTCGATCAAGGGCTGGCCGTCGCAGTACAAAACGATGTCAGTCAGGGACCCCATTCCTCCGTACAGTCCTAAGATTTGTGAGAGGGCAAAGTCATAGCCGTGGGGTAGATCTGCTCGATACTGATCGAGACGCTCAGCCCATTCGTATTTATTCCCGACGCGCAGTAACGCAGACATGCGGGTCATGATTGCGCTTATCGGAACGATATTCGTCACTTCGGAGGTCCGGATGCTGTCGCTTCAACCGCAGATGATCACGATGGATCACCGCCTACATGTTTTCGGCAAGTCTCTGGTCCGAAGGTCACTTCAGTGATTGGCTCGGCCTGGCTGCTTGAGTAGCTGTAAGTGATCTTGTTGCCCAGCCCAAGCAGGAGCAAATAGGCCGTCTGACTGCACAGTGCCTTTGGGATCTGCTGAGCCAGGTAGCTCTCGTAGTACACCCGCTCACCTGGCCGATTGTCATAGCCGTAAAGCGTGATTTTGTAGAGCACGTTGTGATTGGTGTAGCTGATGTTGTCGATGCGGGTTATAGGGTCGAGCATGATGGGGAGCTGTTTCTGTTGCTCGGCAATAACGGCTTTTAGCGCTTGTTCACTGTCCTGAGCGTACGTCGGTGTGATGCACAAGAGCATTATCGCGGAGGCGAGCAAGCGTCGGTCTATGTGTGTCAAATTAACGTTCCTTGTTGGCGTCATATTTGCAATTTGCTGACCGCCGCTCACCTCCAGTGGTGGTGAGTCACGCAACAACTTGGGCGGCTCGGCCTCGCTGCTGGAGGTTTTCGGTCCCAGCAGCGGCCGGAATATCCGGGGATAAATTCCCTGAGTTAGTTAGCTGACCCTCTTCTACTGCCAGGCTTCTGAATCAACAATTCGTCTAGTTCTCTGCGGCGGCAACGGTTGACGAAAGCCAGAGCGGCATTGAGGTCCGTTTGAAACAAGTCAAACTGCGCACGGCTAATTTCGTAGTATTCCTCATACTCAATCATGTCATTTCTGACAGGAAATGAAGCGTAGAACTTTCCGGATGTTTCTTCAATTCCCAAGGAGAAGCGTTCCTCGCGGTTAAAGTAGATATCTCTAAATTCCATAATGTCCTCTACGGTATTGGAGTTGTTATCAATCGATCCCCGGATATCTTACCGGCATCAATAACGGCTTCAAGGTTACCAGCGGGTAATTTCCCTCCCGGAAGCCAGAATTCATTAGCCCCCGCTTCATTGCCGGATGGAATACGCAGGCCTAGCTCGTTAGGAGACGGGATATCAATACGCACAATCTTATCCTTTTCTAGGAACCCTTCAGGAAGACCGAGTTTCTGTTCCAGAATTCTATTGTCACCCGCCGCCTTCGCGAAGATTTCGTCCACTTCATGGTGGGGCATAATGAATGACGTGCCGTCTGTCTGACCTATTCCGTATTTTTCAAAGTTACGCACTGGCATCACACGCGAAGCGCCGTTCTTAAACTGTGCAAGGTGATACTCCATGTATTCAGGCGTCAGATACACTGAAGGATCAGGCCTCGATCCTTGCGGTATCGCCAGAACATCCTCTGCAGTCCATCCCTTTTTAAACATCTCGATCTTAGGAGGAGCACTCCGCTCACCGCGTCGCTCCGGAGGTGGTTCAGGCTCCGCCTTTTTCAATGGCGTCACATCTTTCGGTTGCAATTCCTGCAGTTTAAGAAGCTGCTGCTCATTGCGCGCTAACCACTCGGCAAATTCCTTGTTCGTGATTTCAGCCCGCAGCCTGAAACTCCGTGTCGCGACGCTTTCCATAGCGTTTAGAGAGTACCTGCCCATCAAAAACGCCACGATGGCGGTCAAAAGCAGCAGAACGTACTGCTCTTGCCCGCTTGCGAATTGTCGAGCGGCGCGTTCGATCCGCTCTTGAATCATCGCGGCTGAACCGCCGGTTGGGTCGAGTCCTGGGGGTTTCAAACCATCTTCGGCCCGCCATGCGGTCATGAATCCTTCACTTAAGCTGCTAGCGCATGGCCCGACGCCTTGCCGGAAGTACTCAGCTAAGGACGCCAATCCCAGCGCCATGAGAATAATATTGCCCACTTCCAAGCCGATACTGCCGCCGACCGCTGCTCCCGGTAGTGCGCCCGCTCCGAAAGCAAGAGAGCCGACTGCGCCTCCAATCCCGGCGCCCACTGCAACGCTCCCCCCCATTATCATCACCACTTCCCGCACCAGCTTCAGCAGCACCGGCAAGATTTCAGTGATGTTGATCGACGCCAACTTCCGCGTGAGGTCGTCCAGCACTATCGGGTAGGAAAGGGTCAACGCTTGCCGGACGTGATCAATCTGGGCCCCTCCATGGTCGGCATAGACTTGGCTTGCGCCATTGCTAAGTCTACGGGTGAACCCATCCCAACCGTCGTTGGCGCTCTGCAGGCCCTTATCGATACTTTGGTTTAGCTCGCCGAAGGTTTGGTCGAGGTTTCGCTCAATATCGTCCCAGCTAGGTATGTTGGCTAAAAAGTCCATTTACACATCACAGTCCTGGAGAGAGGCGCCATGGAGCGCCGTGAGTGAGCGTGGGTGTTGCGGTTGGCCGTTACAGCTAGCACGTTGCCAGCAGGAGCGGTCAAGTCCGCTATCGACCACTAAAGTACGATTTAATTTCCACCGGCGCGCATTTTTCTCAGGTTTTTTACACTCAGCAATGATGGCAGACCACAGTCACTGAACCAACCGATGCCTATAGCCCCCGGCAAGCGCCTGTGATTACGGGCACTTCGAGACATTCACCCGCCCGTTAAGAAATTTCAAATGGAATACACCATCCTGCGTGTCCCTTCGCAAAATCGATTCACCGGGTTGACAGGGGGAGGCGCATAAGTGTCTCCTTTGCCGCTGTGAAACATCTGTAACGATTCTGAGAATGTGGTGTCGTTCGCGAATTCCAGTGCCTGATGGCACTTTCGCATTGCAGCGCGGTCGCAGTGTCCAGCAATTGAGTTTTTACCAGGAACCTGCTGGCGGCGCTGCCGATTGCGCACATGTGCGCGGACCCGACCGTCGATTCCGAGACTGTTGTTTTAAAGAAGCGTCTGTAGCTCGGGTCCTACGTGATTGTAGGAATGCCCCCACGGCCGATGGCGAACGCGCCCGGTGGCGCGTCATCGACCCGTTAGCGACGATGCAACAAGGGCTCCGGCCCCCTTGTCGGCTCGTAACCTGTTGTTGCTGAGCATGGCGGTAGCGTTCTACCCCGTGCCATCCAGGAGATTTTCATGATGATGGACCTTGCCGCGTTGCTCTCGCCCCAGAACCGGCGCCTGTTCAAGTTCAATAACCTCGCCAGTCCGGAACAGCAACTGCTGCTCGAGTCCTTCAAAGGTCGGGAGGCGCTGTCCCAGGCGTATAGCTTCGAGCTGCTACTGATCTGTGAAGACTCCGGCGTCGAGCTCAAATCGATGATGGGGCAGTTGGTCACCATCGAAATCGAACTGGCCGACAGCGCGCCGCGCTATATCGCCGGCTACCTCACGCGCTTCGCAAGCACCGGCAGCGACGGCGGCATGGCCCGCTACACCGCGACGCTCAACCCTTGGTTCTCGATGCTGAAAAACCGCTTCGACACGCGGGTCTTTCAGGGCAATACCGTCGAGGAAGTGGTGACCCAGGTGTTCGCACTGTGCCCGGCATTCTCCCGCCATGAATTCCGCCTGACCAAGCCGCAAAAGCGCTACACCTACATCACCCAATACCGTGAAACCGACTTCAACTTCGTCCAGCGTCTGCTTGAAGAAGAAGGGATGTTTTACTACTTCGAGCACACCGCCGAAGGCCACACCATGATCATCTGCGACGACTCCAGCATGCTGCAGCCGTTGCCGGAACAACCGCAGATCCGCTTCCACACCGCGTCCGTCACCGAGACCGCAGACTCCATCACCAAGTGGAGCGGCAACCGCCAGTTGCAGGCGGGCAAGATGGCCGTGCAGACCTTCGACTACCGTCAGCCCAACAACCGTCTGCCCGTCGGGATGAACAGCCTGAACAAACAGGGCGATGTCGAGACGTTCGAGATCTACGACTTCCCCGGCCAGTACACCCACGGCACTTATGACGAGGGCGAAACGCTGTTGCGCCTGCGCATGGAAGCCCTGGAAATCCGCGGCAAGAAGTTCGAAGGGGCGAGCAACTGCCGCGCGATGAAGCCTGGTTATACCTTCGAGCTGGTGCAGCACTACGACCACGATCAAGGCTCGGCCGACGATCGCCAGTTCCTGCTGATGGGCGTCGAAAGCGAAGGCCACAACAACTACCTCAACGGCCATCAGGCGAGCTACTACAACACCTTCTCCTGCGTGCGCAAAAAGATTCCCTTCCGCCCGCAACGGTCCACGCCACGCCCGACGATCTCCGGGCCACAGACCGCCATCATCGTCGGCCCGCCGGGCGAAGAAATCTTTACCGACGAACTCGGCCGCGTGAAAGTCCAGTTCCACTGGGACCGCAACGGCAAATACAACGACCACAGCTCCTGCTGGGTCCGCGTCGCCCAATCCGGCGCCAGCGGCGGCTTCGGCAGCATCCAGATTCCGCGTGTGGGTGACGAAGTCGTCGTGGTTTTCCTGGACGGCAATCCGGATCGCCCGCTGATCATGGGCAGCGTCTACAACAGCAAAAACACCCCGCCATGGTCGTTGCCGGCGAACAAGACGCAGAGTGGCTTTCTGACGCGTTCGACCAAGGGCAGTGCGGCCACGGCGAACTTCTTCCGCTTTGAGGACAAGTCAGGCGCCGAGCAGATCCATATGCACGCCGAGCGCAACTTGGACACCGAGATCGAGGTGGATGAAAAGCACGAGGTGGGGAATAACAGGACCATCACCGTAGGCGGCACCCATACCGAAACGATTAAGAACGATACCCGGATGAAGGTTCTAGACGGCTCGTTGACGATTCAGGTCGACAACCAGTTCGTTCATATCACTGCCAAGACCGAAATCGTTCTCACGGTCGGTGAGAGCAGCATCAAAATCATGGATGGCCGTATCGAGATCACGAGTAACTCGGTCGATATTTTTGGCAAAAACGACACCTTCATTCACGGCAAGCGGGTGGATATCAACAAATGAGAAATCCGTTGATTCCCAGCACCAGAACCAGCATGTACGACCGCATCTCGGAAAAGCGCCTGGCCGCCGAGGCACTTGCCCGGCAGCAGGCGGAGGAGGCGGCCGGTGCTCCAGCGATTGTGGTAGAGCCTGAACCCGCAGCGGTGGTACCGCTGCAACCTTCGCGCAACGAGTTGAAGATCGCCGGCCTGGCGTTATTGATGCCTCACGCGCTGACGTTTCGCGACCTTGACATGACCCTCGACAGAGAGGGGCAACCTGTCACGTTCACCGCGAAACGTCGCCCGGCGCCGGAGGGCCTGACATTGCAGCGGTCCGCCGAGCTCTACGTGGACAACCTGCGCAAGCATCATGGCGATGTCACCGTCGTGCGCCAAAGCGACTGCCTGTTGGCGGGCAGCCCGGCGATTTCGCTGGATTATGCGTTCATGGCAGGAGAGGAGCGCCGCCATGGTCGTGCGACCAGCGCCATCATCGCGCCTGCCCACGGCAACGAGCGCCAGTGGTTTAGCGTGTCGACTGTGATCAATCCAGAAAATGCCGCGCTGGCTAGCTGGCTAATCGAGTTCGACGAAATGCTCGAGAACATCGCGGCTTTCTGAATCCCTTCTTTACTATTTTATGGACACACCTCAATGGACTATCAGCTTCAGGAAGGATCGATCACGTTGCCGGAAGGCGTTCAGGACCGCACCGTCAATATGTTCGTGGTCGGTAACAGCGTTCCCGCTCCGCTGAACATCACGGTCGGCCGTGACAACATGCTTCCAGCCGAGGATTTGAACGCTTACATCAGCCGTCAGATCAAGCTCATCACGTCGAAACTGCGCGGCTACACCTTACTGGGCAAGAAGGCGGCGGTGTTATCGACTGGTCAGACATTTGCCGGAATTCAGGTTGACGCTTATTACATGAACGATGGTCGGCCGGTGTACCAGCGGCAGGCAGCGTTCGAGATTCAGCCAGGGCGCATTCTGGTGTTTTCAACGACCAGCCAAGCCGACTTCAGCTCTGTGCAGAATGAAGACTGGCTGAAGCTTCTAACGAGCTTTCAGCCACGTGAGGGCATTGTCGCCTCAACCAACACCGAACAGGAATAACCCATGTTCGAAGCGGCGCGTTGGGGGGACGGAATAGAACACACCGGGGCTTTGGGCGGGTTTCTGGCGGGTGCAGTCCTTGGGATTGCGCTGGCAGTGGCTGCTGGCGCGATCATTTGCTCGGGAGGGCTGGCCACTGTCCTTCTGGCCGTCGTACTTTCAGTGGGGTCTGGCATCGCGCCCGCTTTGGGAGAGGCGTGGGGATCTTCGCTAACTTCGGCGGCCGGGGGCATCCTGTTAGCAGGTTGCTCCACGGATGTGTTCATCAATAGCCGCAACGCGGCTCATGCCAAATTAAGCATGGCCACCTGCGATAAACATCCGCCCCCGGTGAAGGTCGCTGAAGGCTCGACCAACGTTTTCATTAATAACGTAGCGGCTTCGCGCAAAGGCGACAAGGTGACCTGTGACGCGAATATCGCAACAGGGTCGAGCGACGTTTTTATAGGTGGCGGCACCAAGCGCTATCTTCATGTGAATGAGGAAATCTCTGATGAGCTGCGCTTTGGGGTCGATGTTGCGATTCTCGTGGCCGGTTCGTGGCGGGGATTAGGCAAGGTTGTCTCCCTAGGTCTATCCAAAGGCCTCAAGGCCGCTGGGCCCTGCGCATTGAAAGCTGTGGCATTGCTGACGGGCAGTTACTTGGTCGGTCGTTATGCCGCCCCGCCAGTGATTGAAGCGGCGATAGGTGCAGTGACCGGCAACCCCGTGGACCTTACCAGCGGTCGCAAGTTGCTGTTTGAATCCGGTGAAACCGATTTTGTGTTGCCGGGCCTGATGCCAATCGAGTGGTCCCGCTTCTACGCAAGCGACCTGACCGTCGACAGCGTGCTGGGTCGCGGATGGGTCCTGCCGTGGGAGCAAAGCCTGCGCCGCAGTGGCAGCTTTGTTTACCTCACCGACAACCAGGGCCGCAGCGTGCCCTTCGTCGACATCGAGCCTGGCGAAAGCATCTACAACCCCTACGAACAGATTTACCTGGTCCGATCGCCCGGCGGTCACTACCTCCTGCAAACCCTCGATAACACCTTCTTCTACTTCGGCGAGGTTTCTGACGACAACACGCCGGTGCCCTTGCAACGTCTGGAAAATGCGCTCGGGCATTACCTGCATTTCTCCCGAACCGCCGACGGTACGCTTACCGACATCAGCGCCCCCGGCGGCGTGCGGGTGCATTTGCACTACGACAATCCTTTGGGCCGCCTGACTGACGTCAAGCGCATAGTGGGCAATGAGGCCGTCGAAACCCTCGTCCAGTATCGTTACACAGACAACGGCCAGTTAAGCGAAGTGATCAACCGCAACGGCGATACGATGCGCCGCTTCAGTTATGCCGAAGGCGTGATGATCAGCCACAGCAATGCCCTGGGCTTGAGTTGTAACTACCGCTGGGAAACCATCGACGGTCAGCCGCGTGTGGTCGAGCACTGGACCAGCGATGGCGAGCACTTTCATTTCCGCTACGACTTCGCGCAGCGCAAGTCCTGGGCGGTCGACGTGCTTGGCCGTGAGCTTGAAGTGCATTACAACGAGGACCGTCTTGTCACCGCCAGCCGCGATTACGGCGGTGAGCGCTACGCCATGGACCTGGACGAACTCAGTAACCTGACCGGCATCACGCTGCCCGATGGCAACAAGCTCGCGTTCAACTACGACGACTTCTCCCGCCTGATCGAAGAGACCGATCCGCTGGGCCGCAAGATCCGCTACAAACACCACCTCGGTACGACGCTGGTGACTGAAACCACGTTCCCCGACGGTAGTGTCTGGAAAGCCCGATACGACGATAAAGGTAACCTGATCGCTGAAATCGATGCACTCGGCCACAAGACCGAGTACCTCAACAGCGACGACGGCGTGCCGCACACCATCATCGACGCCACCCACAAATCCAAATACCTGTGGTGGAACGCGCTGGCGCAGGTCGAGCGCTTTCAGGATTGCTCGGGCAAAAGTACGTTTTATACCTACGACGATCGGTCTCATCTGGTCGCCGTCACCGACGCGTTGAATCAGACAACGCGACTTGAGCGCAAACCCGACGGCGAAGTGGTGCGCATTGAGCACCCCGATGGCACAGCCGAGTCGTTTACCTACAACGCACTCGGCCAAGTCCTGACGCATACCGATGGCAAGGGCCAGATTACGCGTCTGCTGCGCACGGCGCGCGGACTCCCAGCCAGCCGCCAGGACGCCAAGGGCCAGCGCATCAGTTACGAGTACGACAAGGCGATTCGCCTGACAGCGCTGGTCAACGAAAACAATGCTGCGTACCGATTTGCCTACGATGCATCGGATCGTCTGATCGAAGAAAAACGCATCGACAACCTGACGCGTCGGTTCAGCTACAACCAGGGTGGGCATCTGACGCGGTTGGATGAAATCGGCTACGGCGACAGGGCAGAGCGGCCACAGCGCAGTACCGAATTTGAGCGTGATGTGATTGGACGGTTGCTGGCTAAGGTCAACCAGGATGCGCGGCAGGATTACAGTTACGACGAAGCGGACCGGTTGCTCAGCATTCACCGGCTGCCTTCAAGCATTGGCAAGAAGCTGGGCGTTGAGGAAGAGACGCTAGACTTCAGCTATGACCTGCTAGGTCGCTTGATCAAAGAGACCACGCCACAAGGCGCGCTGGCCTACGAATACGATCCGCTCAGCAACCTGACCACGCTGACATTGCCGACGGGTCAGCACCTGAATCATCTGTACTACGGCAGCGGCCACCTGCACCAACTCAACCTCGATGGATTGTTGATCAGCGACATGGAGCGCGATGATCTGCATCGAGAGGTTTATCGGTCCCAGGGCAAGCTCACCAGTTGTTTTGGCTATGACGCGATGGGGCGCAAGAGCTGGCAGTTTGCGTCGACTATTCCGGCTGAAAAGCTGTCGCAGATCCAGAATCCAGGCATCAACACCTCGTTGCTGGTCGATCATGCGTACAACCCGATTCATCGACGGTATGAGTACGATCCAGCGGGAGAACTGACCCGCACGCTCGACAAACTGCGTGGCGAGATTAAGTACGAGTATGAAGCCAACGGGCAGCTGCACAGTCGTGATACCGGTCGCTTGGTTGATAGCGAAGAATTCCGCTACGACGCTGCCGCCAACCGCCTGAACTTCAACACCAGCCAGTTTGATCAGGTGAAAGACAACCGCATCAAGCAATGGCGCGATCAGGAATATACCTACGACGCCTGGGGCAACCTGATTGAGAAACGGTCGGGCTTTTCCAAGCTGCATACGTTCACCTACGACTGCGAAAACCGGCTCGTGCGTGCGGAGACAATTGTCAACAGCCAGACGCATAGCGTTGGCACGTACCGGTATGACAGCTTGGGGCGCCGGGTTGGGAAGACGTCTGAGATTGAAGGTCAGACCGAGCACAAGCAATTCCTCTGGCAAGGCCTGCGGA
Organism: Pseudomonas sp. W2Oct36; assembly: GCF_041060465.1. Classification (NCBI taxonomy): domain Bacteria; kingdom Pseudomonadati; phylum Pseudomonadota; class Gammaproteobacteria; order Pseudomonadales; family Pseudomonadaceae; genus Pseudomonas; species Pseudomonas sp. W2Oct36. Next base: position 62,213 of record NZ_JAUERW010000021.1, read on the forward strand.
TGTTGCGTGAGGAAACGCCGGCGCAGAGTAGCCTCTATATTTACGAACCTGGAAGCTACGCGCCGCTAGCACGGGTCGACCAGAGTGAATGTGAGGATCAGCGAAAGCTTTACTACTTCCACACCGATCAAATCGGCACGCCGCTTGAGATGACGGATGTCGACGGCCAGATCGTTTGGCAGGTGACGTACAAGGCGTGGGGTGAGGTCGAAACGCTTGCCGTAAATGAAGTCGAGCAGAACCTGCGATTCCAGGGTCAGTATTTCGACGACGAAACCCATCTGCACTACAACACTTTCAGGTACTACGATCCGGCGGTGGGGCGTTTTATAACGCAGGATCCTATTGGGTTGTTGGGTGGATTTAATCTATATCAATATGGCCCAAATACTACTGGCTGGATTGACCCGTTTGGCCTATGCAAAAGCTCTGTCAGTGGCGATAAGGGGAGAGCTAAAGCCGTCCATGACCTTGAGCAGAATGGGTACAAGGTCGTAGCCGAAGAGGTGACAATGAAGGTTAATGGCAGTAGAGTTCGAGCTGATATTGTTGCTAAAGATGCGCACGAAAATGTGCATGTTTTCGAAGTTAAACATGGTTCTGGAGGACTGACAAAAAACCAGAAAGCCGCAGGGGTTTACGACATGTCAAGTCCGGCTAACACCACCCAGCATCTGGGTGGAGGTTCCATAAAGCCATCACGTGGTACGGCAGGTACTTTTAAGGTTGATACTAAAGGTAAGCCAGGTAAAGATTTAGGTGGTAAGGGTGCTATACATGATGCGACTTTCAATGTTCTCAAGTATCGGTGATATATGACTAAAGAGAATCGAATTTATTTTGAGGGTGAGCTATTAAGAGAGCTGAAAAATTTAGAGTGCCCTGTCTTGGCTGTTAAGGTGTTGAAAAGTGGCATTAGGCTTCTCCATGAAAAAAAAATAGTTGCTGAGTTGGATTTCCAATATCTAGTAAATGCTAAGGCCTATATTCTCAATGGCCGTGTTTTTGGGGGGCCCATTTGTGAGTGCACCTCTAAATTTGATCCTCCGTACAAAAGTAATCTGTTGAGCACTGCATGCTTTTCGTTTACAACGTCTGGAAGACAAGACAAAAAATTTAGCAACAATGTGTACGGAAGCATCAGTGTTCCCTCTCCGGACGAGGCTAAAGCTGTATGTGGGGATATTAGACGGTCCCTTGAGAGTTACTACATTCCTATGATCGCAGGGTGCATAATTCCAAGCCAACGAACAATTGACGATGTTTTGCATTCGCCCTCTGACTATGCCTACCCGGCAGTATTCATTCATTGCGCGATCGCCCGTAACCCAGAACTCGTTAATGATGAAATAATTGAAAAAATAAGGTCCAACAAAAAGATTATAAAAAATAAATCTTTTGACCTGGCGCTTTTAGAGGGGGTGTAGGCCGCCCTTGCATAGAATGAGCTTTGGTTTATGACTGTGGCGAGTGTCTGAGTGATTTTTTGCATTCCTCATGCCTATCGCAGTTGGGCTTCCCGCAAGCGCGCTGCCTGCCTTGGGGGAATATTTCGGCAAGATGTTCAGCTCGCCGGCCGGGGAGATTCAGCTCCCCGGCTGCTCGACCGATGTGTTCGTCAACAACCGCAATGCCGCGCATGTGGAACTCAGCCTCGGCCGGTGCGAAAAACATCCGGCGCCGGTGCAGGTCGCCGAGGGCTCATCCAACGTCTTCATCAACAGCGTGGCGGCTGCGCGAAAGGATGACAGGCTGACCTGTGGTGCACGGATTTCAGGCGGCTCGGACGATGTGTTCATCGGCGGCGGCACGGTTCAATACCTGCACATCGACGATGAAATTCCGGGTTGGCTTCGCGTCGTTGTCGACGTGCTGATGATCGTGGCGTCGATGGGCAAAGCGCTGGTATCAGTCGCCAAGCTAGGGCTGACGCAAGGGTTGAAGGCCGCAGGGCCGTGCGCACTGCGCTTCGGCGCTACCGTTGCCGCCAGCTACCTCACGGGCACCTACATCATTGGCCCGGCAGTCGGGAAAGTCCTGGGCGGGATGATCGGCAATCCCGTTGATCTCACAACAGGCCGCAAACTGTTGCTGGATTCAGGCGAGACCGATTTCGTGCTGCCCGGCCTGATGCCGATTGAGTGGTCCCGCTTCTATGCCAGCGACCTGACCGTCGACAGCGTGTTGGGTCAGGGCTGGGTCTTGCCCTGGGAGCAAAGCCTGCGCCGCAGCGGAAGCTTTGTGTACCTCACCGACAACCAGGGCCGTAGCGTGCCCTTTGTCGATATTGAGCCCGGCGAACGCATCTACAACCCCTACGAGCAGATCCACCTGGTACGCACCCAGGGCGGCCACTATCTGCTGCAAACCCTGGACAACGTCTTTTTCTACTTCGGCGAAGTGCCGGACGACAACACCTCCGTGCCGTTGCAGCGTCTGGAAAATGCCCTCGGTCATTACCTGCATTTCACCCGCACGGTCGAAGGCACGCTTACCGACATCAGCGCGCCGGGCGGCGTGCGGATTCACCTGCATTACGACAACCCGCTTGGGCGCCTGAGCGACGTCAAACGTATCGTCGACAACCTGGCCGTCGAAACCCTCGTCCAGTACCGCTACGACGACAACGGTCAGCTCATCGAAGTGATCAATCGCAATGGCGATTGCATGCGCCGGTTTAGCTATGCCGAAGGCGTGATGGCCAGTCACAGCAACGCACTGGGTTTGAGCTGTAACTACCGTTGGGAAACCATCGACGGCCAGCCGCGGGTGGTCGAGCACTGGACCAGCGATGGCGAACACTTTCATTTCCGCTACGACTTCAAGAACAGAATTTCGTGGGCGGTGGACGTCCTCGGCCGCGAGCTGGAAGTGCAGTACAACGAGGACAAACGGGTCATCGCCAGCCGCGACTTCGGCGGTGAGCGTTACGGCATCGATCTGGATGAAGCGGGCAACACGACCGGCATTAGCTTGCCGGACGGGAATCGTCTGACATTCAAGTACGACGATTTTTCGCGCCTGATCGAAGAGACCGACCCGCTAGGTCGAAGCATCACCTACAGCTATCACCTCAGTACCACCTTGATCACCGAAACCGCCTTCCCGGACGGCAGCGTCTGGAAAGCCCGTTATGACGACAAGGGCAATTTGACCGCTGAAGTCGATCCACTCGGCCACAAGACCGAATACCTCAACAGTGAAGACGGCCTTCCGCACACCATTATTGATGCTACCTACAAGTCGAAATACCTGTGGTGGAATGGCTTGGCGCAGGTCGAGCGGTTTCAGGATTGCTCTGGAAAAAGCACGTTCTACACCTACGATGATCGCGCCCACCTGATCGCCGTCACCGATGCGTTGAACCAGACCACACGACTTGAGCGCAAACCTGACGGCGAAGTGGTGCGTATCGAGCACCCGGATGGAACGTCCGAATCATTTACCTACAACGCATTGGGGCAGGTGCTTACGCACACCGATGGCAAGGGTCAGACCACGCGGCTGCTACGTACTGCACGCGGTCTGCCTAGCAGCCGTCAGGACGCCAAAGGTCAGCGCATTCGCTATGAGTACGATAAAGCGATTCGGCTGACGGGGCTGGTCAACGAAAACAATGCGGCTTATGAGTTTGCCTACGATGCGTCGGATCGCCTGATCGAAGAGAAACGCATCGATAACCTGACCCGCAGATTCAACTACAACCTGGGTGGGCATCTGACGCGGGTTGATGAAATCGGCTACGGGGACAGGGCAGAGCGACCGCAACGCAGCACGGAATTTGAGCGTGATGTGATTGGTCGGTTGCTGGCGAAGGTCAACCAGGATGCTCGGCAGGATTACGGGTATGACGAGAGCGATCGGCTGCTGTCGATAGCGCGATTACCTACAGCGATTGGTAAAAAGCTCGGCATCGGCGAAGAAAAGCTGGAGTTTGCCTACGACATACTGGGCCGCCTGACCAAAGAGACCACAGCGCAAGGTGCGCTTGCCTACGAGTACGATCCGCTCAGCAACCTGACCACGCTGACATTGCCGACTGGCCAGCACCTGAATCACCTGTACTACGGCAGTGGCCACCTGCATCAGCTTAACCTTGATGGGATGCTCATCAGCGACATGGAGCGCGATGACCTGCATCGCGAGGTGTATCGGTCCCAAGGCAAGCTGACCAGTTGCTTTGGCTATGACGCGATGGGCCGCAAGAGCTGGCAGTTCGCATCAACCATTCCGGCTGAAAAGCTGTCGCAGGTCCAGAATCCAGGCATCAACACGTCGTTGCTGGTGGATCATGCATACAACCCGATTCATCGACGGTATGAGTACGATCCAGCGGGAGAACTGACCCGCACGCTCGACAAACTGCGTGGCGAGATTAAGTACGAGTATGAAGCCAACGGGCAGCTGCACAGTCGCGACACCGGTCGCTTGGTTGATAGCGAAGAGTTCCGCTACGACGCTGCCGCCAACCGCCTGAACTTCAACACCAGCCAGTTTGATCAGGTCAAAGACAACCGCATCAAGCGATGGCGCGATCAGGAATATACCTATGACGCGTGGGGCAACCTGATTGAAAAGCGGGCAGGGCTGGGCAAGCTTCAGACGTTTACGTATGACTGCGAAAACCGGCTGGTGCGTGCTGAGACGATGGTCAACAGCCAGGTGCACAGCGTTGGCACGTATCGGTATGACAGCCTGGGCCGTCGAGTCGGGAAGACGTCTGAGATTGAAGGGCAAACCGAGCACAAGCAATTCCTCTGGCAAGGCCTGCGGATGTTACGCGAGGAAACGCCGGCGCAGAGCAGCCTCTACATCTACGAGCCAGGCAGCTATGCGCCGCTTGCCCGGGTCGACCAGAGCGAAGGTGAGGCAGAGCAGAAGCTTTACTACTTCCACACCGACCAGATCGGTACGCCGCTTGAGATGACGGATGTCGATGGCCAGATCGTTTGGCAGGCGACGTACAAGTCATGGGGTGAGATCGAGTCGCTTACCGTAAACGAAGTCGAGCAGAACCTACGTTTTCAAGGTCAATATTTCGACGACGAAACGGGTCTGCACTACAACACGTTCAGGTATTACGATCCGGAGGTGGGGAGGTTTATAACGCAGGATCCGATTGGGCTAGCGGGCGGATTGAATATTTACCTGTACGCTGTTAATCCTATTCTAGGGGTTGACCCGCTAGGATGGTGCTCCACCAAATTGGGCCAAAATATGGGCGCAAGAAGCGGAGATGGTATGGCCAACCATCATCTAATTCCTGAAGAAGTTCTGAAAAATCCACAGTATGCAAGAATGTTTGACAAGCTAAAAACTATGGGCTTCGACGGCGATGCAGCATCGAACGGAATCTTCTTGCCAGGCAGCAAAACTCTGACGGAACGTATCGACCTTCCAGGGCATTGGTCTAATCACGGTCAATATACGAATGTCATAGAATCAAAGGTTACTAAGCTAAATGACTTGTTTGAGGCTGGGAAACTATCTGATACTCAGTTGGTTTTGGGTGTCGGAAAGATCCAAAATTTCGCAAGATCAGGGCTTGAATCTAATAAATTTGTTGTAGATGCGATTACGGGGCGTTTGCTATGAAACTAGATGAAAAGAAATACTATGTCATGCAGTACAACTCGGCAGATGAAGGTTGTCCTGCGAGTTTAGGGGGCTTTTTTAATCATGATAAATTTGAATGGTCTCCTTATCAATTGCATCCTGAAAGGTTAGATATTAAGAAGGAATATAGGATTGAGCTTTCTGCCTTGGATATAAAGCTTGAGGAGTTAAATTTTGATTTTTATCAAGTTAGTGCCCCTTATGTTTCGCGAAAATTTCTAGATGTCTGTGACGCATTGGACGCTAACTACAGAGCTATTCCTCTTGAAATTTCGTTTGGCGGGGAAACCCGAAAGGATGAGTTTTTTATATTTCTTCCAGGTGAAAGTTTATCCGCTCTCGACAAGCCTCGCTCTGTCTATGAAGTATCAAAAGATATCGAGACTGGACGTATTGTAGAAAGCCCGCTCTATCCTGGCGCAGTTAGTATTGACAGTATTGATTCTTTTGTAGTTTCTGAAGATGTGGAGAGTGATATTTTTCGCTGTCAAGAAACGCTGGAATTGTTTTGTAGTGAGCAATTCAGATTGGCAGCAACTGGGCTAAAGGGTATTTCATTTTTAGAAGTGGATGAAGCTTACAGGTATGATCCGTGGGCGGGTCTTGATGATATATAATTAAGTATAAATAAATTGCTATCAGATCTCATCTTCGATCTTTAAAAAATTTGCCTAATCTTCTTGCGAAGAGTTCCGCTACGATGCTACGGCCAATCGCCTGAACTTCAACACCAGCCAGTTTGATCAGGTCAAAGACAACCGGATCAAGCAATGGCGCGACCAGGAATATACCTACGACGCGTGGGGCAATGTGATTGAAAAACGGTCAGGGTTAACCAAGCTGCAAACGTTCATCTACGATTGCGAAAACCGTCTTGTTCGTGCAGAGACGATGGTTAACAGCCAGGTGCACACCGTCGGTACGTACCGGTATTGACAGCCTGGGTCGTAGCGTTGGCAAGACGTCCGAGGTTGAAGGGTGAACCGAGCACAAGCACTTCCTCTGGCAAGGCCTGCGAATGCTGCGTGAGGAAACCCCGGCGCAGAGTAGCCTCTATATTTACGAGCCAGGCAGCTACGCGCCGCTAGCACGAGTCGACCAAAACGAAGGTGAGGCGGAGCAGAAGCTTAACTACTTCCACACCGATCAGATCGGCACGCCGCTTGAGATGACAGATGTCGAAGGCCAGATTGTTTGGCAAGCGACGTATAAAACGTGGGGTGAAGTCGAAACGCTTGCCGTTAGCGTGGTTGCGCAGAACCTGCGGTTTCAGGGTCAATACTTTGACAACGAAACGGGGCTGCACTACAACATGTCCCTGTACTACGATCCGGAGGTAGGGCGGTTTATATCACAAGATCACATCGGGTTATTAGGCCGAGAGAATCTACATCTGAAATTGGGAGTGTGCTAGGTGGATGAATACGATATTGAGCGGTACGGCAAAGTGCATTTATGGATGGGTACTAACATCGAGCCGGAGTCGGAGTATCAGAAATATTTTGAGCTGGACTATAACTCCGAGCTGGATGAGCCGTCGTACAAAGTTTGCGGATTTTGCAGGGATATCGGGCAGACGCGGTATGACGAAGATTTTATTGGTATCATTCCTAGGAAAGATAAAGAGGTCGAGTTGGATGTTCTACTCCAAGAGTCTGCCATTGACCCGTTTCAGCTAGAAAACGTGAAGGCCAAATGCTTTGACTTGGGCGTGCATACAGCCAATGCCATGTTTTGGTATTCCGACGGTGGAATAACTGTGCCTACTCCTTACAAGCAGACCTACAATGGCCTCAAGTATATAGGCTTATACGAGGGCAATTGAGAGGTGATCATGACTTATATTGATGTTATTGAAAACGAAATGAACTTGAGCAGTGACGAGTCTGCATTTGCCGGAGGCGCGAGCGATGAAATTATAGCTGAGTTTGAAAAAGCATTAGGGATTGAGTTTCCTCCCTCCTATAAGCTGTTTCTCAAAAAATTTGGGGCGTTATCTTTTGGTGGTAACACATATTATGGTATTACCAAAAGCGGGCTCACAGCTGCGGAGGTCCCCTGCGTTTTTTTTGCAACAAAGGATGCTCGAGATGCGGGAGATGCGGATTCAAAAATGATCGTAGTCAAGGCATCGGGCTACGGTCCTTTATTCTCTATCGATACTTCTCAGCTTAGCCCGTCGGGCGAGGCGCTAGTAGTATTGACGGAGCTGTCTTTTAAGCGAGATGGTGCCAAAGAAGTTATGTACGAAAGTTTTGAAGCGTTTTTCTGCGACACTGTTCGCACCTCAATAGCGGAGCTTTAACTATTCGGGCTACGCTTACCGCGGCCATTATCTTTTGACACTTGGAATATGTGATCGAAGAGCCCTAACGCCAAGTTGGCGTAGCTGCGGTTCATGGGGTATTGCCAAAGGAGGATTATTGCGCCTACGCGGACCGACTAGTTAGGCTCATAGCGTCGGTGCGCTTAGATTTCAGATAGCCACTCACCGGATGTCAGGATGCGGCAATTCCAAGCGAAGGCAGCTATCTCGCAGCCAGCTCTCGGACTGGCCTGCGCTCGGGACAGTCTTCGGGGCAGGTTGGCAATCCCGTCGATCTCAAAGCAGGCCGCAAGCTGTTGCTGGACTCAGGCGAAACCGACTTCGTACTGCCAGGCCTGATGCCGATTGAATGGTCGCGCTTCTACGCCAGCGACCTGACCGTCGACAGCGTGCTGGGCCAGGGCTGGGTCTTGCCGTGGGAGCAGAGCCTGCGCCGCAGCGGAAGCTTCGTTTACCTCACCGACAACCAGGGCCGCAGCGTGCCCTTTGTCGACATCGAGCCCGGCGAGCGCATCTACAACCCCTACGAGCAGATTCATCTGGTACGCACCCTCGGTGGCCACTACCTGCTGCAAACCCTGGACAACGTGTTTTTCTACTTCGGCGAAGTGTCGGACGACAACACTTCGGTGCCGTTGCAGCGTCTGGAAAATGCGCTCGATCATTACCTGCATTTCACGCGCACGGTCGAAGGCACGCTCACCGACATCAGCGCGCCGGGCGGTGTGCGGATCCACCTGCATTACGACAACCCGCTGGGCCGCCTGAGCGACGTCAAACGTATCGTCGACAACCTGGCCGTTGAAACCCTCGTCCAGTACCGCTACGACGACAACGGCCAGCTCATCGAAGTGATCAATCGCAATGGCGATTGCATGCGCCGGTTCAGCTACGCCGAAGGCGTGATGGTCAGCCACAGCAACGCATTGGGTTTGAGCTGCAACTACCGCTGGGAAACCATTGATGGCCAGCCGCGGGTGGTCGAGCACTGGACCAGTGATGGCGAACACTTTCATTTTCGCTACGACTTCAAGAACAGAACGTCCTGGGCCGTCGACGTCCTCGGCCGCGAGCTCGAAGTGCAGTACAACGAGGACAAACGGGTCATTGCCAGCCGCGACTTTGGCGGCGAACGTTACGGCATCGATCTGGATGAAGCGGGCAACACGACCGGCATCAGTCTGCCGGACGGGAATCGTCTGACATTCAAGTACGATGATTTTTCGCGCCTGATCGAAGAGACTGACCCGCTCGGTCGAAGCATTACCTATAGCTACCACCTCAGTACCACCTTGATCACGGAAACGGCCTTCCCGGACGGCAGCGTCTGGAAGGCGCGTTACGACGATAAGGGCAATCTGATCGCTGAAATTGATCCGCTGGGCCAGAAGACCGAGTACCTCAATAGCGAAGAGGGTCTGCCGCACACCATCATCGACGCGACCTACAAATCGAAATATCTCTGGTGGAAAAGAACTGGAGGAAGCGGATAAGTATTTTGATGTTTTTCGAGCGAAAAATATAGAAAATCGTTTTTTTGATATCTAATTGTTAACTCCCGAATGAGGGCTTTGAATATGGGCGAAAGTCAGTTGCTGAAAAAACTCAAAGAAATTGAAGTTGGTCTTGGGGGTAAGCTTGCCGAAAATTATAAAAAGTTCTCTGCTGAAGTGATACAGGGGGATGATGTTTATGAGCTGAAGCTTGTGTCAGGAGGTCAGGTATATCTTTATGGTTGTGCAGAGTTGCTTGAAAGAAATGCAGCGTATGAAGTGCAGTTCTATGAGTCTGGCTATTTTCTAATCGGCCAGGATGGAGATTTAGGATATTTTTTAAGTTTAAAAGGAGAGGATGAAGTCTATAGCTTGGATTTGGGAGCTTTAGGGTCGTTAACTATGAATAAGGAAGCTGATAGTATTTATGGGTTGTAAATATTAGCGCCAGCAATTTGATCGGCACTAAACCGACCAATTACTGGTCAACGATGCGGTATAAAATTGATTGAGCTACAACGTCAACATTCTGATGTTGACCGATGGCGCTAAGGGTCTGGTAGGCATCTACAAGATTGGCATTATAGGTTTGAAGGTCGCCATTCTCTGCACTCCCTTCGTGGTTGGTGACGCCAGCATGCGTTTCGCAATTTTGTCGATAGCCCCCAAAGTCACTGGCGGCCTGCTCGGCAATCCTGTCCGAATGACTACCGGACGTAAGCTTCTGCTGGATCAGCTTCCGCAGATCCTCAACCGCGTCGACAACAGTCTGCTGGTCGAACACGCCCAAAACTCGCACCCTCAGCAGTAGACTGCAGGCTTGAGGTGCCGGGCTCGGTTCTTCATCAGTGAGTGAATGGGTCGCCCAGTGACGCTCAAATAAACAGTAGGGAATAGCCGATGTTTGACACAGATCCACACCGTTTCATGTCCATCATCTTCAGCACCTGGCTGTTGTTCACGATGCAAGCGGTGTTTTCTGCAGGTATTTTGCCCAGCCTTTTATTGTTCCCCATGTGTGCGGCGGTGGTGTGGCTGAGTTGGTGGTGTTTCGATTGCGCTTACCGCACCGAAAAATTCACCCGATATGCCAATCTCAGGCTTTTTCTGAATCTCGGCTTCGCCCCAGGTTTTACATTTCTTCTGGTATTGATCGCAGCGTATAAACAGTTGAACTTAGGACCCGTCACATCACTTTCGTTGGCATGCATTCCACTGCTCATCGCATTCGTCATTTACCTAGCGCTGTATAGGTGGAGAAGCCGAACGACGGTACTGGTTGCCCGGGGAAATCGGGTCGAGGTGACCGCACCTCCTTTCCGAAACCAGTCGCTGCAGGGCGGAATAGGGGCGGCACTGTCGAGCATGATCTACCCTATGGTCCATTCCTACGACTCTCCCGCTTTATTGCTTGCCTGTGTATTTTTCGCAATCTCGGTTTTCATGCTCTTTTATCATCGGGTCAGTATTTCGTCTCTTCGCCGTTTGAAAGAGCAGGAAATCAAGGAGCGGGTGAGCTACACGTTCATGGAGGTGGAGAGGATACGCGCACGGCGTGCTGCCTCATTCATAGGCCGCTGGTTATGATGGCTCTGTGTATCCGCATCGGAGAAAAAAATCATTGGAGTGGGTGTGGGAAGGTTAGCCCGCCGCGCGATGTGCGATAGGTACACGCACACCGGTACCACATGCAAGGAGCTAGCGTCTAAATGTCCACTATCTACGATCCTGACGCACGAACCGTTAACGCCCTGACACGGATGCTTTTCATAGTTGCCATGGGCTTGGGTGTCGTTGGTCTCTGGCGCTCAGCCACAGACGGATGGGTGTATGGGCTGCTGTTTTTCTTGCTCTCAGGTTATACGCTGTACATGAGATATTGGTGTGAGCGTTATACGACATTCGCCCTGAGTTACTTCACTCTGATGATTTTTCTCTTGGCCCTTGCCCCCGCGTGGGTCAGTTACACCGTGGTCACGGATGACTTGGGAGTTTCTCCGACTGAGGGACGTATAACCGCCGGGTTGATATTGGGTTTCATCGCGACGTTGTATGCTGGCCTTTATCTAACGCCTTCTCGAGGGTTCGCGTTCGACGTATCCGATAACAGGGTTTCATTTTCCGTATCTTCCACATCCGCGGGAGCGGAAGGGTTGATTGCCGGTGTTGGGACCTTGGCCGCAGGTGCAGTGATTAAATCAGTCACGCCGTTCACCACGGGCATTTTGGTCATTCTGATTTTCCTGTTTGCCACCGTTTGCATGCTGATCCACGCTCGCGACCGTATCAGGGGGTTACGCACACTGCGCAAGAGAGAAAAGAGCAGGCTCACGCCTTACACGTTCATGCAGATTGATGAAATACGCGAAGCACGCAGCCGCTGGTGGCTGGGCAGGCTGTTCAACTGGCTTGCTTCCCTGCGCCATTAGTCAGGAGTCTGCCTGGCCAGTCTCACTTGATCCCCAACGGGCGTCCAAACCCGGCGCGCCGTGCCTCGGTCGGGCGTTGGCGTGCCCATCGCCCAATTCAATCTCAGACGCCCACCATCAACCCCGAACAACCCCCTGCAAACCCTCATGCCCCTCCGCAATCAACCTCCTGACCAGCTCCTCAAATTCCGCCTCCGTCCCAGCCTCCCGCACCTCAAACCGCACGCTCCAGCGCACAACACACTGCTTCACCAATCCCGCAACCTCATCCACCCGAACCTGTGCCCGATACCCATCCACCGGCAACGGCGACTCCTCAAACACATAAGCCAACCCCCTGAGCCCATCATCAAACTCGATCAACCGCTCCCGCAACACCGCACCGTCCGCAAGCGCCAGCCGCCTGATCGCACCCACCCGCAAACCCCCAGCCTCATCCTCAAGACGACTCTTCACAATCGCCGGATGCCAGTCCGCGATCCCGCCAAACGCCCGCAGCACCTTCCACGCCTGATCCGCACTGCACGGCAAACCGGCGCTGTACTCAACTAAAACCATCACGTCTTACTCCAAAAATAACCACCGCCACGACTCAAAACACGCTCAATACCCAGCCGCTAGAACCCGGCCCGCAAGCCCCGAGATCGAAACCCCGAGGCCTACGTCCAAAACAGTCGCTGTAAAACCTACCCCTCAAACTGGTGATAAACCTTCGCAATCACCTTCCAGTCCCCATCGATCTTGATCAACGTCAGGTAGTCGTTGTAATCCGCGCCGATCGCATCCTTCTCCATATCCACCCGCACCACTGCCGTGGTCGGCGTAATCGCCAACACATCCAGCCGAGTCGTGATGTCAGCCGCCTTGCCGTTGCTCTCGACAAAGTCATACAAGTTGCTAATCGGCCCGCCCAGCAGTTGGCCGTTGGTAAAACCGTACATCACCGCTTCTTCATGAAAGGCCTGCTTGATCGTCGCAACACTGCCTTCGCGCAGGCCTTCAACATAGCGGCTGGCGGTGTCGATCACGGCGTTGTAGTCGTGGGTGGCAACAGCTTTGATGTTCTTGCTCATGTCTGTGTACTCCAGGTTTTAAGTTCGATAGGGCAAAGCGTCGAGCAGCAACAGCCGCGCAATCACCAGTCCTGTCGGGTGGGTGAAATGATCAGGTCGTTGACGGTGACGTAGGCCGGCTGATTCAGCGCGTAGATGACGGCGCGGCTGATGTCTTCTGGCGCGATGGCAATTTCGTTGAGCGCCTGTGCGGCTTTGCGGCCGGCGGGGTCGGTGACTTTGTCGGCCCAGCCGGTGTTGATGACGCCCGGGCTGACGGTGTTGACGCGGATGCCGTGGTGCACACCCAGTTCCTTGCGCATGGATTCGGTCATGGCCTGCACGAAGAATTTGGTCGCGCTGTAGACGCCGGCGCCGGGGCCGACTTGATGCCCGGCCACCGAATCCATGTTGAGGATCTGCCCGGATTTCTGTTCGAGCATGAAGGGCAGGGCGGCGGCGATGGTGTTCAGGTAACCCTTGATGTTGACGTCGATCATGGCGTTCCAGTCCTGGGTCACGAGGTCAACCCAGTGGGAGAACAGCATCAGGCCGGCGTTGTTGACGAGGATGTCGACGGAGCCGTAAGTGTCTTTGGCGAACTGCGCCAGTGCGCGAGTCTGTTCAGCGTCGGTCACGTCGGTGACGAAGCTGGACGCCTCAAAGCCCGCTCCGCGGAGTTCGCTGACCAACGCGGCGAGGCCTTTCTCATCCAGCGCAGCAGCCACAACGTTAACCCCTTGGGCGGCCAATGCTCGGGCGGTTGCAGCACCGATCCCTGATGACGCGCCGGTGACGATGGCGGTTTTCTTGTCCAGATAATTCATGATGATGTTTCCTCAAATTCAAGGCGTGCGGGCAGCGTCGGCTTTCCTGGGAAAGCCTTGCCGTTCAGCCGTTAGTGAATGCGGTGTCTGAAAGCGGTGCGGTTTACCAGCGCTGTCTAGTAAGTGCCCAGCGGCCAGTCGGTGTAGCCCTTGGCGCCGCCGCCGTAATAGCTTTCGCGCGGAGCGATGGTCAGTTCGGCACCGTGGCGCAGACGCGCGACCAGGTCCGGGTTGGAGATGAACAGACGACCGAACGCGACGGCGTCGATCTTGCCCTGGGCGCGGCGCTCGACGGCCATGTCCAGGTCGTAGTTGTTGTTGCCAATGAACGGCCCGTTGAACTGGGCACTCAGCGCATCCATGTCGACGCCTTCCGGCACTTCCCGGGAAGTGGCGGTCGCGCCTTCGACAAAGTGCAGATACGCCAGATTGAAGCGGTTCAATTGCTGAATCAGGTAACCGTGCAACGCCATGACGTTGCTGTCCGGCGGCGTGTTGCCTGCGTCCGGCGTGACCGGCGACAGGCGAATGCCCACGCGATCGTGGCCCCAGATATCAACGATCGCCTGGGTGACCTCCAGCGTCAGCCGCGCGCGGTTTTCGATGGAGCCGCCATATTGATCGGTGCGGTGATTGGTGGAGTCGCGCAGGAACTGGTCGAGCAGGTAGCTGTTCGCCGAGTGGACCTCGACGCCGTCGAACCCTGCGCGCTTGGCGTTCTCGGCCGCGTGCTTGTACTGCTCGATGATGCCGGGGATTTCGTCGGTCTCCAGTGCACGGGGCATCGACACCGGGGCGAAGCCGTTGACGGTGTAGGTGTTGCCCTCGGCCTGAATGGCGGACGGCGCGACCGGGGCTTCGCCGTTGGGCTGCAGGTCGACGCTGGAGAACCGGCCCACATGCCAGAGCTGGCTGACGATCTTGCCGCCGGCGGCGTGCACGGCGTCGGTGACTTTACGCCAGCCGGCGACCTGCGCGTCGCTCCAGATCCCGGGTGTCGCCGCATAGCCGCGGCCCTGGGCCGAGATGTTGGTGGCTTCGGCCACGATCATCCCGGCGGTGGCGCGCTGGGCGTAGTAGGTGGCGTGCAGTTCACCGGGCACGCCGTCTTCTTCATAGCGGCTGCGGGTGACGGGGGCCATGACGATGCGGTTGGCCATTTCGATGGCGCCCATCTGCACGGGGGAAAACAAGTCGGTGCTATTACTGATATCAATCATTGAGAATTACTCGCATATTTGACCGGTCGTCTACCAATCTTTGAAAAAAAAGCGCCTGCTACCGCAGCAGGCGTTGGGTCATGCGCATGGCCGTGTCGAAGGACGTAGTGGACTTGTTCACCTTCACCAAAAGGGAAGAGCCCAGCCACAGTTGGTACAGGGTTTCGGCGAAGGCTTCGCTGCCTTCTTCGATGTGCAGACTGCCGTCTGCCACGCCCATGTCGACGCAGGCGGTGATGCGCTTGATGATCTTCGCCGTGCCAGCCTCCAGCACCCTGCGCATGTCTTCGGACAGGTCGCAGACTTCCGGACCCAGCTTGACCACCAGGCATTTGCCTTCCGGATGATCGGTGCCCTGGGTTTCGATCCAGTAGTCGAAGTAGGCCAGCAGCTTTTCAGCGCCGCTGCCTGATCGCGTCATGACGGTGTCGACGCGGCCCAGGTACTCGGAGAAGTACTCATCGAGCAACGCGGCGCCGAACTCTTCCTTCGATTTGAAGTAATAGTAAAACGAGCCCTTGGGCACGCCCGCCGCGCTCACCACTTCAGCCAGGCCCACGGCGGTGTAGCCCTTGTGGGTCATCAGCGACTTGGCGACGTCGATGATGTGTTGGCGCATTTCCAGGTTGGGTTTCTTCATAATGCGCAGCACCTTAAGACAAAACTGACCGGTCGTCTACAAGAGGTCGGGCGGCAGCGATGAACGGCACTCATGTCAGGCGCATGCCCATCTCAAACGCCCGCGTCTCGAACCCGAGCTCTTCATACAGCCGCCGCGCATGGGTGTTGAAGTCCCACACCGACAGGCGAATGTCCCGCGCGCCGCGCTCCTGCGCCCACCCTTGCACTCGCTCAATCAGCCCACGGCCCAAGCCTTTGCCCCAGAAAACCTTGGCCACGCACACCGAGCCGATCCGCGCAAACGCCATCGGCTGCATCAATGGCCCGCCGGCTGAAAACATTCCCGCGCTGACAAACCCTGCCGCCCGGTCGCCGACAAACGCCAGGAAAATAACCTGCTCCGGATTGTTCAAAAAGCTCATCCAGTGAGGGGCGTCGCGCGTGTAATCCAGTGTCTCAGCCGTGTAGATATCGGGCCGCTCAGCGTGGTGAATGGCGTTGAGTAGCTGCCCCAATTCGCAGATCGTCGCCACATCCTCGACCGTGGCTTCTCGGTAGCTGATCACTTGGTCCATCGTGTCTTTATCCTTGTTTGATCGTCACGGGAGATGGGCTTTTGTACCTGTCGCTCATCAACTCCACAACCCAGTCGATGAACACCCGCAGCTTGATGCTGATGTGCCGGTTGGGCGGGAAGGCCACGTACATCGGCATCGATTCCAGCTGCCAGTCTTTGAACAGCGACACTAATTCACCACTGCGCAAGGACGGCTCGGCCATGTACTGCGGCAGCCAGAGGGCACCCATGCCGGCAAGGCCTGCCGCGAGGTACGCGTTGCCGTCGTCCACCGTGAGCAGGTAGCGGCTTTGCACCTGAACCCTTTCGCCGTCCCGTTGCAGCACCATCGGGAACAGCTGCCCGGTGCGCGCCCAGCGATAACCGACGATGCGGTGCTGCGGGTCTTCGAGCTCACGGGGGTGATCCGGGGTGCCCGCGCGCTGCAGATACGCCGGCGACGCGTAGACGCCCAGCTTCAGGTCGGTGATGTGCCGGGCCATCAGCGATTGGTCGGTCAGCTCGCCGCCGCGCACCACGCAGTCGACGTTCTCGCCGATGAGATCGATCATGCGGTCGCTCACGCCCAGGTCGATCTGGATGTCGGGGTAGCGTGCGTTGAAGTCCGGCAGCGCCGGGATCAGCACCATGCGCGCGAACGGACTGGGCACGTCCACACGCAAACGCCCTCGTGGCGCAGCGGAGGCAGCGGACAGACCGGTTTCGGCGTCGTCCAGATCAGCCAGCACGCGCAGCGCACGTTCGTAGAACACCGCGCCGTCGGCCGTGACATTGACCTTGCGCGTGGTGCGGTTGAGCAGCTTGACCCGCAGCCGCGCTTCGAGCTGCTGCACCAATTGCGTCACCGTGGTCTTGCTCATGTGCAAGGTACCGGCGGCCTTGGTGAAGCTGCCGGTTTCCACGACTCGAACGAACGCCTGCATCGCGTCGAAACGGTCCATCGCGCCACCTGATTGTTTGGGGAAAGCAAACAGTCTTGATCAACGCTGCTGGTTTATCCAGCGAATCCGCGGCCCTACAGTCTGCCCACCGAAACCACGGAGCCTCCCGCTCCGCTGAAGGAGAAAGCCCATGACTGTTCGTGACGTTGTATTCCCCCCTGGCCGCCGCGCGCTGTACGAGCGCAATCGCTACTCGCCGGCAATCAAATCCGCCGGCTTGCTGTTTGTCTCGGGGCAGGTCGGCAGCCGCGAAGATGGCTCGCCCGAACCCGATCTGCGCGCCCAGGTCCGCCTGGCCTTCACTCACCTCAATGCCATTCTCAACGCCGCCGGCTGCACCTTCGATGACGTGATTGACGTCACCGTGTTCATGGTCGATCCGCAGTCGACCTTCGAAACCGCCTGGGAAGTGGTGCCGGAGTTCTGGGGCGAGGCGCCGCATCCGACCATTACGGCCGTGGGCGTGACCTGGCTGTATGGCTTCGATTTCGAGATCAAGGTCATCGCCAAGCTGCCTTAGTACCCGACGCTCAATCCGCCGGCCATGCCTCACCGCAGTTGAAATCCTCGCCACCGCCCGACAGACTCACGCCCCGTTTCGGCAGGTCGTGCCGGGGCGTAGCGAGAAGGGGCGGCAAGGTTGAACGAACACACATTGTCCAGGCGCCTGGAGCGCGTAGCTGCGCTGGTGCCTGCCGGCGCGCGACTGGCCGACATCGGCTCCGATCACGCCTACCTGCCGGTGGCGTTGATGCGCCGTGGCCTCATTACGATGGCTGTGGCGGGGGAGGTGGCGACGACGCCGTTCAGCGCCGCACAACGGACGGTGCGCGAGAACGGTTTCGAGGCGCACATTCGCGTGCGTCTGGCTGACGGCCTTGCAGCGATTGAAGCGGACGACGGCATCACTGCGATCAGCCTCTGCGGCATGGGGGGCGAGACGATTCGAGACATTTTTGAGGCCGGCAAAGCGCGGCTCAACGGAAGTGAGCGGCTGATTCTGCAACCCAACGGCGGCGAGCCTGAGCTGCGCCAGTGGCTGATGGACAACGGTTATCGCATCGTCCACGAGGACGTGCTGCGGGAGAACCGCTTCGACTACGAAATCATCGTCGCCGAACCCAGCGGACCGGTGGTCTACAGCCCTGAAGCCCTATACTTCGGCCCGCTGTTGATGCTCGAACGCAGCCCGGCGTTCATCGACAAATGGCAGCGGCGGCTGCGTAACAAGCAACGCAGCCTGGTCAGCTTGCAGCGGGCGCGGCAGGGAGTCTCGGAACACACGTTGCACGACACCGCGCAGCAAGTGCGCTGGATCACCGAATTGCTCGGCTGACCCTGCGCAGTCCCAGCCCCTTGGTTTCAAAGACCCGGACGCAAGGCCCGGGATCTGAAACCTCGCCTCAAAGCTCCTTCTTCATGTGCTTTTCGATCTGCTCCAGGGACTTGCCCTTGGTTTCCGGCAGGCACAGGAAGACGAAGATAAGCGAGCCGATGTTGATCGCCGCAAACACGAAGAAGGTCGGGTTGCCGATCGTGTCCACCGCGATCGGGAAGAGGAACGCGACCGTGGCGTTGAATAGCCACTGCATCGACACTGCGGTGCCAGTCAGCAGCCCGCGCACCTGCATCGGGAACAGCTCGGACATCAGCAGCCAGTAGACCGGCGAGATGCACATCTGCATGAACAGCAGGAACACCAGAATGCACGCCAGCGCGGCATAGCTCTGGGTCAGGTTCTGCGGCATGAACATCAGCACGCAACCCAGCGCCGCCTGCATCATGATCACGATGACCAGACCGGTCATCAGCAGGTGACGACGCCCGTAACGGCCGATGGCCCAGATCCCCAGCAGCGTGGCGATGACCGACACGATGCCGTTGCCGATGGTCGCGGTCAGTGCAGCGTTGGTGCCCATGCCGGTGTGTTTGAGGATGATCGGCGTGTAATACATGAACGCGTTGACGCCGGTGAACTGCGCGGTAAAGCCCAGCCCGACACCGATCAGCAACAGCTTCAACACCCACGGCTGACGCAGCAGATCGCGAGCGGCGACGCGCTTGTGGGCTTCTTTTTCCTGGGCTTTCATTTCCTCGACTTCGCGCTTGGCGGCGTCTTTGGTGTCACGCAGTTGTTCGAGCACTTCTTGCGCTTCATCGAAGCGGCCTTTGGAGGCCAGCCAGCGCGGCGACGGCGGCACGAAGAACGTACCGATCAGCAGCAACACGCCCGGGACCATCGCGATGGCCAGCATGTAGCGCCAGATACCGGGGGTGTGCAGCAACGCCGCGAGCACGGCGCTGAGCACGTAGGCCAGCAACTGGCCGCTGACGATCATCAGCTCGTTGCGGCTGACCAGTCGGGCGCGACGAGAAGGCCCTGCGATCTCGGCGATGAACACCGGCACCGTCGCCGAGCCCCCGCCAACCGCGATACCCAGCAGAAAACGCGCGGCGACCATGAACGGCACCGAGGGCGCCGTGGCCGTGCCGAGTGCACCGACGATGAACAACAGCGACAGCATGCGCAGGGTCACGCGTCGGCCAAAACGGTCGGAGAGGTAGCCGCTGGCCAGTGAGCCGAAGGCGGCGCCGACGATCAGCGACGCGGTAATCAGCCCTTCGCTGACCGGGTTCAGGCCAAGACCGCCCTGATCGAGGGGCAAGGTCATGAAGGGCAGAGCGCCCGCGATGATGCCCGTGTCGTAACCGAAAGCGAGTGCGCCCATGGTGGCGACAAGGACCGAGATGAAAATCAGACGACGCGGCGACGTGCGCTGCTCGTCTGGTTGGCCTATGGCGGCGGATGGGGTGCTGGAAGACATGGAAACCTAAACCTCTCGTGGAACGGGCCTTATGCCGGTTCGCTGACGTCGTGGTTAGGGGCATGCCGGCCCTGTGAGTTCCATGGGTCGGTGTAAAAAAGCTGACTGATCAGTCATCCACCCCGCGGCCGTCGCGCTCCGCAGGGGGCGAGGCGGGTGACGCCGTGAGTATGTCGCTGACCTTCCGCGTGAAGCTGTCCATGCCGAAAGGCTTGAGCAGCACGGCCATTCCGGCTTCGAGCTGGTCACCGCCCACCGCCGAATTTTCCGCGTAGCCGGTGACAAACAGCACATTCAGCGAAGGCAGCAGCGCACGGGCGGTATCGGCGACCTGCCGGCCATTCATGCCGCCGGGCAGCCCGACATCGGTCACCAGCAGATCGATCGAGGTCATCGACCGCAGCATCTGCAAGCCCGACGGTCCGTCCATGGCTTCGGTGACGGCATAACCGCGCTCGCGCAGGGCGTCGCACATCAGCATCCGCACGTGGGGTTCGTCGTCAATCACTAGAACGGATTCGCCACTGCTGCGGTTCTGGGGTGCGCTGCGGGCTTGGGCCAAATGGCTGTCTCCCAGGTAACGCGGCAAATACAGCGAAACCGTCGTGCCTGCGCCGTGGGTGGAACGCGCCTGAATCGTCCCGCCGGACTGGTGCACGAAGCCGTGAATCATTGACAGCCCCAGGCCCGTGCCCTGGCCGATGGGTTTGGTGGTGAAGAACGGGTCGAAAATCCGATCGAGAATCTCCGGGGCGATCCCCATGCCGGTGTCGCTGACACTGATTTCCACGAAGTCGCCTTCGGGCAGCTGCGCGGCCACTCCCGCGGCGCTGTCTGAGGAGACGTTGCGGGTCTGCACCGTGAGTTCGCCGCCTTCCGGCATGGCGTCGCGGGCGTTGAGTGTGAGGTTGACCAGCGCGCTTTCCAGCTGCGGCGCGTCGATCTTGCTCAGCCACAGGTCACCGCTGGCGATCGTCCGCGTGCCGATGGAGGGGCCGAGGGTCGAAGAGATCAGCTGACCCATCCCCGCCACCAGGCGGTTGACGTCGGTCGGCTTGGGGTCGAGTGTCTGGCGACGGGAAAACGCCAGCAGCCGCTGGGTGAGCTGGGCGGCGCGATTGGCCGAGTCATGGGCCGCGCTGACGTAGCGGTCCAGGCCGTCCACCCGGCCGTTGGAGATGCGCCGCTCGATCATTTCCAGGCTGCCGAGGATCCCGGCGAGCAAGTTATTGAAGTCGTGGGCGATGCCGCCGGTGAGCTGGCCCACGGCTTCCATCTTCTGCGCCTGGCGCAGGGCCGAGTGGGCTTCAGACAATTCCCGGGTACGGGCCAGCACCCGCTGTTCGAGGGTTTCGTTGGCGCTGTGCACCTGCTGGAACAGCGTCGCGTTATCGATGGCGATGGCGGCCTGAGCGGCGAGCGCCGACATCAGTGCTTCGTGACGCGCGCTGAACTGCGCCGGCTCCGAGTGGCCGTAGAACAGTCCGCCGAGCACCTCCCCCGAGCGCGACACCACCGAGACTGCCAGGTAGCTGCGCACCGGCGCATGGCCGGCCGGCAAGCCGAAATGCGGCGTGATGCCGCCATAGCGTGGGTCCGGCAAAATGTCGTCGGAGCGCATCACGCCCTCGGTGAGGAACGCCGGCGCGAACACCGGGCTCGCCCGCGGGCCTGGCAACCGGGCCAATTCCGTGGGCGGCGCGCCAGACAGCGTAAAGAGATCGAAGTGATCGCCCGCAACGTTGTGAAAGTAGCCGCCGATGTGTGCGCCGGTCATCTCTCGTCCGGCATCGGTCACGGTCTGTACCAGTCGTTTTAGGTCCAGGTCGAGGGCCAGCTCGGCGTTCACCCGATTCAGTGTCTCCAGCGTGCGGGTTTCCTCGCGCAGTGCCGCTTCACTGGCCTCAAGCGCCGCCCGGGAGATATGCGCCTCGGTGACGTCGTGGCCTTCGCAGAAAATACCCGTCACCTGGCCGGCATCATCGAGCAGCGGCTCATAGATAAAATCCAGGTAGCGCACTTCGCACGGGGCGTCCGGGTGACTGAGCTGGATCGGGGTGTGTTGCTGAACCAGGCGCTCGCCGGTGCGGTAGACCCCGTCGAGCCACTCATAAAAGCCCTGGCCTGCGAGCTCCGGGAATGCCTCGTAGATGGTTTTGCCGACGTAATCGCGCTCGCCGAACAGCCGCGTGTAGGACTGGTTGACGAATTCGAAGCGGTGCTCGGGGCCATGGAGCACCGTGATGAAGCCGGGCGCCTGCTCGAACATCTTGCGTTGACGGACGAGTTGGTCCGTACGGCGACGCTCGGCGAGAATCCGGTCAGTGACCTCGTGGCCCTGATTGAGGATGCCCGCGATGCGCCCGTTTTCCCCGCGGATCGGCGTGAAACTGTAGTTCCACCACGTCTCCACCAGGCTCCCGCCACGCTCCATCATCAACCGCTGGTCGAACGCCGAAAAGCCCTCGGCATCCCGGACGGCGGCTTCGAGCTGCGGCCCGACGACGTCCCAGATAATCGGCCAGACCTCCCGCGCCGGGTGGCCCAGTACCGCCGGGTGACGATCCGCCGGGATCGGTGCCCAGGCGTCGTTGTACAGCAGGCAGAAGTCTTTGCCCCAATAGATCGCGGTCGGGAAGCTGGAGTGCAGGCAGATGCTGATGGCCGAGCGCAGAGACTGCGGCCACGCTGCCGGATCCCCCAGTGACGTCGACGCCCAGTCGAAATCCCGGATCAATCGCCCCATCTCACCCCCGCCCAGCAGGAAATCCAGCGGGCCAATTTGTACGTTGTCCGACTTCATGGGCGACATCTCGACACAGTGGTTCAGAGAAAGGGATGGACTGGGGGCGCGGGAAGATATTTCCGCTTCTGGATGAACGGCATTGACGCGCGACGCTGTGACCCGGCATACGTAGAGTATGGCACAGCGCTATCAGGGACAGGCCGGGCGTCAGTGTGACATTAATGCAGGCGCCTGTCTGGCTTGTCGACCCGTCGGGGCGACTCATCGGCGAGGCCTGGCGGCCTATCCGCCATTGCCCGGCCGGCCGGCAGCGGGCATCATCCGCGTCCATTTGCCACATGAGGGATCCCGTGTCCGACATCGCGCAGCACCCCCGCCCCCAGGGCCGACTGCTCGTCGGCCTTGGCGCGTCCGCGGGCGGTCTGGAAGTGCTGCAGCGCTTCCTGAGCCTGATGCCGAGCGATTCGGGCATGAGCTTTCTGGTGATCCAGCACCTTGCACCGACCACGCCCAGCCTGCTCACCGAAATCCTCGCCCGCTCGACTGGCATGAGGGTCGTCGAGGCCAGCCATGGCGCGCCGCTCGACGCCGACACCGTGTATGTGATCCCGCCGCACTATGGCTTGAGCGTGACGGCCGACGCGCTGGTCCTGACCCGCTACGAGGGCGAGCGCGGTCACCCTCTGCCCATCGACGCCTGCTTCGCCTCAATGGCCGAGCACCATGGGACGAGGGCGGTCGGCGTGATTCTGTCCGGTACCGGTGCGGACGGCACCGCCGGCTGCCGGGCGATCCTCGATCACGGCGGCAGAACCCTGGTGCAGTGGCCGGAGGAGGCGACCTACAGCGGCATGCCCGACAGCGCGATCCAGGCGGGCAACGCCAGTCATGTGATGAGCGTCGAGCAAATGCCCGGCGTACTGACCGGCGGCACGGATCCGGACGGCCCGGCACCGTCGACGATGCAGGGCGACGCCATCGAGCAGATTCTGCTGCACCTGCGCACCATGACCGGCCACGACTTCACCCAGTACAAGAAGAGCACCATCGCGCGGCGCATCGAGCGACGGCTGCAGATCATGAACCTCGCCAGTCAGGTCGACTACCTGAGGCTGCTGCAGGGCTCGGCGGAGGAATGCAAGTCGCTGTTCAGCGAATTGCTGATCAACGTCACCCAGTTCTTTCGTGACCCGGCCGCGTTCACGGTCATGCAGCGGCAGATCCTCCAGCCGATGATCGACGCCAAGGCTGGCGATGAGCCGCTGCGGGTGTGGATTGCCGGTTGCGCCACGGGTGAAGAGGCCTACTCGGTGGCCATCGTTCTGTACGAGCTCCTGCATCCGCAGGGTCAGGCTGCCGGGGTGGCGCCGGGGATTCAGGTGTTCGCCACCGACCTGGACGCCGATGCCATCAGCATCGCCCGCGCCGGGTTCTACCCGCTTTCCGTCGCCCGTGACGTCGGCGCCGAGCGCCTGGAGCGCTATTTCAGTCGCGTCGAAGGCGGTTACCGGGTGAAGAAGGAAATCCGCGAGATGATCGTGTTCGCGGTGCAGAACGTGATCAAGGATCCGCCCTTCACCCGTATCGATCTGCTGTGCTGCCGCAACCTGATGATCTACCTGGGGCATGCGCTGCAGAACCGCCTGATCCCGACCTTTCATTACGCGCTCACGCCTGACGGCGTGCTGTTTCTCTCGCCTTCCGAGAGCATCGGCGGGCATGCCACACTGTTCACGCCGTTGCAGCGCAAATGGAAGTTCTACCGGGCCGTGAAGACCCGAACCCCTAAATCCATGCCGATGGACAGCACGCTGTCGTGGCTGCCCAGCCCCATCAGCCGACCCCCGGACCGCCCCGCGACCATGATCAAGGAAACCAACATTGCCGAACTGACCCGTCGGGCGCTGCTGCAGGACTTTGGCCCTGCCTCGGTGGTCACTGATCTGACCGGCAACATTCTGTATGTCCACGGCGACACTGGCCGCTACCTGCGCCCTGCGCCGGGGCAACCCAGCCTCAACGTCGTCGAAATGGCCCGCGAAGGCCTGCAGCTGGACCTGCGCAGTGCGGTGCAGCGTGCCGCCCTCAGCGCCGAGCCGACTGCCACCCGGCCGCTGCCGGTAAGCGGTGACGGCGCGACGCGCTGGGTCAGCCTCAGCGTGCGCCGGATGGGCAACACGGCTCAGGGCGAGCAGTTGCTCCTGATCACGTTCCAGGAACCGGCCAGCGGCGCGGACATTCCGCCCGACGCGGTACCGGATACCGCCGCACATCTGGCGCCCGATCGGGTCAGGCTGCTGGAGCACGACCTGGCGTACACGCGGGAGAACCTGCAGGCGACCATTGATGAGTTGCAGCACCTGAACGAGGAGCTGGGCGCGGCCAACGAAGAGATGCAATCGACCAACGAAGAATTGCAGTCGTCCAACGAGGAGCTGGAAACCTCCCGTGAAGAGATGCAATCGGTCAACGAGGAGCTGGTCACGGTCAATGCCGAGCTGCAAACGAAGATCGAACAGCTCGGCGACATGCAAAATGACATGAAGAACCTCCTCGACAGCATCAATATCGGGACTATATTTCTTGACACAAAGCTGATCATTCGCCGCTTCACGCGCGACGCCGTGAAGATCTACCGCCTGATCCCCAAGGATGTGGGGCGGCCACTGGCCGATATCTCTTCGTACATTCACTCCATGGACCTGCTGGTCCCCGCACAGGAGGTGCTCGACATGTTGATCCCGCAAGAGATCGAACTGTGCACTGTGTCGGGCAACTGGTTCCTGGCGCGGCTGGCACCGTACCGCACGCTGGACAACGTCATTGACGGCGTGGTCATGACCTTTCACGACATCAACAGCCGCATCGCCAACCAGAAGGCCGTGCAGGCGGCGCGCGAGTTGGCCGAAGCCATCGTCGACACGGTCATCGAGCCGCTGCTGGTGCTGGACGAAAACTTGTGCGTTGTGTCCGCCAGTCGCTCCTATTACCGCACGTTCCCGACCACTGTGCCCTTGACCACCGGTCGCACACTTTTTGAACTCAACAATCGCCTGTGGGACATCCCGGCGCTGCGGCAAAAGCTCGGCACCCTGCTGGAAAACGACACCAGCTTCGATGGCTTCGTCGTGGAGCATGAACTGACCGATGCAGGCCCGCGAGCGATCACCCTGAATGCCCGTCGGGTGGTGGGAGATGCCACGCGGCCGCACCTGATTCTTCTGGCGATGCAGCCTGACACTTCACACGCCTGAGGTGCGGGACGACCATGAAACCCCCGCCTTTCGAGCCCCATATCGTTCATCCGGCGAACCCTCCCGACATCCCGGACCCGGACGACAACGCCCGGCTGCTGCATGACCTGCAATTGCACCAGGCCGAGTTGCAGATGCAGAACGAGGAACTGCGCGTTGCCCAGTCCGCCCTCGAGGCCTCCCGCGACCTCTACCTGGATTTGTACGAAAACGCGCCGGTGGGTTACCTCACGCTGACGCGCCAAGGGGTCATTGAAGCCGTCAACCGCACCGGCGAGACGCTGCTGACCTACCCGCGCCACCGCCTGTTGCAACGGCGCTTTGCCGGCCGCGTCGTCAGCCGGGACCGCGACCACTGGCAGCAGGTATTCGCCCGAGTCTGTCGCACAGGGCAAGCGGAGGAGTGCGATCTCAGCCTGGAGCGCACCGACGGCACGCACTGGCAGGCCCGGCTGAACTGCGTGCGCCACGGCGGCGAGACGAGCGGCATCCGTGTGACCCTGACCGACCTCACCGCGCGCCGGCAGATCGAACATCGCCTCAACCTCGCTGCCAGCGTATTCACCCACGCGCGCGAGGGCATCATGATCACTGACCCGACCGGCGCGATCATCGAGGTCAACGACGCGTTCACCACCATCACCGGCTATGAACGCGATGAGTCGACGGGCAAGAACCCGCGCTTTCTTGCCTCCGGCATGACCCCGCGTGCCGAGTACGTCAGCCTCTGGCGCAGCCTGCTGACCGAGCATTACTGGCAGGGCGACTTGTGGAACCGCCGGCGCGACGGCTCGGCCTATGCCGCGCGACAGACCATTACCGCCATCGTCGACGCCCATGGCGTTACCCAGCATTACGTCTCGCTGTTCACCGACGTCACCGAACTGCACAGCTACCAGCGGCAGCTGGAATACGTGGCCCACTACGACCCGCTGACCCACTTGCCCAACCGCGTTCTGCTCGCCTCGCGCATGCAACAGGCGATGGCCGATGCCTTGGGCAACGGCACCCGGCTGGCATTGGGTTACCTGGACCTGGACGGCTTCAAGGCGATCAATGACCTGCACGGCCATGACGTGGGGGACCGGGTACTGTCCAGCGTGTCCCGGCGCATGCAGAACGTCCTGAACGAGGCCTGCACGCTGGCGCGTCTGGGGGGAGACGAATTTGTGGCGCTGATCGTCGATCTTGATCAGCTCTGCGACAGCGCGCCGATCCTTGCACGTCTGCTCACGGCCGCCAGCGAGGTGGTGCAGGTGGGCGCGCTGAACCTGACGCTGTCGGCGAGCATCGGCGTCAGTTACTACCCGCAGGATAACGAGATCAGCGCCGATCAACTGCTGCGCCAGGCCGATCAGGCGATGTACCAGGCGAAACTCGAGGGCAAGAACCGTTTCCACGTGTTCGATGCGCAGCATGACCAGGAGATGCGTGGGCACAACGCGCGTCTGGACCGTATCGATCAGGCCATTCGCGAGGGGGAACTGCGCCTGTATTTTCAGCCCAAGGTCAACCTGCGCACAGGCGCGGTCGTCGGTGCGGAAGCCCTGCTGCGCTGGGAGCATCCGGAGCGCGGATTGCTGTTGCCGGGCAGTTTTCTGCCGCTGATCGAAAGCAGCTCACTGGCGGAGGTGGTGGGTGAGTGGGTGCTCGAAAGTGCCTTGAGCCAGATCGAGCGCTGGCAACGGGAAGGGCTGCATCTGGCGGTTAGTATCAACGTCGGGGCACGGCAACTTCAGCACCCTGATTTTGTGGCGAACCTGACCGAGCGACTCGCAGCACACCCTGATGTCGGGCCGGAAATGCTGATGATCGAGATCCTCGAAACCAGCGCGCTGGAAGACGTCGAAGGCGTCTCGCGCACGTTGCGTGCGTGCGAGCAACTGGGCGTGCGCTTTGCCCTGGACGATTTCGGCACAGGGTATTCGTCCCTCAGCTACTTGAAGCGCTTGCCGGTGGCGCAACTGAAGATCGATCAGACGTTCATTCACGGCATGCTCGACGCCCCCGGCGATATCTCGATCCTGCAGGCGATTCTGGGGCTGGCCAGCGCGTTCGGTCGCGAAGTCATCGCCGAGGGCGTCAACAGCCCCGCCCAGGCGTCACGCCTGTTGCAGCTCGGTTGTGAGATCGGCCAGGGTTTCGGCATCGCCGAGCCAATGCCGGCGACGCTGATTCGCGGCTGGATCGACGCCTGGATGGCTGACCCGCTCATGCCACATTTACAGATCGGTGACTCCGTTGGGCCCGGACACCGACCGCTTCCGTAGCGCGGGACTGGCCTCCTCGACGGGCCCAGGGGCAAGCTGTCGCCAGCCATAGCAGGCGAGGGCAGTGAGCAGCGCACCGATCCACACGATCACCCCGGCCCAGAACGTGTGCGACATGAAATGCCAGCCTTGCAGGACGCGCGTGGTGCCGTAGATCGCCCCCAGAATCATCGAGGCATACAGGATCGCGCGGGCGTGGCGCCATTGATACCGGCGCGCGACGAAGTACAGCGCGACCATGGTGAAGCCGCCGGAGGCATGCCCACCCGGCCAGCAGCGACCGGCGCCGGCTTCATGGAACAGGCTGAAATTCTCGAACCACTCCCTCTTCTCCATCGTCCCGCCGTACAGCGTCGTTTCGACCGGGCAGTAGATGCTGGTGTGGCTTTTGAAGAAGTGGATCATGCCGGTGATCACGGCGAACGAGACAACGATGAACAGGAAGTCCCGCCGGTGGCGGGCGGTGAAGCGCAGCAGCGGGGCGATGCGCAACCTCTCCAGCGACCTGATAAGCCGGTCGTGTCGCCCCGGTTTCAACAGCGGCCAGAGGAATGACAGGAGCGAGCCGATGATCGCGGCTTCCCCCGTGAGGTCGGGAATGATCCGCGGCCAGCGGTGGGTCAGGTTTTCAAACAGGCGATTGTGGCCAAACGGGAATTCGTGATTCGGGCCATACAGCCAGTTGCTGATGACCTCGTCCAGCGAAGTCAGGTCGAAGACCACGAATATCGCCAGGGCAATGGCGATCGGTAAACCCAGGTTCCAGGCATAAAATCGTGATCGTTGGTTTCGCACGCTGAGTGTCCCGATAAGTGGGGTTCATAACTTCGCCGGGAAATAAGTCGGCGCTGACGGAAGTTACGGGTGACCGAGTCAGCTCGCGGTGAAGACGATGTGAAAACGGCGTTGATAGATACGGCGTGCTGAGGGTTTTAATCACAAGATGACGCTGTGGGTATGAAACGTCGTACCCCATGATCGTTTAGTCGCGTGTCTTGTTCTCCTGTTGAAAGTGGTCACGCTTGATCATCACTGTATTTTTCACGAGCCCTTAACCAAATAACCATGCATCGCTGTTTACGCTTGTTGCCATTCAATGCCGCAGATTTCCATCTGCCATGGACTGAACAGTCGGAGCAACACGATGCGCGAACACGTTAATGTATCGCCCGCACTGATAGCGGGTAAGTTATTCAACAGCGCCAGTAAATTCCGTGTACTGCTGACCGCCTCGGGTATCGTCGTGTCGCTGCTGCTGTTAACGGGGTATACCTGTTGGCCCCGTTCGCCGATTGACCTCGTCAGGGGGCAAAACATGAGCAGGGCGGGTCTTTACGAGAGCTGGAAGAAAGGCGAAGTGGTGGTGCTGGTGCGACACGGGGAGCGCTGCGATCGGTCGGATAATGAGTGCCTGGGTCCAAAGGACGGCATCACCCGCAACGGCAGCCAAGTGTCTGCCCAGGTGGGACGTTCGCTCGGTCAGTTGGGGTTAGCGCAGACCGATATCCTCGCCAGCCCGTCCAGACGCACGGCGCAGACCGCCCAATCCCTGTTTGGCCATCCGGTGGCGTCCCAGGACTGGTTGGTTGATTGCGAGAACATGAACCTCGGCCGGGTCATGGCGCACAAGGCGATCAACCGGAATCTGGTCCTGGTGACCCACAGCGAATGCATCGGTCAGCTGGAAAGTCAGCAGGGTTATCCCAGTGCCGAAACCAGCGAATACGACGGGGCGGTATTTATCTCGCTGGACAAGCGCAACAGGCCAGTGATCAGGGGCGTCATCAATCCGCAAGACTGGAAGCAACTGGAGAGGGAGGGGGTGACTGAAACAACATAAGGTATAGAGTGGCTTACTTGCACAGTTGATAACCGACGCCATACACCGTATGAACCAGCGGATAGGCAAAACCGTCATCGACAACTTTTCTGATTTGATGGACGCGGGTGCCGAGGCCGGTGCTCTTGTCAGTACCTTGTTCGCCCCAGAGCATTTTGGCGATCTCTTCCTTGCTGACAATAGCGGGACTTCTTAGCATCAGCAGCGCCAGTATGTCGATGTTGGTCGGGTTAAGTTTCAAGCGTTTGTCGGCGCGGAAGGCCCTGTATTTTCCGGTGTCCAGCACCAGATCTTCAACAACCAGCATAGTAATGATTCCACCCTCGCGACAGTGACGGGATAGTAGGGCCGCGATTGTCAAAAATTGGTTTGAGGGGTGTGAAGAACTCGTGGGGCTGGCGCCGGGCCCTAACTGTGGGACCGGCTTCAGCCGGGAAGGCGTTAGGCGTCACACTGCGGATCTTGTGGCGCACAAAAAGGCCTCTTCCCGGCTGAAGCCGGTCCTACTAAAAAGCATCGACTGCATCCAGCGGGTCCGGCGCCGAACCCAATTGTGGGACCGGCTTTAGCCGGGAAGGCGTCAGGCGTCACACCGCAGATCTTGTGGCGCACAAAAAGGCCTCTTCCCGGCTGAAGCCGGTCCCACTAAAAGCATCGACTGCATCCAGCGGATCCGGCGCCGATCCCAATTGTGGGACCGGCTTTAGCCGGGAAGGCGTCAGGCGTCACACCGCGAAATCGATGTCGTACACACTGGCCTCTTCCCGGCTGAAGCCGGTCCTACTAAAAAGCATCGACTGCATCCAGCGGGTCCAGCGCCGATCCCACTCTAGGCATCGCGTGCATCCAGCGGGTCCAGCGCCGATCCCAATTGTGGGACCGGCTTTAGCCGGGAAGGCGTCAGGCGTCACACCGCAGATCTGTAGTGGTCAACTAATTCCGGACACCTCGATAGGTTGTTTCAAGGCCATCGTCCGTTCGTAAACGGTCGGTGGCAGATACCCCAGTTT
>NZ_JAUERW010000022.1:0-77431 GCF_041060465.1 Pseudomonas sp. W2Oct36
AAGGGACCCTGACGAAGGAAGGGCCAAACCAGGAGCAAGCACCCTTGGTTACTTGGGGTGCTTTTCCAAGTAACTCGCCGAAGGCGAAACACGAGGCCGTTAGGCCGAGGCTCTTGATCTTGAATTACTGCAAAGCATCACTGAGATGCCCCAACCCCGCCAGCTCCAGCTCCTGCCGCCGAATACTGTCCAGACTCACCGCCGCCCCCTGCGCATCGGGCACCGCATGCCAGACCACAAAATCCCGCTGAACATCCAAGAACAAAAAGAAATCGTTAAACAACTCCGCCTGCGAAAACCGCCGCTCCAACGCATCGCGCAACTGCTCCGGACGCAAGGCCCGGCCCTCGATATGCAACGCAATGCCCCAGTCCCGATGCTCACGTCGACTGACAAACGCCACGCCCGTCGCCACCGGCCAGATCGCCGCACGCTCAGCGGCGACGTGGGCATAAAACGCTGCTTTTTCCGATACCCGAATCATGCTCAGTCCTTTAATGGCACCACAGTAAAATCCTGCTCATGGTCACGCTCATCAATCCCCTGACGCATGTCCGGCGGCCACCAGATCACCAACTCCCGGTCATTGGAATCTGGCCGCTTGCACGAATAACCCGAGCACCCATGGGTGGCACACCCCGCCAACGTGGCAGTGACCAGAAACAGCAAAAGCAAACCGCGCAGGTTCATCGTGTAGCCCCCTTGAGCAGCGAAGGTCGGTTCTGTTTGGCCTTGCTCGACACCTGCGGCTGACGCAGGGCGATGTAGATTTCACTCTCCGCCCCCGGCTGCAGCCACGCATGGGGCCAGGCGCTAACACCCATCACCCAGCGACCGCCACAGCGGCTTTCGTCGATGCGCACCGGCTTGCTGGTGGTGTTGCGCGCCACGACCACCGCGATGCCCCAGTCCTTGCGGGTAAACCACTGGGAACGCTGGCGATCCATGCTCAGGCCGACGCCCGGATCACACAGGCTGTCGGCTTCGAACGGCAGGGTCTCGCCGCTGTTGAAGCCCACCGGGGTCACGCCGTCGAGCAACTGGGTGAAGGCGTTCTGCACATCGCTGCGGGTCGGTTGTTCACCACCGTCGCGACGTTCCTTGATGCGCTTCATCTGGTCATCGACATCGTGGGGGTTGCCGTTCTGCACGTAGCGCGCCGGATTGATCTGATCGCCGATCAGCCGAGGCGTGAGGATGAACAGGCGCTCACGCTGGTTCAGCTCGCGACTGCGGGACTGGAACAGCAGCTTGCCGATCACCGGAATGTCGCCCAGCAGCGGGATCTTGTTGACCTTGTCGGTGGTTTCCAGCCCGTGGAATCCGCCGATCACGAGGGAGCCATGCTCCGCGATCACCGCCTGGGTGCTGACGTTGCCCTTGCGCACCGCCGGCTGATCTTCGTTGATTTGCGAGGTGTCGATCTGGCCGTCTTCGATGTCGACGATCAGTTGCACCTGGGATTTGCCGTTCTGGTCCAGGGAGCGCGGAATCACCTGCAAGCTGGTGCCTGCCGTGATGGCCTGAATGTCGGCGACGCGTTCGGAAGTGGCAGTGAGGTATTCGGTACGGCTGAAGTCGATCACCGCCGGCTGGTTTTCCAGGGTCAGAATCGACGGATTGCCGATCACCGACGCCGCGCCGTTGCCTTCGAGGGCATGCAGGTCGGCCGAAAATTTACCGGCATCCTGGATAAACAGCGTGGTGCTGGTGCCCTGCTCGAACAGGTTGGCGCCGCCGCTCACGCTGCCGCCCTTGAAATTCCAGCGGCTGGACAGCTGCGCCAGTTCGTTGCGGTCGATGTCGAGAATCACCGCGTCGATCTCGATCAGGTTACGCGGCGTGTCCAGTTGCTTGACCAGCTTCTCGTACATCGCCCGGCGTTTGGGCAGGTCATAGATCAGCACCGAGTTGTTGCGCACGTCGGCGCTGACGCGGATCTTCGAACGGCCCTTCTCTTCACTGGAGGACCCGCCGCGCTTGCCACGTGAACCCAGCACCCGGTCCAGCCCCTGTTCGATGGCGCCGGTGTCGAAACCCTGGCCTTCCATGCCGCCGTAATTCAGGCCCGACGACGTGGTGCCGCCTCCGGATCCGGCTGTACCACCCTGCCCTTGCAGCAGGTTGACACCGTTGATGGATTCGCCACGGGAGCGGCTTTCCAGCAGCTCCTGAAGAATGCTCGCGACGCCGGCGACGGTGAGCTGTTGATCGCGATAACGAATGGTGCGGTCGGCGGCGTTGGCGTACTTCAGCGGCAGGACCACGACGTCCTGCTTCTCGGCTTTTTCCGGTGCCTCGACCTTCTTGCTGTAACTGCGCACGAAGTCGACGTACTTGGCCGGACCGCGCACCAGCACCACCCCTTCGTCGGGCAAGGCGCCCCAGCCGAAACGCTTGTCCAGCAGGCCGACATCGGACAGCGCCTGCTGCAGGTCGTCGACCGCTTCCGGCGACACTTCGATCCGTGCCGAGGTCTGTTCGCTGGTCGGGCTGATGTACAGGGTCTCGTTGTAGACGAACCACTGGAAGTGATGCTCCTGACCCAGCCGGTCGAGGAATTCCTGAGGGTTCTGCGCACGAATGCGCCCGTCCAGCGTGCCCGGCATCGCCGGCATGTCCAGGCCGATGCCGAACTCCTTGGCGAAGTCTGCCAGCGCAGTGGCCAGCTCGGTCTGCCGCGCATCGTAGGCGTAGGCGGTGTGTTTCCAGGCGTCTGGCACCGCTGCCAGCGCCGGCGCGCCGATGCCGATCATCAGCAAAGGCAACCACATTAAGGCCTTGCGCATTTCACACTCCCGGTTGCCAGGTTTTGAGGGTCGAGCGGGACGACGAGGCGGTCGCGCTGCGAATCGAGGTTTGCATGAGGCTGAGCATCGCGGCGCGCTGATTGGCCAGGCGCTCCAGACGTTCGAGCAGTTGCGTGGGATTGCAGGGGTCGGGAATCCAGCTGACCAACACCACGCAGCGGGTGTCGGGGTCGATCGCCAGTCCGCCCTCACAGGCACAGGCCACACCGGCACCGCCCTGGGCGAGTACCGCGTCGAGGCGTTGCGGGTCGCTGCCGTCGTAGGGATCAAGCACACCGAGGCTCAGGCGAATGCCGTTGCCCGACACCGCCAGTCGCGCGTTGGCATCGGCGATCCAGCAGTCCAGTGGGGCGCGCGGACGCCGCGCCCACCACTGAGCGAGGATCGCGCTGAATTCACTGAATTCCATCGATGATCGCTTTGGTGATGCCGTGTTTGGCGCGCAGCCCTTCGTTGAGGATCATGTTGGCGACGTTGGTCTGCTGCGAGGCATCGCTGAACGCCTGGAAGTCTTCCATGGTGCCGCTTTCCGAGGCGGTTTCGGCGGCGTCCTGCATATTGTCCTGGGCGCGGGAATAGGAGTGATCGAGGTGGTTTTGCAGGGATTTGAAACTGATCATGCCGGTGGCTCCAACTGAGGGATTCAACCCCTGAGTGGAACCTGCGGCCGCTCCGGTTCCATGAACCGTCACAACCGGGTCAAGAAAATCTCATGAAGGCGCCGAAGACCCCACCAGCCCGCGGCGCAGGCTGTCCCAGTCGATGTCGAACGCGCCGTTGGCGTCGCTCAGGCGCAGGGTCTGCGGCGCCAGGGCCGGGTCGGGCTTGAGCTGCCAGTGACCGGCGAATCGACTGGCCGACAGCCACTCGCCGAGGCTGTCGAGCATGTCGGGATGGGCGCTGAGCACGGCGGTGGTTTCAACGGACTGTCCGGCAGCCAGATTGCGCATCAGGGCGCGGCTGCGTTCAGCGAGTGTGGTCTGGTCGAGCAACTCGGCAAGGGCCTCATTGAGCAGGGCTTCCACGGCCTCCATCGACGCCTCGGCCAAGGCCAGTCGCTGCTGCTCCAGGTGCTGCAGAAAACCGTTGGCGCTGTCCCAGAATTGCGCCAGCGCCTGATCCTTTTCGTGCTGCGCCTGGGCGTGGGCGGCGGCCAGAATCTGCTCGGCTTCTGCCCGGGCATTGTCCAGCACCTCAGCGGCGAGCACGGTACCGGCCAGGTCTTCGCGACGCAGGATGTCGGTGACCAGCACGGCGGAGGAAGACAACACGAGACGACGCTTGGCGAGCATGTTCAGCTCCTGAAATACAATGAGGTAACGGCAATCATCAAGGCGTCGTCACTCGCCACAACACCGAGTGCCAGAGGGTTTGCAGCTTGTTCTCGGGCAGCTCGGCGCACGCCGTCGGCAACACATCCGGCGCCCACGACAGGCGCAGCCGTGACCAGCAAGGCTCGCCCGCCCACGCCGCCAGCAATACGCGCGCATCGCTCACCGAGGCGTCCAGCCATAAACCGGGCCGCAACGCCTTGGCCACGGCGCGGCACCAGGGCTCATGCACGTGCCCGGCGTGATCAGCGCTCGCCTGCCCGCCCTGGCCGAAACAGATGCGGCCGGCCAACGACAGCGCCTGCTGCTGTTGCGCGTCACCCAGTTGCAGCCATTGCATCATCGAGTCAACGGGCGGCGGCGGTTGGCTCGGGACTACGCCGACGCTGTGCAGAAAGACGTCGTGCCGCGTGCCGAGCAACTCGGTGCCATCCTCGCGCGTCACGCCACAGTGGTCCGCGAACACGTCGATCCAGTCGGCATGGGCCCATTCCCATGGCGCACACCACCAGCGAATCCAGTGCTCCTCGGCGCTGAGCATTACGCCCTCACCGGCATGCTCGTCCGGGCACTGCGGCGCAGGCCGATGCGTTGCAACAGCGCATCGCGCCAGTCACCCCGCAGGGCCAACACGATCAGGGCAATCAGCAGCAGCGCGGCAAACGGCGCGAGCCACAGCATGCGGTTCCAGAAATCCAGGTTGGCGCTGTCGACCAGAAACGGTCCGAAACTCACCAGCCGTTCGGTGTCCTGAAACTCCGCCGCCGGCACGAACACGATGGCGAATTTCTTCGAATCCAGGGGCTCGCCGGACATGCCGGGAATGCTGCTGGCGACCATCTGCTGAATACGCCCGCGCACGCTGTCGGGGTCGAGGGCCGAGGTGTGTTTGATGAACACCGCCGCTGAAGCCGGCTGCACCGGCTCGCCCGGCGCGATGCGTTCAGGCAGCACCACATGCACGCGGGCGACGATCACGCCGTCGATCTGCGACAGCGTCGCTTCCAGCTCCTGGGACAACGCATAGATGTACCGTGCGCGCTCTTCCAGCGGCGTGGAAATAACCCCTTCTTTCTTGAAGATTTCACCCAGGCTGGTGCGCGAACGACGCGGCAGGCCGGCGGCATCGAGGATCCGCACGGCACGGTTGATCTCGGCGGTCGGCACGCTGATGACCACACCGGTCTTCTCGCTGCGCTTGCGCGCGTCGATGTGCTGGTCGGCGAGGCTGGCGATCACGTCGTTGGAATCCTGCTCGGACATCCCGGTGAACAGGTCCGTGTCATCGCTGCACCCGCTGAGCAGCAGCATCAGGCAGATCAGTCCCGCAGTCAGGTATTTCACGGCATGCCTCTACTGCAGGTTGGTCAGTTTATCGAGGGCCTGGGCGCTCTTGCTGACGACTTTGGTGGTCAGCGCCATTTGCAGCGAATACTGCGACAGCGACCGGCTCATCTGGGAAATTTCCAGCGGGTCGTCAGTGGTGGACGCCCGTTTCATCTTGCGCGCCGCTTGCTGCGACAGCTTGTCAGTGGCGCCAAGACGGTCCGACAGCGCGCTGGCGATCTGTTCGGACAAATGGCTTTGCTGCATCGACAGCTCGGGACGCATGGCGGCGTTGAACAGATCGACGTCCGCCTGCGAAGGCCCACTGACCAGTCCCTGATCCAGGCGTGGCTCAAGATCGGTGGACGGCGATTTGAGTTGGTTGACATTGGAAAGGGTCACGGGGGTTCTCCGGCAGACGGTGTCGAGGGGCGCAGCTCGGTTCAGGACAGGCTGTTGCTATTGCTGCTGTTGCCACCGCCCACCAATGCCGAGACAAGGGCAGCAGCGGCCTGGGCCAGGGTGTTTTGCTGATCCTGTTGGGCGAACGGGTTTTGCCCGCCTGCGCCGTTGACGCCGGCACCGTTCTGTTCAGCTTCAAGGCCTTTCTTGATCAGGCCGCTGAGCAGTTGCCCCAGGTCTTGGGTCACGCTCTGGGTGGCACCGCCCGACTGAGACGCGTCGTTCATCGGCGTACCGAGGCCGCCGCCGACGCTGGCATTGACGCCCTTCTGCAGCAGATCACCGAGCAGTTGGCCGAGGTCCTGATTCACGCTGCCGGGGGTTTGCATAGCGCCGCCCGATGGATCGGCGGGAGAAAGGCTGCTCAGCTGCGATCCGCCGCCGGCATCACTGAGGCCGTTCTGTTGCTGATCGAGTTGACCGCCCAGAGAGTCGAGCGCAGAACGGAAGTCAGCGGTCTCTTTGCCGTCGAGGAAGTTGTCGCCCTCAGCCGTGAGCTCATTCTTCCAGGAGCCCGAGTCCGGTGCCGGGAATTTGACCGGATCCTGGGCCGTGCGCTGGTCCATGAATTCAGCGATTTTTTCCAGCAGCGGCATGTCGCCCTTGGAGAAGGTGGTGCCTTTGTCCGTCTTGGTCAGGAGGTCGTCCAGTGAGGCCTTGGCCAGACCGTTGAGGGTCTTTGACATCAGGTCCGGCGCGCCGGCACCCGCCTGGCCTGCATCGGCGGCAGCACCAAAATTGTCGCCAAGCTTGTCTTTGATCAGGTCGCCCAGCGCCGCCTTGATCATGTCCGGATTGCCGCCGATCAGGGACGCCAACGGATTGTTCTTCTCCATCTGCTTGCCGACCATCTGGCCCAGCGGCGATTCCTTGTCCAGGTGCCCGTCCTTGGTCAGCGCCTGAGCCAGCTGATCAATGACGTCCTTCAGCGACTGCGGGGTCTTGTCGCCGCCTGACGTCGGCTGGGAAGCCACGGTGCCGATGTGCAGGTTTTGCAGCGGATTGGTATTGGCATTGAGACTTAGCATGAAACCTCCATCCTTAGGTGGATGCCCCCCTTTTCAGGGGGCGCTCGGACCGATCAGTAGCTGATGCCCTTGGCGTTCTGCGCTTCGGCACTGATCGCCTTGTTGGCGCTGTCTTCCTTGCCGGAACGGATGGCGCTGAGGACATCGTTGGTCTGCTTGCGGATGTCGGCTTCGGTCTGCATGGCAATCAGGCGCGCCTGGCTGGCATCGGCCTTTTCGGTAGCGGCGTTTTGTGCCGCTTCGGCCTTGGAAGGGGCAGCGGAATCAGTGATCTGGCCTTCCTGCTGGACTTTGGTCACAGCGTTGGCGCCCTGCTGAGTCGCCTGCCCAGCGCCAGTGATAAAGCTGTTGGCGAGGCCACCGACCATTGCTATTGGATTTGGCATGTCGAACACTCCTGAGTCATCACCAGCGAAAGTGCTTGGTGCCAATGGGTGGCCCGGACCTCAGGATCGGTTCCCATGTCGCTCAATAAAGTTCGTAGCAGGCGGGGACGCTGCGGATCTGGCCGTTTGAACGCAGGGTGTGTCGCCAGAGAAAGCGGGATAAACGGAGGTCAGACGTCGAGCTCTTTCATGCGGTGGTAGAGCGTCCGACGGGGAATTTCGAGCTCCTGACTCACGGCATCGACGCTGTTGTTGTGGCGCTTGAGCGCGGCTTGAATCAGCGCTTTTTCGATGACCCGCAACTGCGATCTCAGGCCCGATGATTCGCCCTCTTCGCTGGCCTCCCCGCCCAGCAGCGGAAAGCCCATGACGTGACGCTTGGCGGCTGATTTCAGTTCGCGGATATTGCCCGGCCAGTCGTGGTTGAGCAGGACGTGGCGCAGCACGCCAGTGGTCTCGGGCATCGGAACACCCGATTCCTGCGCCGCGGCTTCAGCAAAACGCGCGAACAACGGCAGGATGCGCGCCCTCTGCTCGCGCAAAGGCGCCAGGGTCACGGTCAAGACGTTCAGGCGGAAATACAGGTCCCGGCGAAAACGTCCCTGTTCGACCATCTCGTCAAGGGAGCGCTGAGCCGAGGCGATGACGCACACGTCCAAGGCAATGGGTGATGTCGAGCCGAGGCGTTCGATGGAGCGCGTTTCCAGCACCCGCAGGAGTTTGGCTTGCAGGGCCAAGGGCATGCTGTCGATCTCGTCGAGGTACAACGTGCCGCCCTGGGCCGCTTCGATGTAGCCAACCCGGGCCCGATCGGCACCGGTGTAGGCGCCGCTGACCACGCCGAACAGTTCGCTCTCGGCCAGGGATTCCGGGATGGCCGCGCAGTTCATCGCCACCAGCCGGCCCTTGCGGCCGGACAGCGCATGAATCCGGCTGGCGACGGTGTCCTTGCCAGTCCCGGTTTCGCCTGACAGCAGCAGGTCGATCCCCAACTGGCCGAGACTGCGGGCCACCACCCGCAGGTTCGGCACCTGATGGTCGTCCTCCAGTTGCTCATCGAATAACTCGTACACACTCATCCACGACCTCTGGTATCTCAGGGTTACGCGACATTGGCTGCGCGAGATTGGCTGCGAGGCGTCCATTGCGAAACAGCGCGCTTGGTGAGGCAGGTATTTGTGGGGCTTCAGGGCGGAACTCGCGTTTGTAGGACCGGCTTTAGCCGGGAAGGCGTCAGGCGTCACACCACACATCTCATACCGTTCACACCGGCCTCTTCCCGGCTGAAGCCGGTCCTACGAAATCACCGCTTCTTCAGCATCATTCATCCCCAGCTCCTTCATCCGGTGGTACAGGGTGCGCCGGGGAATTTCGAGCTCCTGCACCACCGCTTCCAGGCTGTGTTTGTGACGCTTGAGTGCGTCTTCGATGAGCATCCTTTCGATGACGCGCAGTTGGGTCTTCAGGCCGGTTTCCAGGTCACGGTCCGCAGGCGCATCGCCGCCCAGCAGCGGGAACCCCAGCACAAACCGCTTGGCGGCCGACTTCAGCTCGCGAATGTTGCCGGGCCATGAGTGGCTGAGCAGGACCTGCACCAGGCGATTGTCCAGCTCGGCAACCGGGCAGCCAAAATCGGCGGCGACTTGCTGGGTGAACTGGTCGAACAATGGCAGGATCTGCTCGCGACGCTTGCGCAAGGCTGGCATTTGAATAGTCAGCACATTGAGCCGGAAAAACAGGTCGCGACGAAAAAGCCCTTGTTCCACGAGTTCATCCAGAGGGCGCTGCGCCGAAGCGATGACCCGAAGGTCCACCGGAATGAAGTCGGTCGACCCCAGTCGCTCGATGCCCCGGGTTTCCAGAATCCGCAGCAGCTTGGCCTGCAGGCTCAGCGGCATGCTGTCGATCTCGTCCAGGTACAGCGTGCCGCCGCAGGCCGCTTCGATGTACCCCTCCCGAGACCGACTGACACCGGTATAGGCGCCGTTCACGACCCCGAACAGCTGACTTTCCGCGAGGGATTCCGGAATAGCCGCGCAGTTCATACCGATGAAAGAACCTGTCCGACCGGACAAGTCATGAATACGTTTGGCCAGCGTGTCTTTGCCTGTTCCTGTCTCCCCGCACAGCAGCAAATCCATACTCAGGTTTGCGGTATTCAATGCTATCTGCTGGATATCCAGCGCCACATTTTCTGGCGGACAGGAACAGTCGCTTACATCGATTTCTTCTTTCATCGATACCTCTCGTAGTGGGAGCAAGCGATTTATTAATACCACGCATTACAAAGGCAGCCACAATTAAATTTAGTTCCCCGACGTCGCGAGACCTACTTCACACGCGACCAGTGATAGCACTTTGACTTTATTGACGAAGACAACTAATTATCCGCAAAACATTCAAACGACTATTTAAAATCATCCGTTGCCCCCGACTGGACGATGAAGCGTCGGAGGCGTCCAACGGCCCGGCCAGCCTGGCGCCTGCATCACAATAGCTTAACAATCATCAGGTTATGCTCTGCCATGGTGCGTCCCCTTTGTCTTCCCCTCATCGCTATGGCGGCGGCGAACCGGTTGACAAGCCAGCACGCTGACTCATGCCGTTTCAAACTTATTGTCATTCCTCGCGCGCGCTCGACCACCGCCTATTTAATATTCGCTCGTCCCGGACAAGTAATGCGAACTTACGTGATCGCCTGACTTATATATCCCGCCCCTTTATAACTTATATAACGTCACCCACCTATTTAAAGCGACCCTATCATTGACACCTGAATTATTAGTTTCAAGGAAGGCTAGTTTAACTCCGTTCGGAAATCCGACTGAGCCAAGTCGGTTTTCCGAACACGCTTTACTGTACTCTCGCGTATAGGTCCAAACCCCTTGCG
This sequence comes from Pseudomonas sp. W2Oct36, assembly GCF_041060465.1. Classification (NCBI taxonomy): domain Bacteria; kingdom Pseudomonadati; phylum Pseudomonadota; class Gammaproteobacteria; order Pseudomonadales; family Pseudomonadaceae; genus Pseudomonas; species Pseudomonas sp. W2Oct36. The sequence goes on from NZ_JAUERW010000022.1 coordinate 10,234, forward strand.
TTTAGCGGGTCGGACATACCGACTATCATGATTTGAACTATTAACAGCGAAGCAAAGGTTTGCGGATCAATAACGATTCGGTAATGGGATCCAACTATTCCTCGCCGCGCAGGATGATCTGCCAGGCACTGCTCAACGAGCCAAAAGGCTCATCAACCTAGGGCAGTGGATGTTTCGAATTGTGTCTTCGAAGGCGACTGGCCATGATGTATCGGCGTTTTTACAAAACGCCGGCAAAGTTCGCTGAAATTTTCGTTAATTCATTGTGTGAATAAGTCTGACCCGGCTCATCCGGGTCGATGGGACGTGCAAAGCAGGCGGGCGGATGTGTGTCTGCGCCGGTACACGGCGAGCCCATTGCTGCCAAAAGTGGGCCCGAAGCGGACAACCTCACGGCTGAGGCGTCGCCTCAGGGGCGCACAATTCCCGCTGACGCCGTGGCAGTCGTGACCGCCAGTGCCTCGTTACCGTGCACGACGTCGTCGGTCATTTTGTCCAGAGTGGCGGAAAGCTGCTCGAACTGGTCGCGAGGCACGAGCAGGCGAGAGGGTCCGTCGGCTGTTTTTTTGCGCAGAAATGCCGGGTTGAGGTTCAAAAGCACCGAGCGATCGATGCCGGCGCTGACAGCGAGGCGCTCCAGATCCACCGGCCGCGCCAGCTCCAGCTCCGTGAAATACGGCGCGTTGGCCACCGGGCTGAGTTTCACACCATAGGTCTCGGGTTCGCGCACCAGCAACGACAGCGCCAGCAGGCGCGGCACGTAATCCTGGGTTTCTTTCGGCAGGCTCAGGTGCCAGTAATCGGTGGGTAGCCCTCGCCGTTGATTCGCGTCGATGGCCCGGCTCACCGTGCCCTCCCCTGCGTTATAGGCCGCCATCGCTAACAGCCAGTCGCCCCCGAACTGGCCATGCAGACGCGTCAGGTAATCCATCGCCGCTTTGCTGGACGCCACGACGTCCCGGCGGCCGTCGTACCAAGCGGTCTGGCGCAGGTCAAAATCGCGCCCGGTGGCCGCCATGAACTGCCACAGCCCGGCCGCGTCACGGATCGAATTGGCCTTGGGGTTGTAGGCGCTCTCGATGATCGGCAATAGGGCCAGTTCCGCCGGCATCGCGCGCTGGTCGAGGGTTTCGACGATGAAGTGCAAATACGGGCTGGCCCGCTGGCTGGCGTTGCGGATGAACCCTGCATTGCCCAGCAGCCAGTTGCGCTGACGCACGATGCGTTCATTGACGCCATTGTCGTCGGCCAGGCGGAAATCCTGCCCCATTCGCTGCCAGATATCACTGCCGTCGTAGGGTTGCGTCGGCCGCGAGTAAGCCAACGGCTCTTCGCTGCGATGGAGCCCCGCCACCAGGCGCGGCGTGCGTTCGGTACTCGCCTCGGGAGGGCCGTAGGACTGGCACCCGGCACACAGCACCGCGACGGTCAGTGAAGCGATGCGCATCGGTCGAACGACACGCAAAACGCCCGAATACGGGCGGAAGGCAGGCGGCATGGGAGGTCATCCTGAGAGGTTTATGCTGTGTGGCACGGGCGCTTGAATGGTTCCAATACGCCCGTGCTGTCACACCCCTCCTGCGCGCCTTCCTTATATAGAAAGCCTCTGCATCACGAGTGCATCACCTTGTCGTGATCGCGAACGCTGTATTTCACCACGCCCCAGATCAGCAGCTCGTCGCCCTCCATAACGTAGCGCGGCGGGTATTTGGTGTTCTCGGACTTGAGGATGACCTCGTTGCCACGCATGTGCAGGCGTTTGCAGACGGGCTCGGTATTCAGCGCGGCGATGACGATGTCGCCATGCTCGGCATACAGGCTGCGGTCGACGATCACCAGATCGCCGCAATAAATGCCCGCGCCCTGCATGCTGTCGCCTTCTATTTTGACCAGATAGACATGGGGCGCGCGGATGTCGAAGAGCTCGTCCAGCGAGATGTGCCGCTCGATGTGATCGGCCGCTGGCGAGGGAAAACCCGCCGGTACTTGAAAGGCATAAAGGGGGAACCGCTCGCCCGCCGCTGACAACCGGCCAAGGATGGTGACACTCATGGGACTGACCTTGTGTTTGTTAACTGTACGTATATACAGTTAACGTTCTCAGCCGCGTGCGGTCAATGTTGTAGGCAGGAAAATTCGACGGGTGACACATGTGCGGACGCTACTCGATCTACGAGCCAATGGACCATTACCTCAAGACGCTTGCGCCAGAGCAGTTGGTGATCAACGGCTACGATCTCTGGCCCATCGAGCGTTACAACGTGGCGCCGACCACCCGCGTCGAAATCATCCGCCCGGTGACTGACGGCCTGAGCGTCGACAAAGTGCGCTGGGGCTGGTCGCCCCACTGGGCCAAAGGTAAACGGCCCGACCCGATCAATGCGCGGGTCGAAACGGTCATGACAGGCAAGTTCTTCAAGGATCTGTGGCCGAACGGTCGCGCCCTGGCCCCGGCCAATGGCTGGTACGAATGGGTGAAAGACCCGATCGACTCGAAGCGCAAGCAGCCGTACTTCATCCATCTGAACGACCAGGGGCCGATGTACTTCGCCGCCTTGGGACAGGTCAGGCCTGGCCTTGAGCCGGATGAGCGCGACGGCTTCGTCATCATCACCGCAGCGAGCGACGCGGGCATGCTCGACATCCACGACCGCCGCCCCCTGGTGCTGACGCCCGAGCTCGCACGGGAATGGGTCGACCCGCAGACACCGGCCTCACGGCTCGCGCAAATCGCCCAGGAAGGCTGCCGGCCGGTCAGCGATTTTCACTGGCATGCCGTGGGCAAAGAGGTCGGAAATGTGCGCAACGAGGGTGCGCAGTTGATCGAGCCCTTGGCCGGGCCCGATTTGCTGACGGAGGATCAGGACGAGAACGTTTGATCGCTGCACATGGCGATCACGCGGCACTCAATGGGGCAGGTTTGGAGTGATCAGAGCGTCCACTTCACCGAGAACATCAGGTTGCGCGGATCGCCGTAAACGCCGGTACCCGACGCGATCGGAATGCCCTGCCAGTAGCGGGTGTCGAACAGGTTGTTGACGTTGACCCGGCCGTCCCAGTGCTCGTTCAGCTTGTAGCCGGCCATCAGGCCGACGATGCCGTAAGCGTCCTGATCGGCCTGGCCGTCGCCAACGCGGTTGAAGGTCTTGCTCTGGGCCAGCACGTCCGCCCCCACTCGCCATTTGTGCAGCTCGCCGGGCAATGTGTAGCTGGTCGCGGCTTTGAACAGATGTTTCGGCTGCTCGGGGGCGAACAGTTTGCCTTCGTTGCTTTTGGTGCCGTCTTCGACAAACTGGCTCAACACGTAGGTGTACGACGCCGAGAACTGCCAGTCCGGCGTCAGCGCGCCGCTCAGTTCGGTATCAATCCCGCGGCTGCGCACTTTGCCCGCTGCACCGTAGCAGCTGGACGCCGGGAAGCTCGGGCAATTAGTGGAGTTCTGGTCCTGCACCAGGTACGCCCGGTTTTCCTGCTCCATTTCAAAGAGCGCCACCGAGGCATTCAGCGCGCCGTCGAAGTATTCGCCCTTCAGGCCGATCTCGTAGTTCTTGCCCGTCATTGGCTTCAACACCGAGCGCGCTGAATCCATCTCGGTCTGCGGCTTGAAGATTTCGGTGTAGCTGGCGTAGGCCGAGTACGTGTCGTTCAGGTCATAGATGACGCCGGCGTAAGGCGTGACTTCGCGGACCACCTTGTAATCGCCGCTGCCGACGCGGTTGTCGAAGTCATACCAGCTGACGCGGCTGCCGAGGATGACGTGCAGGGGGTCGATCGGGTTCAAGCGCGCGACGGCGTAAACCCCTTCTTCGGTAGCGGCATTGCGGGTTTCGTACAGGCTGGTGTCGACGTCAGGTTTGGGCAGTGAATGGGTCGGGTTGTAGAGGTCAATCGGCGTGCCGTCGGTCCAGCCGCCCCACTGGTGAAATTTCTCCTGCCGGTGGCTCACGCCCACGACCAGTTCATGCTCGCGACCGAACATCTGAAACGGCCCGCTGAGGGAGGCATCGAGGTTGGTCTGGTCATCGTCGTCGCGGTACTTGCCGTGGTACTGCTGAAAACCCAGACCGTCGTAGTTGCCGATGTAGCTGGAGAAGGTGTCCGCTTCAGCCCAGATCTTCTGTCCCGCCAGCTTGGCCGACCAGCCGTTGTCGAAACGGTGGGTGACGTCGGTGAAGAACATGATGTTGTCTTTGTTCCAGTACGACCAGTCGTTGCTGAGGAACGTCGAACGCTTGAGGTGCAGGTCTTCGCCGTTCGGGCCGCTGGGCAGACCGCCCCAGTCCGAGGTGTTGTCGTCACGCTGTTTGGACGCGCCGACGGTCCAGGTGGTCGAGTCGTTCAGGTCGGCTTCGAGAATCCCGTAAAAGGTCTGCCGCTGATTTTTGCGGATATCGGAGAAGCTCTTGTCATCTTCGTACGCGGCCACCACACGGCCGCGAACGGTGCCGGAATCGTTGAGCTTGTTCGACGCATCGACCTCGGTGCGGTAACGGTCCCAACTGCCGGCGCTGGTGGTGACACTGACCTGCGGCACGGCGGTCGGGCGCTTGCGCACCAGGTTCAACGTCGCCGCCGGGCTGCCCGCGCCGGTCATCAGGCCCGTCGCCCCGCGAACCACTTCGACGCGGTCATACATGGCCAGATCCGCGCCGGAAATCACGTCCTGGGTGTAGGCGCTGATGCTGCTCGGCAGGCCGTCGTACATGATGTTGTCGATCTTGAAACCGCGCGCCAGAAACTCCTGACGGTCCGACGCCGTTCGGTGCAACGTCACGCCGGGCGCGTATTTCACCACATCGTTCAGGTCATTCATGCCCTGATCGTCCATGCGCTGGCGGGTGATCACACTCACCGACTGCGGCGTCTCGCGGATGGACAGCGGCAGCTTGGTCGCCGTGTTCATGGAACCCGTTGTGTAGGACCCCGAACTCTCCGTGGTCGCCTGTCCCGCGATGCCGTAATCGGCGTTGATGCTCAGGCCTTCCAGCGCGACGGCGCCCGACGCCGAATTGCTGCTGGCACTGCCCGGTTGAGCGAGCGATGTTGCCGGTGGCTGATCCGGCAAATTCTGCTGCGTCGGCGCTGCGAAGGAATGGCTGGAGAAACCAAGGGCAACAAGTGCCGACAAGGCTGGCAGGGCGGGACGTAGCATCGGGTGCTTCCTGGAAAGGGCGAGAGCTGATCTGCGGCCCATCACCCTGATGAGCGACGTTCCACATGGCGAAAAGCTATGAGGGCGCCGATCGTAACAACCTTTTTATAAATTGTTAATGCAAACCGTTTCCATTTGTTAAAGCGTGTGATTTGTTTTTACTGCTCTTACGTCCATCAGTCGGCTCTGGCGAATTCAGTCTGGACCGGACGGCGAGATCACAACTATCATGCCCATGTCTCACGATGAATAACCAAAGGTACTACCTTGCCCCGTTCCAACTGGCTGCCTACGCCGCCTTAGCGCTACGCCCCCCTCGCTTGACCCTGACCGCCACCTGACTGCGGTCGAATCCTGCTGCGCCTGATTTTCTGTCCGCGGCTAATCCACAACTCAATTGAAACAGACACACGTGTATCGCCCAGCGCCCGCCGCTGTGCGTCATGCCGTGCCTGCCCTGGGTGAATTAATGTTTGAAAACATCAGAACCGCCTGGCTGTCCGACGCCAGAGCGAACGTACTCGCTGGACTCGTTGTTGCGCTGGCCCTCATCCCCGAGGCGATCGCCTTCTCCATCATTGCAGGCGTCGACCCTAAGGTCGGCCTGTATGCCTCTTTCTGCATCTGCACCGTCATCGCTTTCGTCGGCGGCCGCCCGGCGATGGTGTCGGCGGCGACCGGAGCGATGGCCCTGCTCATGGTCAATCTGGTCAGGGACCATGGCCTTCAATACCTTCTGGCAGCTTCGTTGCTGTGCGGAGTGCTTCAGATCACCGCCGGCTATCTGCGCCTGGGTGAGCTGATGCGTTTCGTCTCCCGCTCCGTCGTGACCGGGTTCGTGAACGCGCTGGCGATCCTGATTTTCATGGCCCAACTGCCGGAACTCACAGGAGTGACCTGGCCGGTTTATGCCCTGACGGCGGGCGGGCTGGCCATCATTTACCTGTTTCCACGACTGCCGGTGCTGGGGAAACTGCTCCCCTCGCCGCTGGTGTGCATTATCGTACTCACCGCGATTTCAATCTCGATGGGACTGACCGTACACACCGTAGGCGACATGGGATCGTTGCCTTACAGCCTGCCGATATTTCTGTGGCCGGACGTGCCGCTGAACCTCGACACCCTGCTGATCGTTTTGCCCTACTCTGCCGCCCTGGCGGTCGTAGGGCTGCTGGAGTCGATGATGACCGCGACCATCGTCGACGACCTGACTGACACCTCCAGCGACAAGAACCGCGAGTGCAAGGGGCAAGGCATCGCGAACATCGCGTCCAGCCTGATAGGCGGCATGGCAGGTTGCGCAATGATCGGCCAGTCAATGATCAACGTGAAATCCGGCGGCCGCACCCGACTGTCGACGCTGAGCGCCGGGGTGTCGCTGCTGGTCATGATGGTGTTTCTCGGCGACTGGCTTGCGAGAATCCCGATGGCGGCGCTGGTGGCCGTGATGATCATGGTGTCGATCAGCACGTTCAGCTGGGACTCGATCCGCAACCTCAACAAGTATCCGCTTTCAACCAACATCGTTATGGTGGTGACGGTCGTGGTCGTGGTCGCCACCGACAACCTGGCCTTCGGCGTTGTGGCGGGTACCTTGCTGGCGGCAATGTTCTTCGCAAACAAGATCGGCCATCAGCTCGATGTGAGCTCAACCCGTGATCCCGAGCACCCTCACCGCACGTATGAGGTAACCGGTCAGGTGTTCTTCGGATCAGCGGACAGGTTTATCCGATCCTTTGATCTCAAAGAGCCCCTCGAGACGCTGGCCATTGGCCTTCGCGAAGCCCACTTCTGGGACATTACGGCGGTTGCGGCATTGGACAAAGTCGTACTCAAGCTTCGTCGACTGGGGGTCCAGGTGGATGTCATCGGGATGAACCAGGCCAGCGCAACCCTCGTGGATCGCTTCGGCATTCATGACAAACCGGACGGTTTAGAGACGCCAATGGGGCACTGACCGCAGCAAAACGGTCAGCAGTGACGCCGGGAAGGCTTGGCAACGGCTTGCGCTGCGCAGAGACGCAGCGCTGCAATGGATACGCGTGGTTTGCGAAAGTGATCCGGCGTCGCCCGTCATCAAGCCACCGCGCGTCGTCCTCTAGCGAAGAGTTTGGGGCCCAACAAATTGACTGTCAGACCCAACATCACAAGCACACCCCCCGCGCATTGCAGCACGCTGAGTCGCTCGCCCAGCACCAAAGCCGAGGAGCTAAGGCCGACCACCGGCACCAGCAGGGAAAACGGCGCGACCTTGCCCGCCGGGTAGCGAGACAGCAGCTTGCTCCAGCTGATGTAGCCGAAGAGCGTGGCGACGAAGGCCAGATAAGCCAGCGACAGCACCGAGCTCCAACTCAGGTTGAGCAATGAATGCTCAATGAGCGCCGGCCCCTCCAGCCACAGCGACATGGCGAGAAACGGTAGCGGCGGAACGATCGCTCCCCAGACCACCAGCGCAACCAGATCGACGTTGCCGAACCGGCGCGTGATGATGTTGCCCAACGCCCACATCGAGGCCGCGCACAACACCAGCAACACCGCCAGCAGCGGTGTCGCAGCCCCTGTGCCCATGCCGATAAGGGTCAGCCCGCCCGCGGCGATGAGCAAACCCGCCACGCTATAGACGCGTAATTTCTCACCGATGAAGATCGCCGCGAACAGCAGCGTGAAGAACGCCTGCGCCTGCAGCAGCAGGGAGGCCAGCCCCGGTGGCATGCCATGGGCCATGCTCTCGAACAGAAAGGCGAACTGACCGAAGGAAATGGTCGCTCCGTACGCAAGCAGCCAGAACCAGGGCAACTGCGGACGACGGATGAAAAACACGGCAGGAATCGCAACCAGCGTGAACCGCAACGCGCCCAGCAGCATCGGCGGCAGGCCATCCAGCCCGTATTTGATCACGATGAAATTCAAACCCCACGCGATGATGACCAGCAATGCCAGGCAAAGGTCTTTAAACGGCATGGTGTTCCTTAAGAGTTGGCAGGTAGTTGGGGAGAGCCCGATGAAACAATAATCGCTTCGTGCCTGCTGCATTTGCAAACGCCTTGGCACCGTTGAATGAAGAATTAGTTAATTGATTATTTAGCACTGAGCAAACCCACGGACATGCTAGCCATAGGCCTGCCCATCCGCCGAACGCACCTTAAGTATTCAAAAATCCGGCAGACACGCTGATCGCTGGAACGGACCTCAGCGCCTTCCTTTGGAGCTCCGGAGAAACTCACATGCAACTACAAAACTTTAGAATTGCGACCAGAGCGCTGCTCTGCTTCGGTCTGATCACGCTGATCCTGCTAGGCCTTGGCGTGTTCGCTTACGTTCAAATTGATGAAATGCGTGCCACTGAACAAAAGCTGGAAACCGACGTGGTGCCCAGCATTCAGGTGATTGACGATATCCAGATCGCCCTGCTGCATACCCGGCTGGAAAGCATACGATCGCTGGCGGTGTCGGGCTCAGACGCACAACGCAAAGTCACCGATAATATTTTTCAAGACATCGCCACGCTCGAAGACAAGACGGGCTACTACCGAGCACACCTGATTACTGACGAAGAAGATAACAAGCAGTTTCAGACCGCGAACGGCCTGATGGAGAAATACATAGCTGGCGTCAAAAACATTATTTCGCTGAATAAAACCGACCATCAAAGCGCGCTGGACTACGCCAACAACGAACAGGCGCAGACCGCGACGCAGTATCAGGCAGAGCTCACAAAGCTGCGCGACCTTAATTCACAGAACGCCGTCAACGCCGGGCATCGCGCTGCAGAGGTTTACAACCACAGCATCATGGTTCTTATCTCCGTTGTTCTGGGTGCATCGGTGCTCACCATAGGCCTGGCTTATGCCCTGACCCGAAGCATCGTGAAGCCGGTCGGCAGTTCGTTGACCTTCGCGGAGAAAATCGCAACGGGCGACCTCTCCGGCGTCCTCGCCGTGACAGGGCGGGATGAGATATCCAGTCTGATGATTGCGCTCAATCTCATGGCCGGCAATTTGAAGACCACGCTGACTGAAATATCGGGAGCGGCCGACCAACTGAGCACCGCGTCCGTGGAAATGACATCGATCACCGAAAACGCAGACCGGACACTTCAAAGACAGAACAGTGAGATCGAACAGGCGGCCACGGCGGTCACCGAGATGAGTGCGGCGGTGGAAGAAGTCGCAAGAAATGCGAACTCGACGTCCGAGGCCGCACAGTCATCCAGCACATCTGCCGAAGAGGGCAACCGCCGGGTCGTCAACACGGTGACGGCCATGACGAACCTCGCCGACCTCGTGGACAACTCTGTGGTACAGGTCAAGGCCCTGGCCAGTCAGGCTGACGATATTACGAAAGTGCTGAGCGTCATCCGCGCCATCGCCGAGCAGACAAACCTGCTCGCGTTGAACGCGGCAATTGAAGCGGCGCGCGCCGGGGAACAAGGACGCGGCTTTGCCGTAGTGGCAGATGAGGTACGAGCCCTGGCGCACCGGACCCAGCTGTCTACTCAGGAAATCGAGCAGATGATCACCAAGGTCCAGTCAGGGTCCGCCGCGGCGGTGGAATCCATGGACAAAAGCAGGCAGGAGGTTCACAGCACGCTGACCTCTGCGAAAGACGCAGGCTCGTCCCTGCGCCTGATCACCGACGCAGTCCTTGAAATCAACGAACGAAACATGCAGATCGCGACGGCTTCGGAGCAACAAGCCCATGTTGCCCGCGATGTGGACAGAAACCTGGTGAGCATTCGGGATTTGGCCATGCAAAGCACCGAGGGCGCGAGACAGACGTTGGAGGCAAGCAGCGAACTGTCGACGCTCGCGGTCCGACTCAACGACATGGTCGGCAAGTTCCGGCTTTAGCCCATGGCTGCTTTGACGCCCTGAAGCCGGCTTCCCTGCCCCAACGGCTTGCTGATGACTGTGCCGCTGATCACGGAACGTCCTTGAAAAACATGTGGCTCCCGAGTTTCAGAGTCGGCTTGGCGCTGGCTGCCCACGCCGGAGCCCTCGACAAAGTGGTCGCGTAATAGTGAGTCGCCCCGCCGGTGGGGTCTGGCACGTTCCCGTCGATTACTTGGTCGGCAGCGATTTGGCACTGCGCCAACTCGCGGAACGGAATCTGTCGCGCGCCGCTCACGGACGGATAGTTCGGGTCGCCCTTGTTCCAGCAACTGAACTGATAGGGCTTCTGGCACACCCCGGCATAGCCCTCGCCCCACCATGACCTTTCTTGTCCATCGTTCACGCGGTTGCGGATCGTCCAGGCCACGGCCAGCATTCCGGCAAGCCCTTCCCCACGAGCTTCGCCATACAGCGTGCGGGCGAGCAAGTCGCGATCTCTATCAGTGACGGTCATGGCTATTCTCCAGACAAAAAACCCGCTCATCGGCGGGCTAGACGATCGGATGTGCTTTTGGGGGCGGTCTGCCGCGCGTCACGCTCGAGGGCGATGGCGCCCTGCAGACTGACAACGCGAATCTGCTGGGCCGCAATCAGCAGTCCCATCACGATTGCAATCACTACAGCGGCCCGCAATGGCTCGCAATGTGGAACCCGCTTTGGCTACGGCGACAATGGCCCCAAGGCTCATAACGAATCCGCCTTGCGTCCGAGGAACCGGATGATCAGCTCGCGGATCGCCGTCACGCCGATGAACCCTATGGTGCCGCCGGCGGCGACGGACAGACTCGACGGCCAGGCCATCCATTCGATGACGCTGCTGGCTGACAGGCTCAATGCACCACAGATCAGCGCCTCAAGCACGACGCGCCATTTGTTGGCTTCTTTGCCTTCATAGAGCACGCGCAACAGAGAAGTGGTGGCGGCCATGATCGCTCCCTGCCAGAGCGGCGTCGTGATGATCAGCCAGACGTGCGCCCAGAAGTCAGGTGTTTTTTCCGGCATCTTCGTCGACCTCCGACAGTCCGCCCCCTCGGGCTCGGGGAATGGGTCAGCCCCTCGGCAATCCCTACTTGGAGCGATGAATGTGGCAGGGCTGAATACGAAAAAGCCCCGGCAAATGCCGAGGCTCTGAATAAGTGCATGTCGTTCACGCTGCCCGTCGGAGCAGCGCGGGTACTGTTAAGTAGCGTTCCGGATCGGGTGTTCACACCCGCGGTCGCTGAAAGAATGGGAAGGAAAGCCTCCCGGAATGGGAGGCTCAGGCTCTGACAGCCAGACCTACGCTTGCGCGTAACCCCACTGAGTGATGCGCTCAGCGAAGTATGGCTTCACCATCGTAACCGTTGCCGCCTGGTTACTCGCTTCAAGGCTCATCTTCTCGCCGTCAGTGCCCGGACCCGCGACCCATAGGGTGACGGGTATTTTCTCAGCCTTGGCTTTGTCGAGCAGATTCTTCAGCGCGGTGCGGCCAGCATCCGTTGGTGGAATGCCAGTCTCGCCGATGAATGCTGCCATCTTGTTGGCTTTGGCGTAAGTCAGAAACGGACCCACGATTTGGTCGCGCAGCGCCGTTGGCGAAATCTGGGTGTTGTCGCCGTTGTAGGCACCGCTCGATCCGCCATCGACGTCAGCATAGGCGTGCGCTTCCCAAACAATGGAATTTGCCGGGTCCACAATTTTGGACTGTAGATTGACCGAGGCAGTCGCCCAGTCCTTGGCGCTAGCGTATTGCAGGCCACAGATGAAGACTGGCTTTTTGGAGCTGTTGCGCAGGGCCTTCAGCACGGTATTCATCGTGTTGATGTAAAGGGTTTCCAAGTCGCCCGACGTAATGTAGTCCTTTGCGCCGGCGTTGGGGTTGGGATAGGGCTCGTTGCCCAAACCCCAACCCAGAACCATAGGGTCATCGCATGCAACGACCAACTTCTGGTGGAAGTTCGCCAAGTGGACCGCACTCCAGGAACCACCACCGACGGAGTTACCGTCCTGGATCAGAACCTGCTCTGTAATTTTCCAGCCGTCTTGATTGCCCGCCTCTTTACTTGGGTAAAGCTGACCGGTCAGTTGGCCATTCGCATCGGTCTGGTAGCGATGCAGGCGCATGTAGTGATGCGGATCGGGGATGATCCTGGCTTCACCGTTAGAGTCATCGCTGATCGCCTTCAGCATTACCTTCCACTTGTCCACGAACTCCTGCTTCAAGTTCGCGCCTTGACCTGGCAGACCGTCAATTGTCGACAGCTCAATGGCGCGCTGCAGTTCGAACGGAAAACGGATAAGGCGCACACCGAGGTTCTTCACCCAGTGAGTGATGGTGTCCCGAGTGGGCCATTGATAATGAGTGCCGGCCGAACCTGGAAGGATTTGACCAGCATTGGCGACCGAGCCCAGGTTGATTCCTACCAGAGGAATGTTTTTGAGCTGGGCGATTACTGAGCTGCTATTGGACATTTTGATTACCTTGAGTCGAATGATTTTTAGCGGAGAATTCCGCATTCATGTCGCTCACAGGCGATAGCTCGGGGCACGTGGCCCTCACATGATTCAACGTCCCGCACCGGGAACACTTGATCTGGAGCTCCGTCATCTCACCGATACGGGCGAGAAGTCTTTTGCACTTTCCACATCTGCAATCTTTCAACATTCCGCGAAGCCTTTTGGATTCTGCCAGGCTCCGCCCCGCTCGCGCGGAGAGTAAGGGCCTCGGCTGGTTTGCAGGTACAGCCTGCGATCTGGCGATCCCTGTGGGTGTTAGTGCACCCGCCTGACTGCCCTCTCTTTCTTCGTTGATTTCCCGTCTGGCCCTGTTGCCAAGGCCAGCCAGCGAAATCGGTGATTCCGTCCTGCTAAAGAGCTTTGATCCAGTCGGTCCCTTGTCGGGGCTGGGAGACCACTTCGCTGGTCCCTGGCTATCTGGCGGCTTCACCAGTCATGTATCGCTGCGGTATGTCGCTGCGATGGATGTAAGTTAGCAAGCGCTAAATTTAGCGTCAATAGCTAATGCTAAATTATTTTCGTGCCTGTAATGGGTGCTGGTCGCTCGAGGCAGGTCGATATTTCTGACAGGGGTTTTGCAAACAGCTGACTGCCGTTATGCTTACGAGAACTGTACGCATATACAGTAATCAAGGAGAAACTGATGTCCCTACCAGAGAAGAAAAAGTCTCAAGAGCGCGAGCCCATGTCCGGCCTGGAGCGCCTGAACCTAAGGGTGGCGGGCATGATCAACCACCCGATCGCCCAGGATCAGATGTGGGTCACGATCCATAAGCTGGAGACCGACGGCGAGCGAGAGTGGGACGAAGTGATGGGGGCTATTGCGGAAGTGGATGGGATAGAGATGGTTTTCAACGATGAAGACAGTTCGGTCACGCTGAAGTGGGAAGCGCCGTCAGATGACGATCCCCGCGTCCAAGTGCGGGACGAATTCGAAGCACTGGAGGAAGCCGCGCCTTTCTGAGTGCACAAAAAAGCCCGCTTGATTCGCGGGCGTCTGCACCTTCAAAAAACCGCCTGTGCCGGCCACTAGTCGGCCAGATCGGCCAGCGCAACTAGGCCTTTCTTGCGTTCCAGATCAATAAAACCTTCGCATGGATCGTCACGTCGTCGATCCTTGCCGTCTGGTTCTCATAATGCTGATTGTCTGAAATAAGCCTGTAATTCTCTTCGTCCAGTCGCATCACGCGCTTGATGTACAGCTCTTGGTGCCAAGTCAGTACGTAGATGCCCTCACCGATGAAGTCCTGCACGCCTTTGTCGACGATCACCAAGTCTTTATCGTTGATGGTTCCTTCCATGCTCTGACCCCAGCCACTGATCATGGCCAGAGCTGTCTTCGAGGTGTAGGTCACACCTTTCTCGCGAAGAATCTCCTCTCTGACAACCAAGTTGCGCACGACCTCATTGTAATCAGGCGGCACCTGTCCGTGACCCATCGCTGCACGTATGTCGTACTGGCGAATGACAATCTCTTCCTGGGTAGGACGAAGCGCGGCGTAATTGGCCGGAAGCACGTCTGTGCTCTGGTCATCCGGGTCGGCAGCCGCCGCCACAATCCGGTCCCGCGCCTCATTTGAAAAGCCTTTCACCTTGGCGAGGGACTGCTTGAGCTGTTCCAGTGCCGAAAGCCCGGCCTTCACTGCTGTCGCGGAAGTCTCGGACGCAGCAGGGCTGACCAGGCTTCCCGAAGGAAGGCCGATCTTCTCTTCCAAATTCGCAGCAGCTTTCTCGCCGAGGTTTCTGTGCCCGTTAAGAATCTGGGACAGATACGACGCATCAAGGCCGTGCCTATTGGCGAAATCTTTCTGGGAGGCCCCGGCCATCAGGGCTTTCAGGGCGTCGGCTCTAAGCTTGTTAATGTCCATGTCCCATCATCGCTTCCGGTTAGCATACAGTAAATTACGGTCTGCTATCAGTCACATGGTTAGCCTTTGCTAATGCTCATGCAAGCCGGGCAGGATGATCCGAAAGATGAAGATCAAATGCAGCCCAGCGAAAACCAGACCCCGAAAACGAAAAAAGCCCCGCATATGCAGGGCTTCTTACTGTGTTTGGCGGGGAACTAGGGATTCGAACCCTAGAAACGCTATTAACGTTCGCCGGTTTTCAAGACCGGTGCATTCAACCACTCTGCCAATTCCCCGAAGCATTTGGCGTCGAAGGTTTCCACCCCTCCGTCGCTTTGCGGGCGCCATAATACCGTAATGAAACAAGCTGTCAAACTCTGCGGCTAGCGCGCTGCCTCGCCTCTGTTATGATCTTTGCAACTTGAGGTTTCAAACCCTTCGTTTTCACCACCAGGAGTAGCGCCATGCGCGAACAGGATTACGCAGTCAACAACCGCGTGCAGGTCGAGCAGCTAGAGGTTAGCCGCGTCCTGCGCAACACTTACGGCCTTCTGGCCCTCACCCTCGCCTTCAGCGGCGTCATGGCGTTCGTCTCACAACAGATGAACTTCCGTTACCCGAACGTCTTCGTTGTGCTGATCGGCTTCTACGGTCTGTTTTTCCTCACCAACAAATTGCGCGATTCGGCGTGGGGTCTGGTCTCGGCGTTCGCGCTGACGGGCTTCATGGGGTTCATCCTCGGCCCGATTCTCAACCGCTACATCGGCATGCAGGGCGGCGCTGAAGTCGTTGCCTCCGCGTTCGCGATGACGGCCCTGGTCTTCGGTGGTCTGTCGGCCTATGTGCTGATCACGCGCAAGGACATGAGCTTCCTCGGCGGCTTCATCACCGCAGGCTTTTTCGTGTTGCTCGGGGCCGTAGTAGCCAGCATGTTCTTCCAGATCAGCGGCCTGCAACTGGCGATCAGCGCCGGCTTCGTGCTGTTCTCGTCGGTCTGCATTCTGTTCCAGACCAGCGCGATCATCCACGGCGGTGAACGCAACTACATCATGGCCACCATCAGCCTGTATGTATCGATCTACAACCTGTTCATCAGCCTGTTGCAGATCTTCGGCATCATGGGCAGCAAAGACTGATCAGTGTGCCCGCTTCAACAAAAAGCCCGCTTCTGCGGGCTTTTTGCTGTCCGGCGTTCGTGAATTCTTTATCATTGCGCCCATGTTCCCTGTCAGCGCCCGACCGAGCCGCCCATGAAGTTCGCCATTGCCCTGCATTCGCCCGCCCACGCGCCTTCCTCCCGGCGTGCATTGCTGTTCGCTAAAGCTGTGTTGGCGCAGGGCCATGAAATCGTGCGCCTGTTCTTTTATCAGGACGGCGTGCACAGCGCGTCCGGCAATGTGGTGTCGCCCCAGGACGAGTCGGATACCGCCGCGCAATGGCGCGATTTCGTCAGCACCCACAACCTTGATGGCGTGGTCTGCATCGCAGCCGCCCTGCGCCGGGGGGTGTTGAATGCTGAAGAGGCGGAGCGTTATTCGCGACCTGCGGCGAACCTGTCGGCACCCTGGGAATTGTCGGGGCTGGGTCAGCTGCACGAGGCAGTACAGACGGCCGATCGCTTGATCTGCTTTGGAGGGCCGTAACGTGGCGAAGTCGTTATTGATCATCAGCCGTCAGGCGCCCTGGTCGGGTCCGGACGCGCGCGAGGCATTGGACATTGCCCTGGCCGGCGGCGCGTTCGATCTGCCGGTCGCCATGCTGTTCATGGACGACGGTGTGCTTCAGTTGGCCACGGCGCAGAACGCCAGCCAGGTGCAGCAGAAAGACCTGAGCGCCAACCTGCAGGCGTTGTCGATGTTCGGCGTGGAAGACTTGTTCGCCTGCCGCACCAGCCTGAATCAGCGCGGGATGCCGCCAACCGGGTTAAGCGTCGAACCGCTCCAGGTGCTGGATGACCCGCAAATCGCCGCGCTCATTGACCGTTACGACCAAGTGATTACGATCTGATGGCTACCCTGCACGTACTCTCTCATTCCCCTTTCACCGACTCGCGCCTGGGCAGTTGCCTGCGGGTGCTCGGCAGCGAAGACGCGATCCTGCTCTGCGGCGACGCAACCTATGCGTTGCGCGCAGACACCGCTACCGTTCAGGCGCTGAACGCGAAAACCGGCAGCCTGAAGGTGTTCGTGCTCGATGAAGACGCCACCGCTCGACACATCGCGCTGCCTGACTGGGCACAAAGCGTCGACTATGCCGGCTTCGTGACGCTCTCGGTGCACTACGACAAGGTCAACACCTGGCTATGAAACAGCTTATCGTCGATGGCCGCAGCATCGCGCTGGACAAGGACGGCTATCTTGAGGACCTAAACGACTGGTCCAACGAAGTCGCCGAAGCCCTGGCCCTTGAGGAAGACATCGCCCTCACGCCCGATCACTGGGAAATTCTTGAACTGCTGCGCGGGTTCTATGCAGAATTTCAGCTGTCCCCGGCCACACGGCCGCTGGTCAAGTACACCGCGCTGAAACTGGGCGCCGACAAAGGCAACAGCTTGCACCTGAATCGTCTGTTCAACGGCACTCCCGCCAAACTTGCCGCCAAGCTGGCGGGCCTGCCCAAGCCGACCAATTGCCTATGACTGACTTCACCCCCCTCGTCACCGAAACCCCTGCCGAGCATCCCTTCGCGCCCTTCGTTCGTATTCTCGGCAAAGGCAAGCGTGGTGCGCGCAACATGACCCGCGCCGAAGCCCGGGAAGCCATGGGCATGGTGCTCGATGAAAAAGTCGAAGACACCCAGCTCGGCGCTTTCCTGATGCTGCTGCGGCACAAGGAAGAGAGCCCGGATGAGCTCGCAGGCTTCACCGAAGCGGTGCGCGAGCGTCTGCATGCGCCGGAACTGACGGTCGATATCGACTGGCCGACCTACGCCGGCAAGAAGCGTCACCTGCCATGGTATCTGTTGGCGGCCAAGTGCCTGGCGCAGAACGGCGTGCGCGTATTGATGCACGGCGGCGGCGCCCATACCGCCGGCCGGTTGTACAGCGAGCAGTTGCTGAACCTGTTGGGGATTCCGCTGTGTCGCAACTGGCAAGCGGTGGGTGAAGCGCAGGAGCAGCAGAACATTGCGTTCTTCCCCCTCGGCGACTGGGCGCCGCAGCTTCAGCGCATGATCGATCTGCGCAACACGCTGGGGCTGCGCTCGCCGATCCATTCGCTGGCGCGCATCCTCAACCCACTGGGCGCGCGATGCGGGCTGCAGAGTATTTTCCATCCTGGCTATCAGGGCGTGCACCGCGACGCCAGCAGCCTGCTCGGCGACCACGCCATCGTGATCAAGGGCGACGGTGGTGAGGTCGAGATCAATCCCGACACCATCAGCCATTTGTACGGCACCACCGATGGCCAGCCGTGGGATGAGGAATGGCCGGCATTGTCGGACCGTCGCCACGTGAAGCCTGCCACCCTCGACCCGCTGCATCTGGTCGCGATCTGGAAAGGCGATATCGAGGACAGCTACCCGCAGCTGGCGCTGATCGCAACCATGGCGCTGGCACTGCGGGGCCTCGGGATGCCGCGGGCTGAAGCCTTCGCCCAGGCGGAGCAGTATTGGGCAAACCGGAACAGATCGATTTAGCCGATAGCTACTCCCCAGTCTTTGCGCCATTCGTTCGAACGATTGCCTTTAGACTGATCTCCAACGTACTTCGGTACAGCTCAATTTGGAGTCAGGCATGGGCCTTCTCGTTGAAGGGCGCTGGCAAGACCAGTGGTACGAAAGCAGCAAAGACGGCGCGTTTCAGCGCGAGCAAGCCAAGCGCCGGAGCTGGGTGACTGCTGATGGCAGCCCCGGCCCGTCCGGTGAAGGCGGCTTCAAGGCGGAAGCCGGTCGCTACCATTTGTACGTTTCCCTGGCCTGCCCGTGGGCCCATCGCACGTTGATCGTGCGCAAGCTCAAGGGTCTGGAAAGCCTGATCGACGTCTCGGTGGTCAGTTGGCTGATGCGCGAGAACGGCTGGACATTCGACAAGCAGACCGGTTCTACCGGCGATGCGCTGGATGGCCATACCTTTATGTACCAGCGCTACCTCGCCGACACCGCCGATTACACCGGTCGGGTTACGGTACCGGTGCTGTGGGACAAGCAGCTGAATCGCATTGTCAGCAATGAGTCGTCGGAAATCATCCGGATGTTCAATTCGGCGTTCGACGAACTGACCGGCAATCACCTGGATCTCTATCCAGAGCCGCTGCGCAACGAGATCGACCGGCTGAACGACCGGATTTACCCGGCCGTGAACAACGGCGTCTATCGCGCCGGATTCGCGACGTCGCAAGGTGCGTACGAAGAGGCTTTCGATGGAGTGTTCGCCGAGCTGGATGCACTGGAAACGCTGCTCCGCGAGAAACGCTATCTGGCGGGCGAGTACCTGACTGAAGCGGACGTGCGCCTGTTCACCACGCTGATTCGCTTTGACGCGGTGTACCACGGGCACTTCAAGTGCAACCTGCGACGCATTGCCGACTACCCGAACCTGAGCAACTGGGTGCGCGAGATGTATCAGCTGCCGGGTGTTGCCGAGACGGTGGACTTCGTGCACATCAAGCATCACTACTACGGGAGCCACGCCACCATCAACCCGACCGGTATCGTGCCAAAAGGGCCGCAGCAGGACTTCAGCGGCGAGCATGATCGGGGGCGTTTGAACGGGAAAGGGATCTTGCACAACGGCTGAAGGGTTTCAGTTAACACTGAAACCCCACCTGGCTCTCCACCGCATAAACTTTGAAAGACTGCGGTGGAATCAGACGCTCGCCTGAGCCCCTTCGAACCATGCCAGTTTCTCCCGCAACTTCACCACTTCGCCCACAATCACCAGGGTCGGCGCATGGACTTCGTGCTCGGCCACCAATTGCGGCAGATTGGCCAGCGTGCCGGTGAAGACGCGCTGGTTGACCGTGGTGCCCTGCTGAATCAACGCCGCTGGGGTGTCGGCCGACCGGCCGTGCCGGATCAACTGCTCGCAAATAACCGGCAGCCCGATCAGCCCCATGTAGAGCACCAACGTCTGCGATGGCGACACCAGATCCTTCCACGGCAGGTCGGTAGAGCCGTTCTTCAGGTGGCCGGTCACGAAACGCACGGACTGCGCGTGATCGCGATGGGTCAGCGGAATACCGGCGTAGGCCGCGCAACCACTGGCCGCCGTGATGCCCGGCACGACCTGGAACGGAATGCCATGGGCGGCCAGCTCTTCGATTTCTTCGCCGCCACGGCCGAAGATGAACGGATCGCCGCCCTTGAGGCGCACCACGCGTTTGCCCTGCTTGGCCAGGTCCACCAACTGCTGGTTGATCTGGTCCTGGGGCAAGGCGTGGTCGGCACGCTGCTTGCCGACGTAGACCCGGTCAGCGTCGCGGCGGCATAAGTCCAGGATCGCCGGCGCTACGAGGCGGTCGTAAAGCACAACGTCCGCCTGCTGCATCAGACGCAGTGCGCGAAAGGTCAGCAGATCAGGATCGCCTGGCCCCGCGCCCACCAGGTACACCTCACCGGTCGTGGGCGGCGCCTCGCCGTCGATCTTCGCTTGCAGCAAGCGCTCGGCTTCGGCGCCCTGTCCGGCCAGCTGCCGATCAGCGATGGGCCCCTGAAATACATCCTCCCAGAACGCCCGACGCTGCTGAACGTTGGGAAACAGCCCTTTCACCTGATGACGAAAGCGCGCGGCCAGACCGGCCAGATGCCCGTAGGTGGGCGGAATCCAGGTTTCCAGCTTGGCGCGGATCAGACGCGCCAGCACCGGCGCATCGCCACCGCTGGACACCGCGATCACCAGCGGCGACCGGTCGACAATCGCCGGGAAGATCACGCTGCACAGCGCAGGCGCATCCACCACGTTGACCGGCACGCCGCGCTGGCGGGCATCGGCTGACACCTGCGCATTGAGCGGCTCATCGTCGGTGGCGGCGATAATCAGCACACAGCCGTTGAGGTCCGACTCGGTGTAGCCACGCAGAATCTGCTCGCCACCGCTGCGCTCGATCAGCTCGCGCACTTCCGCCCCGATCTCGGGAGCGACCACGCGCAGCACCGCACCGGAATCAGCCAGCAGGCGAGACTTGCGCAAGGCAATCTCGCCGCCGCCGACCACCAGCACCCGAGCGCCCCGAAGGTTATGGAACAGTGGCAGAAATTCCATTTAGCCGATGACCTCGATGCCGCCCATCCATGGCTTGAGAACGTCCGGCACGCGGATCGAGCCGTCGGCCTGCTGGTAGTTTTCCAGTACCGCCACCAGCGTGCGACCCACCGCAAGACCCGAACCGTTCAGCGTGTGAACCAGTTCCGGCTTGCCGGTTTCCGGGTTGCGCCAGCGCGCCTGCAAGCGACGCGCCTGGAAGTCGCCGCAGTTGGAGCACGACGAGATTTCCCGGTATTTGTCCTGGCTCGGAATCCACACTTCCAGATCGTAGGTTTTCACCGCACTGAAACCCATGTCGCCTGTGCACAAAGCCAGTACGCGGTACGGCAATTCGAGCAGTTGCAGAACGCGCTCGGCGTGACCGGTCAGGCTCTCCAGCGCTTCCATGGATTTTTCCGGCTCGACGATCTGCACCATCTCGACCTTGTCGAACTGGTGCTGACGGATCATGCCGCGGGTATCGCGACCCGACGCGCCGGCTTCGCTGCGGAAGCACGGGGTGTGGGCGACGAACTTCAGCGGCAGCTGCTTGGCGTCGATGATTTCGCCAGAGACGATGTTGGTCAGCGACACTTCGGCGGTCGGGATCAGGTACAGATCGGCCTCGCCTTCGCGGGAGATCTTGAACAGGTCTTCTTCGAATTTCGGCAGCTGGCCGGTGCCCTGTAGCGCGGGCGCCTGGACCAGATACGGCGTGTAGGTCTCTTCGTAACCATGCTCATTGATGTGCAGCGTGATCATGAACTGCGCCAACGCACGGTGCAGGCGCGCAATCGGGCCACGCAACAACGCGAAACGGGCGCCGGACAGCTTGGCGGCGGTTTCGAAGTCCAGCCAGCCGAACTTCTCGCCCAGGGCGACATGATCCTGAACCGCGAAGTCGAATGAAGCCGGTGTGCCCCAGGTACGCACTTCGACGTTTTGTTCTTCGTCAGCGCCCACCGGCACCGATTCGTGGGGCAGGTTCGGCATGCTCAGGGCCATGGCATCGAGCTCGGACTGAATGGCGTCCAGTTCTTTCTTGCCAGTGCTCAGCTCTTCGGCCATGCGATCGATGTCAGCCATCAGCGGCGCGATGTCTTCGCCGCGCTGCTTGGCCTGACCGATGGATTTGGAACGGGCGTTACGCTCGGCCTGAAGCTGTTCGGTGCGGGTCTGCACCGTCTTGCGCTGGGCTTCCAGCGCTTCGATGCGGGCCACGTCCAGTGTGAAGCCACGGGAAGCCAGGCGATCCGCTACGTCCTGAAGTTGGGTACGTAACAGTTTGGAGTCGAGCATATCGGTCTCTCGTATATTAAATTCGGGTCAAAGACAGGCCAGCCCACGTTGCGAGCAGCCCGCCCAGTACGCTGATGAGGGCGTAGCCAATGGCCAGAGGAGCCTGGCCGCTCTCAAGCAGACGAATCGTGTCCAGTGAGAAAGACGAAAACGTCGTCAAACCACCGAGGAATCCCACCATCAATCCGGCGCGCAACTCGATCGGGACTTCCGGGCGAATCAGAAACAGCCCGTAGAGCAGACCGATCAGCAGGCAGCCGACCAGATTCACCGCCAGCGTTGCTGTGTAAAAGTAGCGCGGCCAGTTCGCGGCCACGACGTTAGCCGTGGCGAAACGCAGTAATGTACCAGCGACGCCACCGGCGGACACGGCAAGAATCAACTGAATCACTATTTTCTCCGTTGACGAGGGCTGGCGCGGTCGAGCGCCGACAGGTGTTTGAGTTTTTCGCCGATCTTCAGCTCAAGGCCGCGGGGGACCGGCTGGTAATACTGACGCGGTTCGAGTTCGTCGGGGAAGTAGTCTTCACCCGCCGCGTAGGCATCCGGCTCATCATGGGCGTAGCGGTACTCTTCGCCGTAGCCGAGCTGTTTCATCAGCTTGGTCGGCGCGTTGCGCAGGTGCAAGGGCACTTCCAGCGAACCGTGCTCGGTGGCTTCGCGCATGGCCATTTTAAAGCCCATGTACACGGCGTTGCTCTTCGGCGCGCAAGCCAGATACACGATGGCCTGGGCGACGGCCAACTCGCCTTCCGGGCTGCCGAGGCGTTCCTGCACATCCCACGCCGACATGCACAGCGGCAAGGCGCGCGGATCGGCGTTACCGATGTCTTCGCTGGCCATGCGCACTAAGCGCCGCGCCAGGTATAACGGATCACAGCCACCGTCGATCATTCGCGCGAACCAGTACAGCGCGGCGTCGGGGTTGGAGCCGCGAATGGATTTGTGCAGCGCGGAAATCTGGTCGTAGAACGCTTCGCCACCCTTGTCGAAGCGACGGCGACTGTCACCCAGCAGGCTTTGCAGCAACTCGGGATCGATTTCGCTGCCGTCTTCCGCCAGGTCCGAGGCGTTCTCCAGCAGATTGAGCATCCGCCGGCCGTCGCCATCCGCTGCAGCCAGAAGCGTCTTGAACGCCTCGTCACCCAAGGTCAGATGGCGATTGCCCAGCCCGCGTTCTTCGTTCAGCGCGCGGTTGACCAACTGGCGCAGCGCCCCTTCGTCCAGGCTCTTGAGCACATAGACCCGGGCGCGAGACAACAGCGCGTTGTTGAGTTCGAAAGAAGGGTTTTCGGTGGTGGCGCCGATGAAGATCAGCGTGCCGTCTTCCACGTAGGGCAGAAACGCATCCTGCTGGGACTTGTTGAAACGGTGCACTTCGTCGACGAACAGAATGGTGCGGCGGCCGTACTGACCCGCCTGCTGCTTGGCGACCTCCACCGCCTGGCGGATCTCTTTGACCCCCGCCAGCACCGCCGACACCGTTTCAAAATGCGCGTCGGAGACTTTCGCCAGCAACCGCGCCAGCGTGGTTTTGCCCACGCCGGGCGGTCCCCAGAAAATCATCGAATGCAGCGCACCCTGCTCAAGCGCTTCACGCAGGGGCTTGCCGTGGGCGAGCAGGTGCTGCTGGCCGACGTACTCGTCCAGATTGGTCGCTCGCAGGCGCGCGGCCAACGGTTGCGCGATCGGTTCAGTGCTGAACAGGTCCATGAAACAGGCGAACCCCTTTTATTCCTGAATGACGTCAGCGCCCTTCGGGATCTGGAACTGGAATTTGCTCGCGGCGACGGGCTCGTTGGCCTTGACGCCGGTGAACAGGATATTGGTGCGCTGGCCGACACTGTCGATCAGTTGCATGTCGTTGATCATGCCGTTGCGAAAGGACAGGCGCAGGCTGTCGAACAGGGTGTCCCGAGACTTGGGCTTGAGCACGAAGTCGATCACGCCGCCCGCCTCCTTGGCACTGATGTCGAAGCTCTCGCTGATTTTCGACACGTCGCCGGACAGCAGCAGCGCCGGGGTCTGGGTCAGGCGCTGGTCGAGGGTCTTGATGGTGACCTGCTCCAGGTCAGGGTCCCACAGGGAAACCTTCTTGCCATCGGACACCATCAATTGCTCTTGCGGCGCGTCGGTGTGCCAGTAGAACAGGCCCGGGCGCTGCAAAGTCATTTGACCGGAGGTTTCCTGCAACTGCGTGCCGCCACCGTCGAGGGTGAGCTGGGAGAAGCGCCCGCTCAGGGTTTTCGAGTTTTCCAGCAGTTGGGTCAGGCGTGCCACGTCCTTGCTGTCGGCCTGGGCCGAGACAGCAGAAAAAGCCAGTGCAGATACCAACAGCATGCGGATAAGACGCATGGGATTCCTCTTTGAGTGTGGTTGAAGCCGGGCGCCGTCCCGATGGCGACGCCCGGTAACGCGTGACCGGGAAGTGTCAGTCACGCACTGGGGCTGGCGCAATCACTTCGCGCGAGCCGTTGGTGTTCATGGGTGTTACGACGCCGGCGTTTTCCATGGTTTCGATCATCCGCGCGGCGCGGTTGTAACCAATCTTCAGCTTGCGCTGTACCGCAGATATCGACGCGCGACGGCTTTCCAGCACGAACTTGACCGCTTCGTCGTACAGCGCATCGCTTTCGCTGTCTTCGCCATCACCGCCGCCACCGCCACCGTCGAAGCCGCTGCCCGGCTCTTCAACGCCGGCCAGGATGTCGTCGTTGTAGTTCGGCGTACCCCGCAGCTTCCACGCCTCAACGACGCGGTGAACCTCTTCGTCCGAGACGAACGCGCCGTGCACACGAATCGGCAGGCTGGTGCCCGGCGGCATGTAGAGCATGTCGCCGTGACCGAGCAGTTGTTCGGCGCCACCCTGGTCGATGATGGTCCGGGAGTCGATCTTGCTCGACACCTGGAACGCCATGCGCGTCGGGATGTTGGCCTTGATCAGACCGGTGATCACGTCCACCGACGGTCGCTGGGTCGCGAGAATCAGGTGGATACCTGCCGCACGGGCCTTCTGGGCGATACGGGCGATGAGTTCTTCGACCTTCTTGCCGACGATCATCATCATGTCCGCGAATTCGTCGACCACCACAACGATGGTCGGCAGCTTGGTCAGCAGCGGCGCTTCGTCGTGAATGCTTTCGCGGTGGTACAGCGGATCGGACAGCGGCGTGCCGGCCTCCTCCGCTTCACGCACCTTCTGGTTGAAGCCCGACAGGTTACGCACGCCCATCTTGGCCATCAGTTTGTAGCGGCGTTCCATTTCAGCCACCGACCAGCGCAAGGCGTTGGCGGCGTCCTTCATGTCGGTCACCACCGGACACAGCAAATGCGGGATGCCTTCGTAGATCGACAGCTCGAGCATTTTCGGGTCGATCATGATCAGCTTGGCGTCTTCCGGGCCGGACTTGAACAGGATCGACAGGATCATGGCGTTCACGCCCACCGACTTACCGGAACCGGTGGTACCGGCGACCAGCAGGTGCGGCATCTTGGCTAGGTCGGTGATGACCGGTTTGCCGCCAATGTCGTGACCCAGCGCCAGGGTGACCGGCGATTTCGCGTCGTCGTATTCCGGCGTCGACAGGACCTCGGAGAAGCGCACGATCTGGCGATCTTCGTTGGGAATTTCGATACCGACGGTGGTCTTGCCGGGAATGACCTCGACCACACGGACGCTGGTCACTGCCAGGGAACGCGCAAGGTCTTTGGCCAGGTTCGAGATACGGCTGACTTTCACGCCGGCAGCCGGCTGGATTTCGTAGCGGGTGATCACCGGCCCTGGATGAATCGAGTCCACGGTGACTTCGACGCCGAATTCCTTGAGCTTGATCTCCAGCAGATGCCCCACCGCCGCCAGGGATTCAGGCGAATAGTTGAGCTGCTTTTTCTCAGCCGGATCGAGGATCGAGATGGGTGGCAAGGTGCCTTCCACGGCGCTGTCGACGAACAACGGCGCCTGCTTCTCTTTCTGCACGCGCTTGCTCGGCTCAGGTGCGCGTGGCGGTGCAGGCGCGATGACGGCGGGCACGTGCTTCTCACGGGCGACCATGTGCTCAGTCAGCGCCTGCTCGCGCTCGATGAGGCGTTCTTTGGCCTTGGCCTGCTCACGTCGATCCGGGGCCACCGGCGCGACCACTTCGTCGACACGCATGTCGACTTCACGCAACTGAGCCACCATCTGCTTGCGCTCATTGCGGGCGGCCCACCAGCGATTGAGGGAGCCGGTGAAGAGTTCGATCAGATCCAGGGTGATCTTGCCGGTGTTGTCCATCACCTTGAACCAGGACAGATCGGTGAACACGGTCAGGCCGAACAGAAACAAGGCGATGAACAGCAGCGTGCTGCCCTGAACGTTCAGCGCACGCTTGGCCAGATCGCCCAGCACTTCGCCCAGCACGCCACCGGCCGAACCCGGCAGGCCCGACGCCGAATGAAAGTGCAAGTGCGCCAGCGAAGCGCCAGCCAGCACGAGAAACACCAGCCCGATCATGCGCCAGGAAAACAGCCAGCCGCTCCATTGCCATGGCTCATGGCGCTGGCGGAACACCTGATAGGCCTTGACGCCCAGCAGCAACGGGAAGATGTAGGCGAAGTAGCCGAGGATCATGAACAGGATGTCGGCAGAATAAGCACCGGCGAAGCCTGCGGCGTTCTGGATCTGCGCCGAATTGCTCGAGCTGCTCGTGTGGCTCCAGCCCGGATCGGCCTGATCGTAGGTCAACAGCGCCATGATCAGATACAGACACAGCGCGCCGAACGCGATCAGTGCACCTTCCTTGAGCCGGTAGTGCAGGTGCTGCCGCCAGAGCGGAACGGGGGTGGGTGCTATGGTGGATTTCTTCAAAACGCTTCAATTCCTGCGCGCAAGCGCGAACATCTGATGATTGACTGTGTACGACTGCCTGGGCGAAATGGCAGTGGCTTTCCCGAACATCGGCCAGAAGAGCATCCTGGCAACAGGGAAAACCGCGCCTGCGATAACGCATGCTCGACAGGTGACTTGAAATGAGGTTAAACAACATCGGCATTGTACGGATTTGCGCGCCGCGCGCTACGTTAGTCTGGCGCGGTGCTTGCAGATGTTCAAGCTTCGCCGGCCGCTGACAATTTGAGCACGCATTTTCTTTGCCGACAAAGGCTTATGACGGGTTTTTGCGACTCGCTTGAACTATCAAAAGGCCATGTCTGGATGAAAAAGCCAACTGCTCCACTTTCCAGGCGCGATCAAGCGGCTTGTGACCGCATTTGCACTACGGAGTTGCACACCGCGTTGACTCCCCTCCCCTCTCGTAAAGTCTGGATGCCATGCTGACCTGGTTACAACGCGACACCTTCGATTTCCCTCCGCTGGAAAAAGCCATGCGCGAGCCCAACGGACTGCTGGCCGGCGGCGGCGATTTGTCCGCTGATCGCCTGATCGCTGCGTACCGGCATGGCTGCTTTCCGTGGTATCAGCAGGGCCAGCCTATTCTCTGGTGGTCGCCGGACCCGCGCACCGTGCTGTTTCCGGAAGAGCTGCATGTATCCCGCAGCCTGGCCAAGTTGCTGCGTCAGGGGCGTTATCGGGTCACCTTCGACCAGGATTTCGCGGCGGTCATTCAAGCGTGCGCCGAACCCCGGGCCTACGCCGACGGCACGTGGATCACCGGCTCCATGCAGGCAGCCTACATTGAACTGCACGCCCGCGGCTTCGCCCACAGCGTCGAAGTCTGGAACGGCGACGCGCTGGTGGGCGGCCTGTACGGATTGGCAATGGGCCAGCTGTTCTTCGGCGAATCGATGTTCAGCCGCGCCGACAACGCTTCCAAGGTCGGCTTCGCAACGTTGGTCGAATACCTGAAAGAATCGGGTTTTGTTCTCATTGATTGCCAGATGCCTACCGAGCACCTGCTAAGCCTTGGCGCGCGCTCGATTGCGCGCCAGACCTTCGCCGACTATCTGCACAAACACCTCGACGGGAGCCATTCAGCCAATTGGTCACCTAGGCGAGTTTGATTGGCCTGGCATACACTCATGTCTACAGTTTTTCTCGAGGGTTGATCATGACCGAGCTGGCGCGGCTGAAGTTCTATGCCACTCAACCCCACTCCTGTAGCTACCTGCCCGAGGAACAAGCCACTACGCTGTTTCTCGACCCCAGCCAGCCAATGGATGTCCAGGTCTATGCCGATCTCTCGGACATGGGGTTTCGCCGAAGTGGCGATCATCTTTACCGTCCGCACTGCCAGAACTGCAGCGCTTGTGTGCCTGCGCGCATTCCTGTGGGACTGTTCGTGCCCGATCGTCAGCAAAAACGTATTTTCAAAAGGAACGCCGACCTCGAAGTGACGAGCACTAAGCCGCATTTCAGTGAGGAGTACTTCGATCTGTATCAGCGCTACATCGAACAGCGCCATGCCGATGGGGATATGTTTCCGCCGAGCCGCGACCAGTTTTCCACCTTCCTGGTCCGGGACCTGCCGTTTTCGCGTTTTTACGAATTCCGTCTGGAAGGCCGACTGCTCGCCGTGGCCGTCACCGACCTGCTGCCCAACGGTCTTTCTGCCGTTTACACCTTCTACGAGCCATCGGAGGAGCGCCGCAGCCTTGGGCGGTACGCGATTCTCTGGCAGATCGCCGAAGCCGCACGCATGCAATTGCACGCGGTATACCTCGGCTACTGGATAAAGAACTGCAAAAAGATGAATTACAAGACCCAATATCGCCCCATCGAACTGCTCACCAATCAAAGATGGGTCACTCTTTACTGAAGCCCTTGGCTTAAACCTCAGTTTTCGGGCACAATGCAGCCCGCTTTTGCCTGGCTGCCGTTTGCACCGGGCCATTCATTGGATACCGAGGGCTTTACTGCATGTCGAAAGAAGACAGCTTCGAAATGGAAGGCACTGTCGTCGACACCCTGCCCAACACCATGTTCCGTGTGGAGTTGGAAAATGGGCACGTCGTAACCGCGCACATCTCCGGCAAGATGCGCAAGAACTACATCCGCATTCTTACCGGCGACAAGGTCCGCGTTGAGCTGACGCCCTACGACTTGAGCAAAGGTCGCATCACTTACCGCGCCCGCTAACAGGTCTTAACAAAAACGCCCGGCACATGCCGGGCGTTTTTGTGTGCGCGGGTTTAGTCCCGAGCCAGCCAGACACAAAAAAAGGCGCCTTTCGGCGCCTTTGAGGGTTATTGCGATAGCCAAAACCTCAGGCCATTTCAGCCGTGGTCTCGTAATCGAACGTGATCTCGCCGTCCTTGAAGTCGATGTGTACCACACCGCCATGCTCGGACAACTCGCCAAAGAGGATTTCCTCGGCCAGCGGACGCTTGATCTTGTCCTGGATCAGTCGTGCCATCGGACGTGCGCCCATCGCCGCGTCGTAACCACCTTCGGCCAGATAACCTCTCGCCGCTTCGGTCACTTCCAGCAGTACGCGCTTGTCTTCCAGCTGCGCCTGAAGCTCGGTAAGGAACTTGTCCACCACGCTCTTGATAACCTCATGGCTGAGGCGACCGAATTGAATGATGGTGTCCAGACGGTTGCGGAATTCCGGCGTAAAGCTCTTCTTGATCACTTCCATCGCATCAGAGGAGTGATCCTGATGGGTGAAACCGATCGAGGCCCGCGCCGCCGTTTCAGCACCGGCGTTGGTGGTCATGATCACGATCACATTGCGGAAGTCCGCCTTGCGCCCGTTGTTGTCGGTCAGCGTCCCGTGGTCCATCACCTGCAGCAGCAGGTTGAAGACTTCCGGGTGCGCCTTCTCGATTTCATCGAGCAGCAGCACGCAATGCGGTTGCTTGGTGACGGCTTCAGTGAGCAGGCCGCCCTGATCAAAACCGACATAGCCCGGCGGCGCACCGATCAGACGCGATACGGTGTGACGCTCCATGTACTCGGACATGTCGAAACGCACCAGCTCGATACCCAGCGCCTTGGCCAACTGACGCGCAGCCTCGGTCTTGCCGACACCGGTGGGACCGGCGAACAGGAACGAACCGACAGGCTTGTCCGGCGACTTGAGGCCGGCACGGGACAGCTTGATCGCGGTCGACAGCGAGTCGATGGCGGCATCCTGACCGAACACGGTCAGCTTCAGGTCGCGCTCCAGGTTACGCAGCAACTCCTTGTCGGAGCTGTTGACGTGTTTTGGCGGAATCCGCGCGATCTTCGCCACGATGTCTTCGACCTGTGGCACTTCAATGCGCTTGACGCGCATTTCCACCGGTTGCAGCCGCTGATAGGCGCCGGCCTCGTCAATCACGTCAATGGCCTTGTCGGGCATATGACGATCATTGATGTAGCGCGATGCCAGCTCGGCAGCGGCACGCAGGGCTTCATCGCTGTATTCGATATTGTGATGCTGTTCGAAACGACCTTTCAGGCCACGCAGAATGCCGATGGTGTCTTCGACGGAGGGCTCGGACACGTCGACTTTCTGGAAGCGGCGGGCCAGCGCACGGTCTTTCTCGAAGATGCCGCGGAATTCCTGGAACGTGGTCGAGCCGATGCAACGGATATCACCCGAAGACAGCAGCGGCTTGAGCAGGTTGGAAGCGTCCATCACGCCACCTGATGCAGCGCCCGCACCAATGATGGTGTGGATTTCGTCGATGAACAGGATCGCGTGGGGCCGTTTCTTCAACTCGCCGAGCAGCGCCTTGAAGCGCTTCTCGAAATCGCCACGGTACTTGGTACCGGCCAGCAGTGCACCCAGGTCGAGGGAGTAGACGACGCTGTTAGCAAGCAGATCCGGCACCTGGTTGTCGACGATGCGTTTGGCCAGGCCTTCGGCAATGGCGGTTTTACCCACCCCGGCCTCGCCCACCAGCAGCGGGTTGTTCTTGCGACGCCGCGCGAGAATCTGAGCGACGCGCTCGACTTCCATCTCGCGCCCTACCAGCGGATCGATGCGGCCTTGACGGGCCAGCTCATTCAGGTTGCTCGCATAGGCATCCAGAGGATTGCCTGAGGAAGAAGACTCACCGCCCTCGTCATCCTGCATATCTTGCTCACCTTCAGATTGATCGCCATGCCCGGGCACTTTCGAAATGCCGTGGGCGATGTAGTTGACGACATCGATACGGGCAACGCTCTGCTGCTTGAGCAGAAACACTGCCTGACTCTCCTGCTCGCTGAAAATCGCCACCAGCACGTTTGCGCCCGTGACTTCCCGCTTGCCGGAACTCTGCACATGAAAAACCGCACGCTGTAGAACGCGCTGGAAGCCGAGCGTAGGTTGGGTCTCGCGATCCTCGTCGTGGACGGGAATCAGCGGCGTGGTGGAGTCGATGAACTCCTGGAGGTCGTGTTTGAGTTTGTCGAGGTTTGCGCCGCAGGCACGCAGTACGGTGGCGGCAGCCTCATTGTCCAATAAGGCCAGCAGGAGGTGCTCGACGGTCATGAACTCATGACGTTTCGAGCGGGCCTCCTTGAAAGCCAGATTGAGGGTGACTTCGAGCTCACGGTTTAACATAGCTTCACCTCATACCCAAGTGTCCGGCGGTTAACCGTCCTTCTCGATTTCACAGAGTAGCGGATGCTGGCTTTCCCTGGCGTACTGGTTGACCTGCATAGCCTTGGTCTCGGCGATGTCGCGGGTAAACAATCCGCAAACGGCCCGTCCCTCTGTATGGACGGCCAGCATGACCTTGGTCGCCAGCTCACGATTCAGGTTGAAAAACACCTCGAGCACTTCGACAACGAAATCCATCGGGGTGTAGTCATCATTGAACAAAACCACCTTATACATAGGCGGCACCTGCAATGTCGGCTTGGCTTCTTGTACAGCGATGCCCGACGCATCGTCCTCATGGGGCTGCGGGTCATCCTGATTGAATGTTAGTCGAATCTTGCTGAATGCATGCATGGTAAAGAAGGTTCACAGAGGACGTGATTGAAATAAGTGGTGGCGGTGATACCGGTTTTCAACTGGACCGCCGCTTGACCTTGACTATCGGCCAATCGGTGTTACAAACAATAGAACCCACATTGGGTAAAAAGGGTCCGCGCAGTCAACCAAAATTTTTTAGGTCCGGCGGATGAGAGGTGATGATACTCCCATCGGAGTCCTTTGCAGAGGGATGTGACTATGCACAGCGGTAAGGTCAAGTGGTTCAACAACGCCAAGGGGTATGGCTTCATCGTTGAAGACGGCAAGTCTGAAGACCTGTTCGCCCATTACTCGGCGATCGCTATGGACGGCTATAAAACGCTGAAGGCCGGACAGCCGGTCCAGTTCGAGATCATCCAGGGTCCAAAAGGTCTTCACGCCGTGGGGATCATTGCGCAGGTCGCCGCTGCTGCCCATGAAGCCGTCACTCAACACCAGAGACAGGAAGAGAAGCAGCGGGCATAGCGTAACAATCACGCCTGAGCCGGACCGTTCAAGCGCGAGATTCGAAAAGCCGGTCAATCCGTTCAGGGTTGACCGGCTTTTTTTTGTGCCGCTCCCCTCTCGCGACGTGCATCTATATAGCCGTGA
This sequence comes from Pseudomonas sp. W2Oct36, assembly GCF_041060465.1. Lineage (NCBI taxonomy): Bacteria > Pseudomonadati > Pseudomonadota > Gammaproteobacteria > Pseudomonadales > Pseudomonadaceae > Pseudomonas > Pseudomonas sp. W2Oct36. The sequence continues at coordinate 42,582 of NZ_JAUERW010000022.1, forward strand.
GAAACGCTGCCGTGATGGGGATGCGCCTTTAGTCGAAATCCATTGAGCGACCGAACCGGGCACATCGCCTTCAGACCACTGCGACAGCTTGCCGCAGGCCCCGCTGTACAAGGGCTGAAGGGTTTTCCGGGGAAATCATGACGCTTGCCTGAATCCGCGCGACCGCCCCGGGCACCGCAAAGCCGTCACACGAGTACCGTAGTAATGGCCGGGTGCAGTGATATACTCAGCGCCGGTGACCGTTGGGTCATTGGGGGCCGAACCACCTGAGACCAGGCTTTCAGCCCTCGACAGGCCAGACCGCTACCCGGGTCCGACCGTTTGACGCTCGACTGATGCACCCCCTATCACGCGACGAAATTCTCGACTTTCGGCTCATCGATACCTTGGGCGAAAGTGCCTACCCTGCGCATCTCGAAATTTTGTGTACGCTCAGCAAAGAAGAGAGTTATCCCGAATATGTCCAACCGCTCGAAGATCATCTACACCTTCACTGACGAAGCGCCAGCCCTCGCCACCTACTCACTGCTGCCTATCATCGAAGCGTTCACCGCCTCCGCTGACATCGCCGTTGAAACCCGCGACATCTCGCTTGCAGCCCGCATCCTCGCCAGCTTTCCCGAGCGCCTGGGTGACAAGAAGGTGTCCGACGATCTGGCAGAGCTGGGCCAACTGGCGACCACGCCGGAAGCCAACATCATCAAGCTGCCAAACATCAGCGCCTCGGTTCCACAACTGAAGGCCGCGATCAAGGAACTGCAAGCCAAGGGCTACGACATCCCGAACTACCCCGATGAAGTCGTGACCGAAGCCGACAAGGTTGCCCAGGCGGGCTACGACAAAGTGAAAGGCAGCGCCGTGAACCCGGTTCTGCGTGAAGGTAACTCTGATCGTCGAGCGCCGCTCTCCGTCAAGAACTACGCGCGCAAGCACCCGCACAAGATGGGCGCCTGGTCGGCGGACTCCAAGTCCCACGTGGCGCACATGGACAACGGCGACTTCTACGGCAGCGAAAAATCCTCGCTGATCGAAGCCGCTGGCGCCGTGAAGATCGAGCTGATCGGCAAAGACGGCAGCACCACCGTGCTGAAGGACAAGACCTCGGTACTGGCCGGCGAGATCATCGACTGCGCGGTCATGAGCAAGAAAGCCCTGCGCGCTTTCGTGGCCCGTGAAATCGAAGACGCCAAGAAGCTCGGCGTGCTGTTCTCCGTGCACTTGAAAGCCACCATGATGAAGGTCTCGGACCCAATCATGTTTGGTGAGTTCGTCGCTGAGTACTATCAGGAAGCGCTGAGCAAGCACGCTGACGTCCTGAAGGAAATCGGCTTCAACCTGCACAACGGCATTGGCGACCTGTACGCCCGCATCAAAGACCTGCCGGCCGACCAGCAAGCGCAGATCGAAGCGGACGTCAAAGCCGTTTACGCGACCCGCCCTGCTCTGGCGATGGTCAACTCCGACAAAGGCATCACCAACCTGCACGTGCCGAGCGACGTCATTGTCGACGCCTCGATGCCGGCGATGATTCGTGATTCCGGCAAGATGTGGAACAACGACGGCGTTCTGCAGGACACCAAGGCCGTGATCCCGGATCGTTGCTACGCGACCATTTACCAGGCAGTAATCGAAGACTGCAAGCAGCACGGCGCCTTCGACCCGACCACCATGGGCAGCGTGCCAAACGTTGGCCTGATGGCGCAGAAAGCCGAAGAGTACGGCTCGCACAACAAAACCTTCCAGATCGACACCGATGGCGTGGTCCGTGTGACCGACGACAAAGGTCAGGTCTTGATGGAGCAGACCGTTGAAGCCGGCGACATCTGGCGCATGTGCCAGACCAAAGACGCGCCGATTCAGGACTGGGTCAAACTGGCCGTCAACCGTTCGCGCCTGAGCGGCACCCCGGCCATTTTCTGGCTGGACCCTGAGCGCGCCCACGACGCGGCGATGATCAAGAAGGTCGAGCACTACCTGAAGGATCACGACACGGCAGGCCTGGACATCAGCATCCAGTCGCCCGTCGACGCGATGAAGGTTTCGTTGGAGCGTATCCGCGCGGGCAAGGACACCATTTCGGTGACCGGCAACGTGCTGCGCGACTACCTGACCGACCTGTTCCCGATCATGGAACTGGGCACCAGCGCCAAGATGCTGTCCATCGTGCCGCTGATGAGCGGCGGTGGTCTGTTCGAAACCGGCGCAGGCGGTTCGGCGCCCAAGCACGTTCAACAGCTGAACGAAGAGAACTTCCTGCGCTGGGATTCGCTGGGTGAATTCCTGGCGCTGGCCGCGTCTCTCGAGCACCTGGGCAACGTCTACGACAACCCGAAAGCGCTGGTACTTGCCACCGCCCTGGACAAGGCCACCGGCCAGTTCCTGGACAACAACAAGTCGCCATCGCGCAAGGTCGGCGGTATCGACAACCGTGGCAGCCACTTCTACCTGGCCACCTACTGGGCTCAGGCTCTGGCGGCACAGACCGAAGATACGGCGCTGCAAGCCAAGTTCACCGAGCTTGCAAAAACCCTGGCTGACAATGAAGCGACCATCGTCGCCGAGCTGAACAGCGTACAGGGCAAGCCATTGGACATCGGCGGCTACTACTTCCCTACCCCGGAACTGGCCAGCAACGCCATGCGCCCAAGCAAGACCCTGAACGACGCGATCGACGCGTTGAAGTAAGGCACGGCGACCGGCGGCTGAAAAGCTGTCTAGTGCGATAAGAAAGCCCTGGCCATTGCGCCGGGGCTTTTTTTGCTGACTGACACCGCTCCATGTAGGAGCCATCGGAGGTTACGACGGTCGCGAATGCGGTTCACCTGACACTCCGCATCGCGACCCTCGTAAACTCGGATGGCTCCTACAGATAACGAGAAGCCCCAATGACCTGGCACCCCCACATCACCGTCGCAACCGTCATCGAAGACAACGGCCGTTTCCTGTTCGTTGAAGAACTGAAAAACGGCAAGCTGGTGCTCAATCAGCCGGCCGGGCACCTGGAGCCTGATGAGACGTTGCGTGAAGCGGCCATCCGCGAAACCCTTGAAGAAACCGGCTGGGACGTCGAGCTGACGGGCGTCGTCGGCATCTACCTGTACACTGCGCCAAGCAATGGCGTGACCTATCAGCGTGTGTGTTTTTCGGCCAAAGCGACGCGACACCACCCCGAGCGTGCGCTGGACACCGGCATCGTCGGCGCCCCCTGGTTCAGCCGCGACGAACTCGCCAGCCAACCGGAGCGCTGGCGCAGCGAGCTGGTATTGCGCTGCGTGGACGACTACCTGACAGGTCCGATTCACAGCATCGAGGTTGTGCGCGACTGACCGGCCGCCCAGCGCAACTGAATAGCTTTTAGCCTTGGCGCCGACTCCCTGTTAGAATCGCGCCCTTTCCTGCTGCTACCCAATCGAATTCCTATGTCTGATTCAGCCTTTTCCGATACAGAAAAGAAGCGCGTCATTGTCGGCATGTCCGGCGGCGTGGATTCTTCGGTCTCCGCCCTTCTGCTCATGGAGCAGGGGTACCAGGTGGAAGGCCTGTTCATGAAGAACTGGGAAGAAGACGACGGAACGGAATACTGCACCGCCATGGACGACCTCGCGGACGCCCAGGCCGTGTGCGACAAGATCGGTATCAAACTGCACACCGTGAACTTCGCGGCCGAGTACTGGGACCACGTCTTCGAACACTTCCTCGAGGAATACAAAGCCGGGCGCACGCCGAACCCGGACATCCTGTGCAACCGCGAAATCAAGTTCAAAGCCTTCCTCGACTACGCCTTCATGCTCGGCGCCGACCTGATCGCGACCGGTCACTACGTGCGTCGCCGCGACATCGACGGCCGCACCGAACTGCTCAAGGGCCTGGACCCGAACAAGGACCAGAGCTACTTCCTGCATGCCGTCGGCGGCGAGCAGATCGCCAAGACGCTGTTCCCGGTCGGCGAACTGGAGAAGCCCCAGGTGCGCGCCATCGCCGAGAAATACCAGCTGGCGACCGCGAAGAAGAAGGACTCGACCGGCATTTGCTTCATCGGCGAGCGTCGCTTCACCGACTTCCTCAAGCAATATCTGCCTGCGCAGCCCGGCGAAATCAAGACCACCGAAGGCGAAGTCATCGGTCGCCACGCCGGCCTGATGTACCACACCATCGGCCAGCGCCAGGGCCTGGGCATCGGCGGGCTGAAAGATGCCGGTGATGAGCCGTGGTACGTACTGGTCAAGGACCTGGAGCACAACGAGCTGATCGTCGGCCAGGGCAACGAGCATCCGTGGCTGTTTTCCCGCGCCCTGCTCGCCTCGGAGATCTACTGGGTCAACCCGATCGACCTGAGCAGTCCGCGCCAGCTGACCGCCAAAGTGCGGTACCGCCAAAGCGACCAGCGCTGCACCCTGGAACGCACTGAAAGCGGTTACCGCGCCACCTTTGACGAGCCGCAACGCGCGGTCACGCCCGGCCAGTCCGTGGTGTTTTACGACGGCGAGGTTTGCCTGGGCGGCGGCGTCATCGAAATCGCCGAGCCGTGGCACACCAGGGACGCACGTTGATGACCCCGATTCAGGAACAACTCGTCGCCCTGGCGGGGGTCTTTCAGGCCGCCGTGCTGGTTGATCGCATCGCCAAGACCGGTCAGGCCGGTGAAGCCGCCGTGGGCTGTATGATGGGCACCCTGCTGGTCATGGACCCGAAAGACACGCTGGACGTGTTCGGTGGCGACGACCTGAATCTGCACGAGGGCTATCGCGCCCTCGCCAGCGCCCTGGAGCGCGATCCGGCCACGTTGCAACGGGAACCATTGCGTTATGCCCTGGCGATGCTGGGCCTGGAGCGTCAACTGTCCAAGCGCGACGACATGCTCGACACCATCGGCAAGCGCCTGCCGCAGATCAAATCCCAGGTTGAGCATTTCGGTATCGCTCATGAGAACGTCATTGCCGCCAGCGGCGCGCTGTATCAGGACACCCTGAGCACCTTGCGTCAGCGGATTCAGGTCCACGGCGACATGCGTAATCTGCAGCAACCTAACAATGCGTCGAAAATCCGCGCGCTTTTGCTGGCCGGGATTCGTTGCGCGCGACTGTGGCGACAAGTGGGCGGTCACCGCTGGCAACTGGTCATCAGCCGCCGCAAGTTATTGAAAGAACTGTATCCATTGCTTCACCGCTGAGGGGCCAACGCCCTTCAGCTCGCTCCCGACCCGACATCGCGCGACTCATAACGGTCAGCCAGCCTCGGCTGACCGGAATTTTCATGTATGATACGCGCCCCTTTTCGTTGCCCGACAGTCCGAGAACACCCTATGCAGCTTTCTTCGCTCACTGCGGTTTCCCCTGTAGATGGCCGCTACGCCGGCAAAACCCAGGCCCTGCGCCCGATTTTCAGCGAATACGGCCTGATCCGTTTCCGCGCCCTGGTGGAAGTACGCTGGCTGCAACGCCTGGCGGCGCACCCGCAAATCCCTGAAGTCCCGGCCTTCTCCGCCGAAGCCAACGCCATCCTCGATGCCATGGCCAACGATTTCGCTCTCGAGCACGCCGAGCGTGTCAAAGAGATCGAGCGCACCACCAATCACGACGTCAAGGCCATCGAGTACCTGCTCAAGGAGCAGGCTGCCAAGTTGCCGGAGCTGGCCAAGGTCAGCGAGTTCATCCACTTCGCGTGCACCAGCGAAGACATCAACAACCTGTCCCACGCGCTGATGCTGCGCGAAGGCCGTGACACCGTGCTGCTGCCGCTGATGCGCCAGATCGCCGAGTCCATCCGCGAGCTGGCGATCCGTTTCGCCGCCGTGCCGATGCTGTCGCGCACCCACGGGCAGCCGGCCTCGCCGACCACCCTGGGCAAAGAACTGGCGAACGTCGTCTACCGCCTGGAGCGTCAGATCGCTCAAGTCGCTGCCGTGCCGCTGCTGGGCAAGATCAACGGCGCCGTCGGCAACTACAACGCGCACCTGTCGGCCTACCCGGACATTGACTGGGAAGCCAACGCCCGCGCCTTCATCGAAGACGAGCTGGGTCTGGGTTTCAACCCCTACACCACGCAGATCGAACCCCACGACTACATCGCCGAGCTGTTCGACGCGATCGCCCGCTACAACACGATCCTGATCGACTTCGACCGCGACATCTGGGGCTACATCTCCCTGGGCTATTTCAAGCAGCGCACCATCGCCGGTGAAATCGGTTCGTCGACCATGCCGCACAAGGTCAACCCGATCGACTTCGAAAACTCCGAAGGCAACCTCGGCATCGCCAACGCGCTGTTCCAGCATCTGGCCAGCAAGTTGCCGATCTCCCGCTGGCAGCGTGACCTGACCGACTCCACCGTGCTGCGCAACCTCGGCGTGGGCTTTGCTCACAGCGTGATTGCCTACGAAGCGAGCCTCAAAGGCATCGGCAAGCTGGAGCTCAACGAGCAGAAGATCGCCGCCGATCTGGACGCTTGCTGGGAAGTCCTGGCCGAGCCGATCCAGACGGTCATGCGTCGCTACGACATCGAAAACCCGTACGAGAAGCTCAAGGAATTGACGCGCGGCAAGGGCATCGGCCCTGAAGCGCTGCTGACCTTCATCGACGGCCTGGACATGCCTGCCGAAGCCAAGGCCGAGCTGAAGAAGCTCACGCCGGCGAACTACATCGGCAACGCCGTGGCGCAAGCCAAGCGCATCTGACCGCACTGCACCCGCTCTGAACGCCCGGCTGAGCCGGGCGTTTTTATTCCCGTCGTAAAAATCCGTTTTTTCAATAGGTTACACATGAATCCTGACATCCCTCTTCAGCTCCTAGGTGGCATCACAGCGCGCGAGTTCCTGCGTGACTACTGGCAGAAGAAACCTTTGCTGATCCGTCAGGCCATTCCGGATTTCCAGAGCCCGATCGACGCTGACGAATTGGCCGGCCTGGCACTGGAAGAAGAAGTTGAATCGCGCCTGGTCCTCGAGAAAGGCGAGCGCCCGTGGGAGCTGCGTCGCGGCCCGTTCGCCGAGGACGACTTCAGCACGTTGCCGGAGCGCGAGTGGACCCTGCTGGTCCAGGCTGTGGATCAGTTCGTTCCTGAAGTCAGCGAATTGTTGGAAAACTTCCGCTTCCTGCCGAGCTGGCGCATCGATGACGTGATGATCAGCTACGCCGCGCCGGGCGGCAGCGTGGGTCCGCATTTCGACAACTACGACGTGTTCCTGCTACAGGGCCATGGTAAGCGTCACTGGCAGATCGGCCAGATGTGCGACTCCGAAAGCAAGCTACTCGAGCACGCCGACCTGCGCATCCTTGCCGACTTCCAGGGTACCGACGAGTGGACGCTGGAACCGGGCGACATGCTCTACCTGCCGCCGCGCCTCGCCCACTGCGGCGTCGCGGTGGATGAGTGCCTGACCTACTCGGTCGGGTTCCGCGCGCCAAGCGCCGCCGAAGTGCTGACCCACTTCACGGACTTCCTCAGCCAGTTCATGCCTGAAGAAGAGCGTTACACCGACGCCGACGCGCAACCGGTCAGCGATCCGCACCAGATTCAACACGACGCTCTTGACCGCCTGAAGGGCTTGCTCGCCGAGCACATGGGTGACGAGCGCCTGCTGTTGACCTGGTTCGGCCAGTTCATGACCGAACCGCGCTATCCTGAACTGGTGGTCGGCCCGGAACTGGCCGAGAGCGAGTTACTCGACAGCCTGGAACAGGGCGCCGTGCTGATCCGCAACCCGAGCGCGCGACTGGCGTGGTCGGAAGTCGACGACGACCTGCTGCTGTTCGCCAGTGGTCAGAGCCGTCTGTTGCCGGGCCATCTGCGTGAACTGCTGAAAATGATCTGCGCGGCCGATGCGCTGCACATCGACAATCTGGGCCAATGGCTGGCAGATGATGATGGACGTAACCTGCTCTGTGAGCTGGTCAAACAAGGAAGTCTGGGGTTTGCTGATGAATAAGATCCACGTACGGGTAGCCGACTGGCAGAAAGACAACGCCGACATTCGGCGAATTCGTGACGCCGTGTTCGTGTTTGAACAGTCGGTTCCGCCCGAACTGGAATGGGACTCGGAAGATGCAGGCGCCCTGCACTTTCTGGCGCTTGAAGGGGATTACGCCGTGGGCACCGCGCGCTTGCTGCCCGATGGTGAATTCGGCCGATTGTCCGTGCTCAAGGACTGGCGCGGCCTGAACGTGGGTGAGGCGTTGATCACCGCGATCCTCGCCGAAGCAGAGCGCCGCGACCTGAAACAGACGCGGCTCAGCGCACAGGTTCATGCCACGGCGCTGTATGAGCGCTTTGGCTTTACCGTGGTCAGCGACGAGTTTCTCGAAGCCGGCCTGCCCCACGTGGACATGGTGCGCAACTCGCACTGACTGCGCCCGGCGACATCCTTGCGCCCCGGCATTCTCGTTTCAGCTGTCTATGCTGCAACGCGAGCGCCGGGGCGTTTTGCTGACCGGGATTCAACTTGGTGCTGCGCAGGCCGACAAACTGGCAAACTCGTCGTTTAGACGCGCCTTTCGCGGAGACCACACCGATGTCATTACGCACCCTGCTCGCTTCACTGCTGCTGGCTTGCAGCTTCACGGCCGCGGCCGCCACCGAAGTCATCCCGCTGAACTACCGCACCAGCGACGATTTGCTGCCCACTGTGAAGTCGTTCCTGGGCAACGAAGGCAGCGTCAACGCCTACGGCAACAAACTTATCGTCAACGCCGAGCCAGACAAGATCAGCGAACTGCGTGACCTCCTTGGCCAGCTCGACACCGCGCCCAAGCGCCTGATGATCAGCGTCGACACCAGTGACAGCACGGTCCAGAGCGACCAGGGCTACTCGGTCAACGGCACCGTGCGTTCGCAGGACGGACGCATCAGCGCCGACGGCCGCACGCGCATCCAGAATTACGGCACCGCGAGCCGCGACGGCGGCCTGCAGCAGGTTCAGGCCAACGAAGGGACGCCGGCTCTGATCCAGATGGGCCAGAGCATACCGATCACCTCGGTGCAGTCCGATGGTTATGGCTACCCGCAGACCAATACTCAATACCGCAACGTGACCCAGGGCTTCTATGTCACGGCGACGGTGACCGGCGACATCGTCCACCTGAACATCAGCACCAACAACGACCGCATGAGCCAGCAACAGGCTGACGCGATCAAGGTGCAGAGCACCGACACGCAAGTCAGTGGTCGGCTGGGTGAGTGGATCACGTTGGCCGGCGCCAGCGGTCAGTCCCGCGCCGATGAGCACGGCGTGGCCCGGCGCTACTCGACCCAGGGCAGCAACGACATGCAACTGCGGGTGAAGGTCGATAGCCTGGATTGACATGATGTGATCGCCAGTTGCTGTGCACACCTTGTGGGAGTGAGCTTGCTCACGAAGACCCCATCTCAGCCAATGAAGATTCAGCGGATGTACTGGCCTCTTCGCGAGCAAGGTGGAGCGCCAACCCGGTCGCTCCCACACGGACCGTGTCCATCTGTGCCGCTTCGGTTAAACCGCTAATTATGTAGTGCCCGATCCGGGACTACATAACGCCGCAAACCCGTGACCATCCAGTGTCCACGGTGACTTCCCCTTCCCAGCACCCACACGCCTGAAACTGACCGACAAGTCCCATGAGACGAAAGATGTAGTGCATCCAAAAAAGCACTACAAAGTGTTTGACGAGGCAAAATTGCCGAGGCATGATGGCCTCGCTCCCGCTGATCAGGGGTCGTGCAGAACTCTCCCTGATCGCGCTCGAACTCAACACGTTCGTGCCGATTAGCGTCATTTACGCCCACAAGGCTGTTTCATCGCCTCATCATCTCGATGGCGAATAAATCTGACCGAAACAATGCTCCCCGAATCAGCGAGCAGCCATCCGCGCGTCTTGAAGAAAGACCGGCGCCGGCGAAGCAAGGCGCTTCACCTCAAGACCTACAACATCAAGCAACGAGGTTTACCCCATGGCACTGACACGCGAACAACACATTGCAGCCATCGAGAAAGACTGGGCCGAGAATCCACGCTGGAAAGGCGTCACCCGCACCTACTCCGCTGCTGACGTCGTCCGCCTGCGTGGCTCGGTTCAGCCTGAACACACGTTTGCAAAGCTGGGCGCTGAAAAGCTGTGGAACCTGGTGACCCAGGGCGCCAAGCCGTCCTTTCGTCCCGACAAGGATTTCGTCAACTGCATGGGCGCTCTCACTGGCGGTCAGGCCGTGCAACAAGTCAAAGCCGGTATCCAGGCGATCTACCTGTCTGGCTGGCAAGTCGCGGCGGACAACAACTCCGCCGAATCGATGTACCCCGATCAGTCGCTGTACCCGGTGGACTCGGTGCCGACCGTGGTCAAGCGCATCAATAACTCGTTTCGCCGCGCGGACCAGATCCAGTGGAAAGCCGGCAAGAACCCGGGCGACGAAGGCTATATCGATTATTTCGCGCCGATCGTGGCCGACGCCGAAGCCGGTTTCGGCGGCGTGCTCAATGCCTACGAGCTGATGAAGAGCATGATCGAGGCAGGCGCTGCCGGCGTGCACTTCGAAGACCAACTGGCGTCCGTGAAAAAATGCGGTCACATGGGCGGCAAGGTTCTGGTCCCCACCCAGGAGGCGGTACAGAAACTGGTGGCCGCACGTCTGGCGGCTGACGTTGCCGGCGTGCCGACCATCATTCTGGCGCGCACCGACGCCAACGCGGCGGACCTGCTGACGTCGGACTGCGATCCGTACGACCAGCCGTTCGTCACCGGCACCCGCACGCCGGAAGGCTTCTACAAAGTACGTGCCGGCCTGGACCAGGCCATTGCCCGCGGCCTGGCGTACGCGCCGTATGCCGATCTCATCTGGTGTGAAACCGCCAAGCCGGATCTGGACGAGGCCCGTCGCTTCGCCGAAGCGATCAAGAAGGAATACCCGGATCAGCTGCTGTCGTACAACTGCTCGCCTTCCTTCAACTGGAAGAAGAACCTGGACGACGCGACCATCGCGAAATTTCAGCGCGAGCTGTCAGCAATGGGCTACAAGCATCAGTTCATCACCCTGGCCGGCATCCACAATATGTGGCACAGCATGTTCAACCTGGCCCATGACTACGCCCGCAACGACATGACTGCCTACGTGAAGCTGCAAGAACAGGAGTTCGCCGACGCCGCCAAGGGCTACACGTTCGTGGCGCACCAGCAGGAAGTGGGCACCGGGTACTTTGATGACATGACCACGGTCATTCAGGGCGGCAAGTCTTCGGTGACCGCATTGACTGGCTCGACGGAAGAAGAACAGTTCCACTGACGCTTTTCGAACCGCCCTCTTCCCGGCGAAAGCCGCCGCCACAGAATACAGGAGCCGCCTTCGGGCGGCTTTCTGCTGACTGCCCGGAATTAACCTACGTTGACAGTCAACTATTAACGATAGACAACTCTCATCAGCCGATAAAAGTTAATTAATCAGGCCATCAATAGCCGGATAACTTCCCCGCGATAATTAACGGGAACTTCGTCACGTCGCAGTGACACATGATAATCACCCTCTCCAAATGATATTTATTATCATTTAAGCCGTGGCTAATTGCCGGCCTGCCCTACGATACATATTTCTCCAAAGCGCCTTCGACGCCCGCCCCTGCTGGGGCTAAGCATGAAAACCGTGACCTATCTCATTAATCCTGCGAATAAATTTGATGCAGAAAATTTACTTGCCCTCCTTTTGCACATAAAATCCCGGGATTGATCGCACTGCGACATATCGTCACTGCTTCTACTTCTTTCAAGCCCAGAGACCTTTGCTCTCTGTTAAGGACTGCCAGCATGCCCGACTCGACAGGATTGATTGCCCACAATTGGGGCTTCGCCGTGTTTCTCCTTGGTGTCGTCGGCCTCTGCGCCTTCATGCTCGGCCTTTCCAGCCTGCTGGGTTCCAAAGCCTGGGGCCGCAGCAAAAACGAACCGTTTGAATCCGGCATGCTGCCCACCGGCGGCGCCCGTCTGCGGCTCTCGGCAAAATTCTATCTGGTCGCGATGCTGTTCGTGATTTTCGACATTGAAGCCCTCTTTCTTTACGCCTGGTCTGTGTCCGTCCGCGAAAGCGGCTGGACCGGCTTCGCCGAAGCGCTCGTTTTCATAGCAATTCTGTTGGCAGGTCTTGTCTACCTATGGCGGGTAGGGGCGCTCGATTGGGCTCCCGTTGGTCGTCGTAACCGGCAGGCGAAGCTAAAACAATGAGGCTTTGGCAATGCAATATAATCTCACCAGGATCGACCCGGATGCTCCTAACGAGCAGTACCCCATCGGCGAACGCGAAGTCGTTTCCGATCCGTTAGAAGATCAAGTCCACAAAAACATCTACATGGGCAAGCTCGAAGACGTACTGAATGGTGCCGTCAACTGGGGTCGCAAGAACTCCCTTTGGCCGTACAACTTCGGTCTGTCGTGCTGCTATGTGGAAATGACCACCGCCTTCACTGCCCCCCACGACATCGCGCGCTTCGGCGCCGAAGTCATCCGGGCATCGCCGCGTCAGGCGGATTTCATGGTGATCGCCGGTACACCCTTTCTGAAGATGGCCCCGATCATCCAGCGCCTCTACGAGCAGATGCTGGAGCCCAAGTGGGTGATCTCCATGGGCGCCTGTGCCAACTCCGGTGGCATGTACGACATCTACTCCGTGGTTCAGGGCGTGGATAAATTCCTCCCCGTGGATGTTTACGTGCCCGGCTGCCCGCCCCGCCCAGAGGCATTTCTGCAAGGCTTGATGCTGTTGCAGGAATCCATTGGACAGGAGCGTCGTCCTCTTTCCTGGGTCGTCGGTGACCAGGGCGTTTATCGCGCCGAGATGCCGTCGCAGAAGGAACAGCGCCGCGAACAGCGTATTGCGGTGACCAACCTGCGCAGCCCCGACGAAGTCTGATCCAGTTTTTCTTTTACAAAAAGAAGCCTGAACCTGGGTTCATTCTGTACGTTGACCGATAGCGATCGAGACCTATGACTGCAGACACCGCTCTGTACATCCCGCCTCACAAGGCTGACGACCAAGAGGTCGTCGTTGAACTCCATAACCGTTTTGGCGCTGAAGCCTTCAGCGCCCAGTCCACTGTCACCGGCATGCCCGTGCTGTGGGTGCAACGCGCCCGGCTGATCGAGATCCTGACCTTCCTGCGTCAGATGCCCAAGCCGTACGTGATGCTGTACGACCTGCACGGCGTCGACGAACGCCTGCGGACCAAGCGACGTGGCCTGCCGGATGCTGACTTCACCGTGTTCTATCACCTGATGTCGATAGAACGTAACAGTGACGTGATGATCAAGGTTGCGCTTTCCGAAAGCGACCTGAGCATGCCGACCGTGACCGGCATCTGGCCAAACGCCAACTGGTACGAGCGTGAAGTGTGGGACATGTTCGGGATCGACTTCCCGGGCCACCCGCACCTGACCCGCATCATGATGCCGCCGACCTGGGAAGGTCACCCGCTGCGCAAGGATTTCCCGGCCCGTGCCACCGAATTCGACCCCTACAGCCTGACCCTCGCCAAGCAGCAGCTGGAAGAGGAAGCCGCGCGCTTTCGTCCGGAAGACTGGGGCATGAAGCGTTCCGGCACCAACGAGGACTACATGTTCCTCAACCTGGGCCCGAACCACCCTTCGGCCCACGGTGCATTCCGCATCATCCTGCAGCTGGACGGCGAAGAGATCGTCGACTGCGTGCCGGACATCGGTTACCACCACCGTGGCGCCGAGAAGATGGCCGAGCGCCAGTCCTGGCACAGCTACATTCCGTACACCGACCGCATCGATTACCTCGGCGGCGTGATGAACAACCTGCCGTACGTGCTCTCGGTCGAGAAACTGGCCGGCATCACCGTGCCGGATCGGGTCAACGTCATCCGCATCATGATGTCCGAGTTCTTCCGCATCACCAGCCACCTGCTGTTCCTGGGGACCTACATCCAGGACGTCGGCGCCATGACCCCGGTATTCTTCACGTTCACTGACCGTCAGCGCGCCTACACCGTGATCGAAGCCGTCACCGGTTTCCGCCTGCACCCGGCCTGGTTCCGTATCGGCGGCGTTGCCCACGACCTGCCCCGCGGCTGGGAGAAACTGGTCAAGGACTTCATCGACTGGATGCCCAAGCGTCTGGACGAGTACACCAAAGCGGCACTGCAAAACAGCATCCTCAAAGGTCGTACCGTCGGCGTTGCCGCGTACAACACCAAGGAAGCGCTGGAATGGGGCGTCACCGGACCTAGCCTGCGGGCGACCGGTCTGGACTTCGACCTGCGCAAGGCGCGTCCGTATTCGGGTTACGAGAACTTCGAGTTCGAAGTGCCCCTGGCCCACGATGGCGACGCCTACGATCGCTGCATCGTGCGTGTCGAAGAGATGCGCCAGAGCCTGAAGATCATCGAGCAGTGCATGCGCAACATGCCGGCCGGGCCGTACAAGGCGGATCACCCGCTGACCACGCCGCCGCCGAAAGAACGCACCCTGCAGCACATTGAAACCCTGATCACGCACTTCCTGCAGGTTTCGTGGGGCCCGGTCATGCCGGCCAACGAATCCTTCCAGATGATCGAGGCGACCAAGGGCATCAACAGTTATTACCTGACGAGCGACGGCGGCACCATGAGCTACCGTACCCGGATTCGCACCCCAAGCTACCCGCACCTGCAGCAGATCCCTTCGGTGATCAAAGGCAGCATGGTCGCGGACTTGATCGCGTACCTGGGTAGTATCGATTTCGTTATGGCCGACGTGGACCGCTAAGCATGAACAGCACGCTTATCCAGACAGACCGTTTCGCCCTGAGCGAATCCGAGCGCTCGGCCATCGAGCACGAAATGCATCACTACGAGGACCCGCGCGCGGCGTCCATCGAAGCCCTGAAAATCGTCCAGAAAGAACGCGGCTGGGTGCCGGACGGCGCCATCTACGCCATCGGTGAAGTGCTGGGCATCCCTGCCAGCGACGTTGAAGGCGTGGCGACATTCTATAGCCAGATCTTCCGTCAGCCGGTGGGCCGCCACATCATTCGCGTCTGCAACAGCATGGTCTGTTTCATCGCCGGTCACGAAGACATCGTCAGCGAGATTCAGAGCAAGCTGGGCATCGGCCTGGGTCAGACCACCGCCGACGGCCGCTTCACGCTGTTGCCGGCCTGCTGCCTGGGCAACTGTGACAAGGCGCCGGCGGTCATGATCGACGACGATACTTTCGGCAATCTGCAGCCCGCGGGCGTCGCCCCGCTGCTGGAGGGTTACGTATGACCATCACTTCCTTCGGCCCCGCCAACCTCATCACTCGCGCCCCGGAAACCCATCCGCTGACCTGGCGTCTGCGCGATGACGGCGAGCCGGTATGGCTCGATGAATACCAGAAGAAAGACGGCTACGCCGCGGCGCGCAAAGCGTTTGCGACGCTGTCGCCTGACGAAATCGTCCAGGCCGTCAAAGACTCCGGCCTCAAAGGCCGCGGCGGTGCAGGCTTCCCCACCGGCGTGAAGTGGGGGCTGATGCCCAAAGACGAATCCATGAACATCCGTTACCTGCTGTGTAACGCCGATGAGATGGAGCCGAACACCTGGAAAGACCGCATGCTGATGGAGCAACAGCCCCATCTGCTGATCGAGGGCATGCTGATCAGTGCGCGCGCGCTGAAGGCCTACCGCGGTTACATCTTCCTGCGCGGCGAATACACCACTGCGGCGGTGCACCTGCGCCGCGCGGTGAAAGAAGCCGAAGCCGCCGGCCTGCTGGGCAAGAACATCCTCGGCAGCGGGTTTGATTTCGAGCTGATCGTGCACACCGGTGCAGGGCGTTACATCTGCGGTGAAGAAACCGCGCTGATCAACTCCCTCGAAGGCCGTCGCGCCAATCCGCGCTCCAAGCCGCCCTTCCCCGCTGCGGTGGGCGTATGGGGCAAGCCGACCTGCGTGAACAACGTCGAAACCCTGTGCAACGTCCCGGCCATCGTTAACAACGGTAACGACTGGTACAAGTCCCTCGCCCGCGAAGGCAGCGAAGACCACGGCACCAAGCTGATGGGCTTCTCCGGCAAGGTGAAGAACCCTGGCCTGTGGGAACTGCCGTTCGGCCTCCCCGCTCGCGAGCTGTTCGAAGACTACGCCGGTGGCATGCGCGACGGCTTCAAGCTCAAGTGCTGGCAGCCCGGCGGCGCCGGTACCGGTTTCCTGTTGCCGGAACACCTCGATTGCCAGTTCTACGCCGGCGGCGTGGCAAAGGTCGGCACCCGGATGGGTACCGGTCTGGCGATGGCGGTGGACGACAAGGTCAACATGGTTTCGCTGCTGCGCAACATGGAAGAGTTCTTCGCCCAGGAGTCGTGCGGTTTCTGCACGCCGTGCCGCGATGGCTTGCCGTGGAGCGTGAAAATGCTGCGCGCCCTCGAGAATGGCCAGGGTCAACCGGGCGATATCGAGACGCTGCTGGGGTTGGTCAACTTCCTCGGCCCAGGCAAAACCTTCTGCGCCCACGCACCGGGCGCCGTGGAACCTCTGGGCAGCGCGATCAAGTATTTCCGGCCGGAATTCGAGGCAGGCATCGCACCGGCACGTGCGGGCGACCACAATCAGGTCATCAGTCCGACCGTGGTCGGCGCATAACACGATAAACGGTTGGCGGCTCACAAGGTCGCCTTCCCTGCATCCGACGACGCCGCGAGGCTGTTTGAGTCGGATGGCACCGAGATTCCATTAGCCACGCCCGCTGACACCGGGCCAACGAAGAACTTTGAACCATGGCCACTATCCACGTAGACGGCAAAGCGCTCGAAGTCGATGGCGCAGACAACCTGTTACAGGCGTGTCTGTCGCTGGGCCTCGACATCCCTTATTTCTGCTGGCATCCGGCACTTGGCAGTGTTGGCGCCTGTCGCCAGTGCGCGGTCAAGCAGTACACCGACGAGAACGACACCCGTGGTCGTATCGTCATGTCCTGCATGACGCCCGCCACTGACAACACCTGGATCTCCATCGAAGACGACGAATCCAAGGCGTTTCGCGCCAGCGTCGTCGAATGGCTGATGACCAACCACCCGCACGACTGCCCGGTCTGCGAGGAAGGCGGTCACTGTCATTTGCAGGACATGACGGTGATGACCGGCCACAACGAGCGCCGTTATCGCTTCACCAAACGCACCCACCAGAATCAGGAACTGGGGCCGTTCATCGCGCACGAGATGAACCGCTGCATCGCCTGCTATCGCTGCGTGCGCTTCTATAAGGACTACGCCGGCGGCACCGACCTTGGCGTGTTCGGCGCCCACGACAACGTGTACTTCGGTCGCGTTGAAGACGGCACCCTGGAAAGCGAGTTCTCCGGCAACCTCACCGAGGTCTGCCCGACCGGTGTGTTCACCGACAAGACCCACTCCGAGCGCTACAACCGGAAATGGGACATGCAGTTCTCGCCGAGCATCTGCCACGGTTGCTCAAGCGGCTGCAACATCAGCCCGGGCGAACGTTACGGCGAAATCCGCCGTATCGAGAACCGCTACAACGGTTCGGTGAACCAGTATTTCCTTTGCGACCGTGGCCGTTTCGGCTACGGCTACGTCAACCGCACGGACCGTCCACGCCAGCCGCTGGCCGAAGGCATCAAGCTGGGCCTGGACGCTGCGCTGGACAAGGCCGCTGACCTGCTGCGCGGGCGCAACATCGTCGGTATCGGTTCGCCGCGCGCCAGCTTGGAAAGTAACTTCGCCCTGCGCGAGCTGGTCGGTGCCGAGCACTTCTACTCGGGCATCGAAGCCGGTGAGCTGGAGCGTCTGCGCCTGATCGCTCAAGTGCTGAAAGACAGCCCGCTGCCGATCCCGACGCTGCGTGAAGTCGAAGAGCACGACGCCGTGTTCATTCTCGGTGAAGACGTCACCCAGACCGCTGCGCGCATGGCCCTCGGCCTGCGTCAGTCGGTGAAGAACAAAGCCGAAGACATGGCCGCTGCGATGAAAGTCCAACCGTGGCTGGACGCTGCGGTCAAAAATATCGGTCAGCACGAGCTGAACCCGCTGTTCATCGCCAGCCTGACCGACACCCGCCTCGACGACATCGCCGAGGAGTGCGTGCACGCGGCGCCCGATGATCTGGCGCGCATCGGTTTCGCCGTGGCCCACGCCATCGACCCGAGCGCCCCGGCCGTTGTCGGTCTGGACAGCGAAGCGCTGGAACTGGCCGAGCGCATTGCTGCTGCGTTGCTTGAAGCCAAGCGCCCACTGATCGTGTCCGGCGCCTCGCTGGGCTCGAACGCGCTGATCGAAGCGGCGGCGAACATCGCCAAGGCCTTGAAGCTGCGCGACAAGCAGGGTTCGCTGAGCCTGATCGTGCCGGAAGCCAACAGCATGGGCTTGACCCTGTTCGGTGGCGACTCGGTCGACGCTGCGCTGCAGGCCGTGATTTCGGGCCAGGCCGACGCCATCGTCGTGCTGGAAAACGATCTGTTCACCCGCGTTGACGCTGCGACGGTCGAGGCTGCACTGAAGGCCGCCAAAGTGGTGATCGTTGCCGATCATCAGAAGACCGCGACCACCGACCGCGCGCACCTGGTACTGCCGGCGGCAAGCTTCGCCGAAGGCGACGGTACGCTGGTCAGCCAGGAAGGCCGCGCCCAGCGCTTCTTCCAGGTCTTTGATCCGACGTACCTGGACGCGAGCATTCTGGTTCACGAAGGCTGGCGCTGGCTGCATGCCCTGCGCGCCACCCTGTTGAATCAGCCGGTTGACTGGACCCAGCTCGACCACGTCACCGCTGCCTGCGCCGCAAGCAATCCGCAACTGGCCGGGATCGTTGGTGCCGCGCCGTCTGCCGCGTTCCGCATCAAGGGCCTGAAGCTGGCACGCGAACCGCTGCGTTACAGCGGCCGGACCGCCATGCGCGCCAACATCAGCGTGCACGAACCCCGTATGCCTCAGGACATCGACACCGCGTTCGCGTTCTCGATGGAAGGTTATTCGGGCTCTGCCGAACCGCGTTCCCAGGTGCCGTTTGCCTGGTCGCCGGGCTGGAACTCGCCGCAGGCCTGGAACAAGTTCCAGGATGAGGTCGGTGGTCACCTGCGTGCTGGCGATCCGGGCGTACGCCTGATCGAAAGCAGCGGCGACAAGCTGGGCTGGTTCGCCAACGTTCCACGTGCCTTCTCCCCTGCACAGGGGACCTGGCAGGTCGTGCCGTTCTATCACCTGTTCGGCAGCGAAGAAACCTCCTCCAAAGCCGCACCGGTTCAAGAGCGCATTCCTCAACCGTATGTAGCCTTGGCCAAGTCCGAAGCGGACCGTCTGGGTGTCAACGAAGGCGCCTTGCTCAGCCTGAGTGTTGCCGGCCAGACCCTGCGTCTGCCGCTGCGCATCAGCGAGGAACTGGGCGCAGGCCTGGTGGCGCTGCCGTCCGGTCTGGCCGGCATTCCTCCGGCGCTGTTCGGCAAAACCGTTGACGCAGTGCAGGAGGCCGCTCAATGACCTGGTTCACCCCTGAAGTGATCGACTCGATCATCGCTGTCGTCAAGGCCATCGTGGTGCTGCTCGCCGTGGTGGTCTGCGGCGCGCTGCTCAGTTTCGTCGAACGCCGTCTGCTGGGCTGGTGGCAGGACCGTTACGGGCCGAACCGCGTCGGGCCGTTCGGCATGTTCCAGATTGCTGCCGACATGCTGAAGATGTTCTTTAAAGAGGACTGGAACCCGCCCTTCGTCGACCGGGTGATCTTTACCCTGGCGCCGGTGGTGGCCATGAGCGCGCTGTTGATCGCGTTCTCGGTTATCCCGGTGACCCAGACCTGGGTGGTCGCCGACCTGAACATCGGCCTGCTGTTCTTCTTCGCCATGGCCGGTCTGTCGGTCTATGCGGTGCTGTTCGCCGGCTGGTCATCGAACAACAAGTACGCCCTCCTGGGCAGCTTGCGTGCCTCGGCGCAGACCGTGTCCTACGAAGTGTTCCTCGGCCTGTCGCTGATGGGCATCGTGGTGCAGGTCGGTTCGTTCAACATGGGCGACATCGTCAAGTACCAGGCCGATCACCTGTGGTTCATCATTCCGCAGTTCTTCGGCTTCTGTACCTTCTTCATCGCTGGCGTCGCCGTGACTCACCGTCACCCGTTCGACCAGCCGGAAGCGGAACAGGAACTGGCCGACGGTTACCACATTGAATACGCCGGCATGAAATGGGGCATGTTCTTCGTCGGTGAGTACATCGGCATCATCCTGATCTCGGCGCTGCTGGTGACCCTGTTCTTCGGTGGCTGGCACGGACCGTTCGATATCCTGCCGCAACTGTCGTTCATGTGGTTTGCCCTGAAAACCGCGTTCTTCATCATGCTGTTCATCCTGTTGCGTGCTTCGATCCCTCGTCCGCGGTATGACCAGGTGATGGATTTCAGCTGGAAGTTCTGCTTGCCACTGACCCTGATCAATTTGCTGGTGACCGCTGCGGTCGTCCTGGCGGCTCAGTGAGGATTTGACCCATGTTCAAATATATTGGCGACATCGTTAAGGGTACGGGTACCCAGCTGCGCAGCCTGATCATGGTCTTCGGCCATGGCTTCCGTAAGCGTGACACCCTGCAATATCCGGAAGAGCAGGTCTATCTGCCGCCACGTTACCGTGGCCGCATCGTCCTGACCCGCGACCCCGACGGCGAAGAGCGCTGCGTGGCCTGCAACCTGTGCGCCGTAGCATGCCCGGTGGGTTGCATCTCGCTGCAGAAGGCCGAGAGCGACGACGGTCGTTGGTACCCGGAGTTCTTCCGCATCAATTTCTCGCGTTGCATCTTCTGCGGCATGTGTGAGGAAGCTTGCCCGACCACCGCGATCCAGCTGACACCGGATTTCGAGATGGCCGAGTTCAAACGTCAGGATCTGGTGTACGAGAAGGAAGATCTGCTGATCTCCGGCCCCGGCAAGAACCCTGATTACAACTTCTACCGCGTTGCGGGGATGGCCATCGCCGGCAAGCCGAAAGGCGATGCACAGAACGAAGCCCAGCCCATCAACGTCAAGAGCTTGCTGCCTTAAGGAAGAAAGATGGAATTCGCTTTCTATTTCGCATCCGGCATCGCTGTGGTGGCCACCCTCCGGGTGATCACCAACACGAACCCGGTGCACGCCCTGCTCTACCTGATCATTTCGCTGATCGCCGTGGCCATGACCTTCTTCAGCCTCGGCGCGCCGTTCGCCGGTGCCCTTGAAGTCATCGCCTATGCTGGCGCCATCATGGTGCTGTTCGTCTTCGTGGTGATGATGCTGAACCTGGGCCCGGCCTCGGTTCAACAAGAACGCGCCTGGCTCAAACCCGGCATCTGGCTCGGCCCGATTCTGCTGGGCGGCCTGCTGTTGGCGGAGTTGATCTACGTGCTGTTTGCCAACTCCACCGGCGCCTCCATCGGTCACACCACGGTGGACGCCAAAGCCGTCGGCATCAGCCTGTTTGGCCCTTACCTGCTGGTTGTCGAACTCGCCTCGATGCTGCTGCTTGCGGCAGCCGTGACGGCGTTCCATGTCGGCCGTAACGAGGCGAAGGAGTAAAGCCATGAACTCAGCAATCCCTCTGGAACATGGTCTGGCGGTCGCCGGCATCCTGTTCTGCCTCGGCCTGGCGGGCCTGTTGGTACGCCGCAACATTCTGTTCGTGTTGATGAGCCTGGAAATCATGATGAACGCAGCCGCGCTGGCCTTTGTCGTCGCGGGCAGCCGCTGGGCACAGCCTGACGGCCAGATCATGTTCATTCTGGTGATCAGCCTTGCCGCAGCCGAGGCCAGTATTGGCCTGGCGATCCTGCTGCAACTGTATCGCCGCTTCCACACGCTCGATATCGACGCTGCCAGCGAGATGCGCGGATGAACCTACTCTTTCTGACTTTCGTATTCCCCCTGATCGGTTTCCTGCTGCTGTCGTTCTCGCGCGGCAAATGGTCGGAAAACCTCTCAGCCCTGATCGGCGTGGGTTCCATTGGCCTGTCGGCCATCGTTGCCGCGTACGTGATCTGGCAATTCAACGTCTCACCACCGGACGGCGGTCAACTGACCATGGTGCTGTGGCGGTGGATGTCGGTGGACGGCTTCGAGCCCAACTTCGCCCTGTATGTCGATGGCCTGTCCATCACCATGCTCGGTGTGGTGGTCGGCGTCGGCTTCCTGATTCACCTGTTCGCCTCGTGGTACATGCGCGGTGAAGACGGTTATTCGCGCTTCTTCGCCTACACCAACCTGTTCATTGCCAGCATGTTGTTCCTGATCCTGGGCGACAACCTGCTGTTCATCTACTTCGGTTGGGAAGGCGTGGGCCTGTGCTCGTACCTGTTGATCGGTTTCTATTACAGCAACCGCAACAACGGCAACGCCGCACTAAAAGCCTTCATCGTGACCCGCATCGGCGACGTGTTCATGGCCATCGGCCTGTTCATTCTGTTCCAACAACTGGGCACGCTGAACATTCAGGAATTGCTGGTTCGTGCGCCACAGCACTTCAAGGTCGGTGATTTCTGGATCGTGCTGGCCACGCTGATGCTGCTGGGCGGTGCGGTCGGTAAATCCGCGCAACTGCCGCTGCAAACCTGGCTGGCAGACGCAATGGCCGGTCCTACCCCGGTGTCGGCACTGATCCACGCCGCGACCATGGTAACCGCAGGCGTTTACCTGATCGCACGGACCCACGGCCTGTTCATCCTCGCTCCGGACATCCTGCATCTGGTCGGGATTGTCGGCGGCGTGACCCTGGTACTGGCGGGTTTCGCCGCACTGGTGCAGACCGACATCAAACGTATCCTCGCCTACTCGACCATGAGCCAGATTGGCTACATGTTCCTGGCGTTGGGCGTGGGCGCCTGGGACGGCGCGATTTTCCACCTGATGACCCACGCCTTCTTCAAGGCGCTGCTGTTCCTCGCGTCCGGTGCGGTGATCGTTGCCTGCCACCACGAGCAGAACATCTTCAAGATGGGCGGCCTGTGGAAGAAACTGCCTCTGGCCTACGCCAGCTTCATCGTCGGCGGCGCGGCGTTGTCGGCCTTGCCACTGGTCACTGCGGGCTTCTACTCCAAGGACGAAATTCTCTGGGAAGCCTTCGCCAGCGGCCATGACTATCTGCTTTACGCAGGTCTGCTTGGTGCGTTCATGACCTCGCTTTACACCTTCCGCCTGATCTTCATCGCCTTTCACGGCGAAGCGAAGACCGAAGCCCACGCCGGCCACGGGATTTCCCACTGGTTACCGCTGGGTGTGCTGATCGTGCTGTCGACGTTCATCGGCGCCTGGATTCATCCGCCACTGGCCGGCGTGCTGCCGGAAAGCGCGGGGCATGCGGGCGGCGAAGCCAAGCACAGTCTGGAAATCGCCTCGGGCGCCATCGCTCTGGCCGGTATTCTGCTGGCGGCGGTGCTGTTCCTTGGCAAGCGTCGTCTGGCCACTGCCATCGCCAACAGCGGTCCGGGTCGTTTCCTGTCGGCATGGTGGTTTGCGGCGTGGGGCTTCGACTGGGTATACGACGTGCTGTTCGTCAAACCTTACCTGGCAATCAGTCGCCTCCTGCGTGCCGACCCGCTCGACCACACAATCGGCCTGATTCCGCGCCTGGTCAAAGCCGGCAACGGCTTGATGACCCGCACCGAAACCGGTCAGCTCCGTTGGTACGCCGCTTCGATCGCCGCAGGTGCCGTACTGGTACTCGGCGCGATTGTGCTGGTCTGATGAGTCGATTTGACATGAACCTTGCGACTTTGCGAAAGGAATTGAGCCCGTCATGATTCTGCCTTGGCTAATCCTGATCCCCTTCATCGGCGGCCTGCTGTGCTGGCAAGGTGAGCGCTTCGGCCCTACCCTGCCGCGCTGGATTGCGCTGTTGACCATGTCTCTCGAGACGATTCTGGGCCTGTGGGTCTGGAGCACCGGTACGTTTACCTATGCTCCCGCTCCGGGCGCCGATCCGACCTGGGCCCTTGAATTCAAGCTTCAGTGGATCCAGCGCTTCGGCATCAGCGTGCACCTGGCCCTCGACGGCCTGTCCCTGCTGATGATTCTGCTGACCGGCCTGCTGGGTATACTCTCGGTACTCTGCTCGTGGAAAGAGATTCAACGTAACGTCGGCTTCTTCCACCTGAACCTGATGTGGATCCTGGGCGGCGTGGTTGGCGTGTTCCTCGCCATCGACCTGTTCATGTTCTTCTTCTTCTGGGAAATGATGCTGGTGCCGATGTACTTCCTCATCGCGCTCTGGGGTCACAGCTCGGCAGATGGCAAGAAGACCCGGATCTACGCAGCGACCAAGTTCTTCATCTTCACTCAGGCCAGCGGCCTGATCATGTTGGTGGCGATCCTGGGTCTGGTGCTGGTGCACTTCAACCAGACCGGCGTGATCACCTTCGGTTACGCGGACCTGTTGAAAACCAAGCTGTCTCACGGCACCGAATACATCCTGATGCTGGGCTTTTTCATCGCTTTCGCGGTGAAGCTGCCGATCGTGCCGCTGCACTCCTGGTTGCCTGACGCTCACGCCCAGGCGCCGACCGCCGGTTCCGTGGACCTGGCGGGCATCCTGTTGAAGACCGCTGCGTATGGTCTGCTGCGTTTTGCCCTGCCACTGTTCCCGAATGCTTCGGCCGAGTTCGCACCAATCGCGATGGTGCTGGGCCTGATCGGTATCTTCTACGGTGCCTTCCTGGCCTTCGCCCAGACCGACATCAAGCGCCTGATCGCGTTTTCCAGCGTTTCCCACATGGGCTTCGTGCTGATCGGCATTTACTCCGGCAGCCAGCAGGCGTTGCAAGGCGTCGTCGTTCAGATGCTCGCTCACGGTCTGTCGGCTGCCGCGCTGTTTATCCTCAGCGGCCAGTTGTACGAGCGTCTGCACACCCGCGACATGCGTGAAATGGGTGGTCTCTGGAACAAGATCGCGTACCTGCCGGCGATCAGCCTGTTCTTCGCTGCGGCGTCGCTGGGCCTGCCAGGGACCGGTAACTTCGTCGGTGAATTCCTGATCCTGATCGGCAGCTTTGTCAGCTCGCCATGGATCACCGCCATCGCCACCTCCGGCCTGGTGTTTGGCTCTGTCTACTCGCTGATCATGATCCACCGTGCGTACTTCGGCCCGGCCAAATCCGACGCGGTCTATAAAGGCATGGACGGCCGGGAATTGATCATGGTGCTGGGTCTGGCGGTGTTGTTGATTCTGCTGGGCGTGTACCCGCAACCGATCCTCGACACCTCCTCGGCGACCATGCATGGCGTGCAGCAATGGCTCGGCACCGCCTTCACTCAACTCGCTTCGGCCCGGTAAGAGCGCTATGGACCTGACGATTCAACACTTTATTGCGCTGGCGCCGCTGCTGATTACCAGCATCACCATTGTGGTGGTGATGCTGGGCATCGCATGGCGTCGCAATCACTCGCAATCATTCCTGCTGACGGTAGCGGGACTCAACCTGGCTTTGCTGTCCATCTACCCGGCGCTGAAAGTTGCGCCGCTGGTGGTCACGCCATTGCTGCAAATCGACAGCTTCGCCTGCCTCTACATGGGCATCATCCTGGTGTCCACGCTGGCTTGCGTCACGCTGGCTCACGCCTACCTGGGTGAAGGCAAGGCGGGCTATCCGGGTAACCGCGAAGAACTTTACCTGCTGATCCTGATGGCTGCGGCCGGTGGCCTGGTGCTGGTCGCCGCGCAACACCTGGCGAGCCTGTTCATCGGTCTGGAACTGCTGTCGGTGCCGGTCTACGGTCTAGTGGCCTACGCCTTCTTCAACAAGCGTTCGCTGGAAGGCGGCATCAAGTACATGGTGCTGTCAGCCGCCGGCTCGGCTTTCTTGCTGTTCGGTATGGCGCTGCTGTATGCCGAATCCGGCAGCCTGGGTTTCAGCGAAATCGGCAAGGCCATCGCGGCCACCGGTATGCCAAGCCCGATCGCCAGCCTGGGTCTGGGCATGATGCTAGTGGGTCTGGGCTTCAAGCTGTCGCTGGTGCCGTTCCACTTGTGGACACCGGACGTGTACGAAGGCGCCCCTGCCCCGGTGGCGGCTTTCCTTGCCACGGCCAGTAAGGTCGCGGTGTTCGGCGTGCTGGTCCGCCTGTTCCAGATCTCCCCGGCGGCCACCAGTGGTGTGCTGACCGACGTGATGTCGGTCATTGCCGTGGCGTCGATCCTGGTCGGTAACCTGCTGGCCCTGACGCAGAACAACCTCAAGCGTCTGCTGGGCTATTCGTCGATTGCGCACTTCGGTTACCTGATGATCGCGATGGTGGCGAGCAAAGGCATGGCGGTCGAGGCGATCAACGTTTATCTGGTCACCTACGTGCTGACCAGCCTGGGCGCGTTCGGCGTGGTCACGTTGATGTCGTCACCGTACAGCGGCCGCGATGCCGATGCGATGTTCGAATACCGCGGCCTGTTCTGGCGTCGTCCGTACCTGACGGCGGTGCTGACCGTGATGATGCTGTCGCTGGCCGGTATCCCGCTGACGACTGGCTTCATCGGCAAGTTCTACATCATCGCGACGGGCGTCGAAGCGCACCTGTGGTGGCTGACCGGTTCGCTGGTCGTGGGCAGCGCCATTGGTGTCTTCTATTACCTGCGGGTGATGGTGACGCTGTATCTGCAGGACTCGAAGATCCAGCGCCACGACGCCCCGTTCAACTGGGCACAGCGTGCAGGTGGCGTGATGCTGTTGGGGATTACGCTGCTGGCGTTCTTCTTGGGCGTGTACCCGCAACCGCTGCTGACCCTGGTGGGCCATGCGGGTTTGTGATTATTGAGTGATGCACAAAAAACCCTGCTTTCGAGCAGGGTTTTTTATGGCTTTGGCTTTAGTACTTTGGAAGAGCCGAGGATCAAGAGCGTCGGCCTAACGGCCTCGGTTTCGCCTTCGGCGAGTTACTTTTAAAAAGCACTAAAAGTAACCAAAAGTGCCTGCTCTCGGTTTGGCCCTCCTTCGTCGGGTTCCCTCACTCCGACGACGCTCCGTGGGCCTGCACCCAAGTCGCGATGGATGTCGTCTGGACTGGCTTTGTATGAAGATCAAGATCAACAGCTTCCCGGCTAAAGCCGGTCCTACTGACCGTGCGCGAATACCTGTAGGACTGGCTTTAGCCGGGAAGCCCTTGATCTGCTTTAGATGTGCTTTTGATCTTCACACGCAAAAGGCTCAAACACCGCCAATCGCGACTTGGGTGCAGGCTGAACGGAGGTCTCGCGCAGTGGGCCGAGCCGCATGGATGCGGCGAGAGCGCCGTCAGGACATGGATGTCCGTTCGGCGCGGGCCCACGGAGCGAGACCGGAGTGAAGGAACCCGACGAAGTCGGGCCCAACCAGGAGCAAGCACCCTTGGTTACTTGGGGATGGTGCGACTTTCGACTTTTCCAAGTAACTCGCCGAAGGCGAAACAGTCTGCCCTTAGGCAGACGCTTTAGATCTTGATCTTAAAACACACGCTAACCAGGCAATCGAACGGTTTTCTTGTCGCCGGTAAACAACGCCCACGTCGACATAAACAACGCCGCCACCATCGGCCCGATCACGAACCCGTTCAGCCCGAACACCGCCATACCGCCCAGCGTCGAAATCAGAATCAGATAATCGGGCATCCGCGTATCCTTGCCCACCAGGATCGGACGCAACACGTTATCCACCAGCCCGATCACAAACACCCCAAACAGCCCCAACACCACACCCTGCCAGATCATCCCGCTGAGCAGGAAATACAGCGCAACCGGCGCCCAGACAATCCCCGCCCCCACCGCCGGCAGCAGCGACAGAAACGCCATCATCACCGCCCACAGCAAAGCGCTCGGGATATCCAGTGCCCAGAAAATAAACCCGCCCAACGCGCCTTGCGTCACGGCCACGACAATATTGCCCTTCACCGTTGCACGCACAACACGCGTGAATTTCAACTGCAATCGGCGTTTCTGAGGCTCGGCCAACGGAATCGCGATGCGGATCTTGCGGGTAAGGTCCTGTCCGTCACGCAGGAAAAAGAACAGCAGGTAGAGCATGATGAAAAAACTGACCACGAAATCGAACGTACCCTGCCCGAAGCTGAACGCCTGGGTCGCCAGGTAATTGCTGCCCTGCATCGCGCTTTTGGCAATCTTGTCGCGCAGCCCGTTGAAATCTCCCATGCCCAGACGATCAAGCCAATGCTGCACATAAGGCGGCAGCAGCACTTTGAATTCAGCCAGGTACTTGGCGATGTCGAGCTGACCACTTTCCACATTCTTGTAGAGCGTCGCCCCCTCCTGAACCATCAACGCCGCAATGACGATGACCGGCAGAATCGCGATGACCAGACAGATCATCAGCGTACAAA
The DNA here is from genome assembly GCF_041060465.1 of Pseudomonas sp. W2Oct36. Lineage (NCBI taxonomy): Bacteria > Pseudomonadati > Pseudomonadota > Gammaproteobacteria > Pseudomonadales > Pseudomonadaceae > Pseudomonas > Pseudomonas sp. W2Oct36. The sequence goes on from NZ_JAUERW010000022.1 coordinate 70,827, forward strand.
GGGACGTCAGGTTGCGCTGCCAGCCGAAGCGGGCCAACAGACGGCGTTGCAGCGGCGCGAAGATGATCCCGAGGATCACCGCCCAGAACACCGCGCCGTAGAACGGCAGCAGAATCCAGATAAACGCGATGGTGACCAGTATCAATAACAGCAGGAGGGTTTTCTTTTGCAGCGCGGTTTCGTTCATGTTTCTTCCATGTCATTACACCGCGCCAAGCACACGGCCTGATGCTTAGTCAGTCAATCGCCGCAGGAGTGCCGCGCCTGAAGTGCACGGTCAGTGGAGGAAGCGCTGACAGCGGGCCCCGAGCGAGGCCCGCCGCCCCGTTTAGATTCTGAACTGCCGAACCAACTGGCCGAGTCGTTGGTTAAGCGCCGTGAGGTTACGTGACGTGGAGGCGCTGTGGCGGGTTTCATCGGCCACGCTTTCGACCGCCACGGCGATCTGGTGGACGCTGCGATTGATCTCTTCCGCCACGGCCGTCTGCTCTTCTGCAGCGCTGGCAATCTGCGCGTTCATCGCGTTGATAGTGCCGATCAGTTGACCGATGGTGTCCAGCGACGCGCCGGCTTCGTTGGCGCGAGCGGAAGTCCCGTCGCCCGCCTCGCTCGAACGTTTCATGGCCTGCACCGCGCCGTGGGTGCCCTGCTGCAAACGGTCGATCATGCCTTGAATTTCCTGAGTGCTTTGCTGCGTGCGGCTGGCCAACGCACGCACCTCATCCGCTACCACTGCGAACCCGCGACCCGCTTCCCCGGCACGCGCGGCTTCGATCGCGGCGTTGAGCGCCAGGAGATTGGTCTGATCGGCGATGGAACGAATCACCCCGAGCACGCCGACGATGGACGACACGTCATTCTGCAGGCTGTCCAGTGACGTACCGCTGTCGCGGATGTCGTTCACCAACGCGTGAATCTGCTGAATGCTGCCGTCGACCACTCGCTTGGCGGCCTGACCCTCGGCATCGGTTTGCTGCGCAGCCACCGAGGCACCCTGCGCGCTCTTCGCGACTTCCTGGGCCGCGGCCGACATCTGATTAATCGCCGTAGCCACCTGATCGGTCTCGTGACGCTGACGCTCCATGGCCTGCTCGGAACGCTGCGCCTGATCGGTCACTTCACCCACAAGCCCGGTCAATTGAGAGGTCATTTCGGCGATCTGCCGGACCAGCCCGTGAATCTTGTCGACGAAGCGGTTGAACGAACCCGCCAGATCGCCAAGTTCGTCCTGGGAGGTCACCGCCAGACGCCGGGTCAGATCACCCTCACCGGCGGCGATGTCATCGAGGTTGGCTTTCATCAGGCGCAGGGGCCGCAGGATACCGCCCGCGATCCAGAAACCCGCCGCCGCGATGATCACCAGTACCAGCAGCGTGATGCCGATGATGCTGACAAGCATGCTCTGCCGGCGCTCGGCGACATTCTTCTGCAGCTCCATGACTTTGGCATCGATGTTGTCCAGGTTGATCGACGACCCGAACGCCATGTCCCACTTCGGCAGGTATTCGGTATACCCCAGTTTGGGCACCAGTTCGCTCGAACCGGGCAGCGCCGAGGAATATTCCAGGTAATGAGTACCTGCTTTCGCGACGTCAACGAGACCAGCATTGACGAAAACACCGTTCGGATCGCGGGCGTCTTTGAAGCTCTTGCCGATGCCGTCCGGACTATTGCCCTTGAACAGCCGCACCGCCTGAGAATCGTAACCGAAGAAGTATCCGTCCTTGGCGTAGTTGACCTGAGAGAGCATTTTGATGACTTGCGCGCGGGCCTCCATGTCACCCGGGGCCGAGGCGTCATACAGCGGTTTGATGGTGCCCAGCGCGACAGCCACGTAACTTTGTAACGTGGCTTTGGCCTCCGCGAGCAGGTGCTGGCGGGTTTCCTCGACTTCGCGCTTGCCCTGTTCACGCAACATGATGACGGTGCTGGCGCTGATGATCAGTGCGAACACCAATACCGGGAGCACCGCGAGCGAAAGTACTTTGGCTTTGAGATTTAGCCGCATAGCAGTCATGACCCTTTGTTTTTGTGCGTTGAGCCGTTGGGGTTCCTTTACGGTTAACGGCCCGGCGCGCAAAAAGTTGAGGTCATGAAGATTGACGTGCGCTTTCGCTCCCCGGCAGTTGCGGGCTGATTCGCTCGGGCAAATCGATGCGCACTTGCAACCCGCCCATGGGGCTGTCCAGCAACTGAATGCGCCCGCCCCACGCCTCGACGATGTCCTTGACGATGCCGAGTCCCAGACCGTGGCCGGTCACTTGCTCGTCCAGGCGATTGCCACGGCCGATGACGTCATCGCGATGCTCCACGGGGATGCCCGGGCCATCGTCGTCGATCAGCAGGCAGTAGCCGTCAGCGTGCTTGGCAATGGTCAAGCTGACCTGGCTGTCGGCCCACTTGCAGGCGTTGTCCATGATGTTGCCGAGCAATTCGAGGATGTCCTCACGGTCCCACGGCAGAAACAGACCCGCACCGATTTCACTGCTGAGCTCAAGGTGCTCGCCATGAATCATCCGCAAGGTGGAGAACAGCCCGGGAATCTCCGCAGCGCAATCAAATCGCGCGCCCGGCAAGGCATCGCCTGACAACCGCGCACGATTAAGCTCACGCTCAAGACGCTGCTGAATGTGCTGCAATTGATCGCGCAGGGTGTCGCGCACATGCGGGTGGCCGGCCAGCTTGTCGCCTTCGGCCAGGCTCATCAGGACCGCGAGCGGCGTCTTCAGCGCGAGGCCCAGGTTGCCAAGGGCATTGCGAGAACGTTTGAGACTATCCTCGGTATGGGCCAGCAGATGATTGATCTGCGCGACCAGCGGCTCAAGCTCCACCGGCACTCGCTCATCGAGCTGCGAGCGCTGCCCTTGTTGCAACTGGAAAATCTGTTCTCTGGCCCTTTCCAGCGGGCGCAGGGCGCGGCGAACGGTGACGCGTTGCAACACAAGAATCAAAACCAGAGCCATCAAACCCAACCCGAGACCGATACGCTGGACCAGCGCGAAACTGTCCCGCACCGGCGTGTAGTCCTGAGCGACGGTGATGGAGATGGTCTGGCCGAACTTGCGGTAATCGGTGTGCAGCAACAACAGCGATTGATCGGTCTTTTCCAGGGCAAGATCGGCATGCAGTCCGGGCTGCCCGGGATGCGGCAACTCCAGATCCCACAACGAGCGCGACCGCCAATGGCCCTGGTCGAAATCAATCCGGAAATAATGGCCGGAATAAGGTCGTTGGTAGCCGGGCGACAGCCGATGCTCGTCAAGCTGCAAGCCGTCCGGACCGCGAACCAGTGCCACCAGCAGCAGTTCGCTTTCATTGCGCAGGCCAGACTCGAGGTATCGCTGCAAGCCCACTTCAAACAGCCACAGGCTGATCTGCGCCAAGACCAACCCGACAATCAACAGCACGCTGATCAGGCCCAGACTCAGCCGTCGCTGAATGGACCTCACTCGCCCGTCCCGGCAAAACGATAGCCCTGCCCACGCCGCGTCTCGACAACGGCGCGGCCAAGCTTGCGACGCAAATGATTGACATGGACCTCGATGACGTTCGAGTCCCGTTCGTTCTCCCCATCATAAAGGTGCTCTGCCAAGTGGCTCTTGGAGAGTATCTGCCCGGGGTGCAGCATGAAATAACGGAGCAGGCGAAATTCCGCCGCCGTCAGTTGAATGTCCTCCTCACCGCGACTGACGCACTGGCGCCCCTCGTCCAGGTGCAGGCCTGCGGCTTCGAGTTTCGGTTGGTTGGCCAGACCTCGGACACGGCGAAGCAGCGCCTGGATGCGCAACTGCAGTTCCTCGGGATGGAAGGGTTTGGTCAGGTAGTCGTCGGCGCCGGCCTTGAGGCCCTCGATACGCTCGGCCCAAGAGGCCCGCGCGGTCAGAATGAGGACAGGCGTGGACAGCCCGCCGGAGCGCCATTTCTGCAGGACCTCAAGCCCCGGAACCCCCGGCAGACCGAGGTCAAGCACGATCAGGTCGTAGGGCTCGGTGGCACCTTGATGAATGGCGTCGCGGCCGTCGGTCAGCCAGTCGATCGCGTAGCCTTGCCGGCCCAGCGTACTGATGAGCTCGTCCGCCAAAGGAACGTGGTCCTCAACCAATAACAAACGCATCAATCGTCTTCCTTGTCTTGCAACAGGCGGCTGTCACCGGCATCGAATTTCAGCTCGCGCACCACATGATCGGCAGTGAGAAGCTCAATCTCATACACCAACACGCCGTGTTTTTCCTCAAGTTCGGCCTCAAGCAACTTAGAGCCGGGGTAACGCCCCAATGCCTGATCAATGAACTGCTCAAGCGGCAGAATCACGCCTTTCCTTCGCAGCTCAAGCACCTCGTCCTGATTCAGGTCCCGAGCCAGGCACTCCAGGCTCGAGGTGACCGCACATACGGCCACCAGACAGTAAACGAAACGCTTGGCGGGACGCTTACTGGCGATCATCAGGCGTCCTGGTGATCTTTGAGAATCTGCCCGCTGACGGCGTCCACTTCAACGTCCCACTCCACACCTTGCGCATCGCGCAGTTCGATCTGGTAAACGTACTTGCCATATTCCTGTTCCAGCTCGGTATCAGTAATGGTGGATTTAGGGTGCTTGGCCAAGGCGACAGCGTTGAGTTTTTCAAAGGACTGAATAGTACCTGCATCGCGCAGTTTCAGCGCCTCATCAGGACCTAAATCCCGGGCCTGGACATAACCGGCTGTGACAGTGAGTGCAGTGGCAGCGATAAAGGCAGTCAGGATTTTCATGGTGGATCTCCGTAGGGGTCTGGTTGTTTACGGAACCCACCATAAACGGGCGAACTTAATTGAAGCTGAATTTATCTGGCTACGTGCCACTACCCGTCGAGCCTCCAGTGGATGAAAGCGGGACCCACGATATACTTCGCCCCTGTCCAACCCGGAGGGGCCATGAGCAACATTCACATCAAATACCCGGCATTGACTATCAAGGCCGGCAGGCGTGCGATGACGCGGATCAGGGAGCAAGGCCTATCGCCGATAGATGTCGGCATCATCCCTGGCGCCGCGGGTGGTCCGAAAGCATTGGGCATTCAGGGCCTGGATCTGGCGCTGTTCGGTGAATGGCTGCCCCGGGCTCAACGGGAGCGATCGTTGATTGGCGCCTCTATCGGTTCGTGGCGATTTGCTAGCGCCTGCCTGCCGGACCCGGTTGCAGGTATCCGGCGACTTGGCCACCTGTACAACGAGCAGAGTTTCGCCAAAGGCGTGACGATGGCACAGGTCACCCGAAGCTGCGTGACGATGCTTGATGCGCTTTTGCAGGCGAATGATGCACACGTTCTGGCGAATGCTCATTACCGTCTCAACGTGATGATCGTCAGAAGCCGTGGCTTGCTTGCCCGGGATCATCGCGCAGGGTTAAGCCTGGGGCTAGGGGCTGTCGTCGCTGATAACCTGATCGGGCGCGCACGCCTGTCGCGACATTTCGAACGACTGGTCATGCACGACCCACGCCTCGTCCCTCCCCTGCTGCCATTGACTGACTTCCCATCGTGTTGCTTGCCGCTGGACACTCTGAACCTGCGCCAGGCATTGCTGGCGTCTGGCTCCATTCCGATGGTCATGGAGGGCGTTGGAGAGATACCCGGTGTCGGCGCAGGGATGTTCCGCGACGGCGGCCTGCTCGACTACCATCTGGACCTTCCGTACAGCGGAAGCGACATTGTGCTGTATCCGCACTTCACCGACAAAATCATTCCGGGTTGGTTTGACAAGGCACTGCCATGGCGCAGAGGCGACCAGACTCGGCTTCAAGACGTGGTGCTGCTGGCTCCCTCACACGCGTACCTGGCTACGCTGCCCTACCGCAAGCTGCCTGATAGAAGCGATTTCAAACGGTTCGTCGGGAGGGATGCAGATCGGCAACGGTACTGGCGCACTGCAATGGAAAGCAGCCAGCGGCTGGGGGATGAGTTTCTGGAGCTCGTAGACACGGGCCGTCTCGCCGAACGGCTGGAGCCTCTGGTTTAACCACGTGGTCAGGTTCAGCCTGTCACTCGCCAAACCATTGCTGATAAACTCGCAGCTTGCATTTATCGCGCAGGCGATCGCCACTTCTCAAGGCTTATATCACCGTGGAAATTTTTAAAGAATTTACGTTCGAGTCCGCTCACCGGCTCCCTCACGTGCCGGACGGACACAAGTGCGGACGTCTGCACGGTCACTCGTTCCGTGTAGCGATCTATCTGCAGGGCGAACCGGATCCGCATACCGGCTGGATTCGCGATTTCTCCGAGATCAAGACAATCTTCAAGCCTCTGTACGAGCGCCTGGACCATAACTACCTGAATGACATCCCCGGCCTCGAAAATCCGACCAGTGAAGTGCTGGTGAAGTGGATTTGGAAAGAGCTTAAGCCGCTGCTGCCAGAGTTGTCCGCTATACGGATTCACGAAACCTGTACTAGCGGTTGCGTCTATCGTGGTGACTGATCAGCGTTGGAAATGGAGACCACCCTACGGGGTGGTTTTTTTTGCTCTATTCTTTTATCGCGCGCAAAAACAAAACCCCATCTGCTTTCGCAAATGGGGTTCTGGAATTTAATCTTGACGATGACCTACTCTCACATGGGGAAACCCC
>NZ_JAUERW010000023.1:0-64672 GCF_041060465.1 Pseudomonas sp. W2Oct36
CAAAACTGGGGTATCTGCCACCGACCGTTTACGAACGGACGATGGCCTTGAAACAACCTATCGAGGTGTCCGGAATTAGTTGACCACTACAGGGTGTTCACACCGGCCTCTTCCCGGCTAAAGCCGGTCCCACGATGACACCGCATCCATCCAGATTCACCGCGGATGCTTGATATAGGACCGGCTTCAGCCGGGAAGGCGTCGGTCGTCACGCTGCAAATCTGAGGGTGTTCACACCGGCCTCTTCCCGGCTAAAGCCGGTCCTACGAGGACACCGCATCCAGCCAGAGGCACCGCGTATGCTGGGTGTAGGACCGGCCTCTTCCCGGCTAAAGCCGGTCCCACGAAGACACCGCATTCATCCAGATGCACCGCGGATGCTGGATGCAGGACCGGCCTCAGCCGGGAATGCGTCGGTCGTCACACCGCAAAATCGAGGGTGTTCACACCGGCCTCTTCCCGGCCAAAGCCGGTCCTACTGACAATAATGAATCAGGCGCCCTGGCCGTCGAGTTCGGCGAGCATGTCTGGCGGAATGACCAGCTCGGTGGCGCTCAGATTTTCGTGAAGATGCGCCACCGACGAGGTGCCCGGAATCAGCAGCAGGTTGGGCGCACGCTGCAGCAGCCACGCCAGGGCCACGCACATCGGCGAGGTGTCGAGGCGTGTGGCGACGTCCGACAGCGTCTGCGACTGCAAGGGTGTGAACCCGCCCAGCGGGAAGAACGGCACGTAGGCGATGCCCTGCTTGCCGAGTTCGGCGATCAACTGCTCGTCATCCCGGTGGGCCAGGTTGTAGTGGTTTTGCACGCAGACCACCTCGGCAATGCTCTGCGCTTCAGTGACCTGCTTGGCGCTGACGTTGCTCAGGCCCAAGTGCTGAATCAGCCCCTGACGCTGCAACTCGGCCAACGCGCTGAACTGCTCGGCAATCGACTGCTGGTCCGGGGAGTGCCCGGTGCCCCACGCCCTGAAGTTCACCACGTGCAGCGCTTCGACACCGAGATTGCGCAGATTGTCGTGCACCGCGCTCACCAACTCCGACGGGCTATTGGCAGCGTTCCATGACGCGTCGGTGCCTCGCGACGCGCCGACCTTGGTGACGATCAGCAACTCGTCGCTATAAGGATGCAGGGCTTCGCGGATCAGGCGGTTAGTGACGTGAGGGCCATAGAAGTCGGCAGTGTCGATATGGTTGACCCCGGCCGCCAGCGCTTCACGTAACACGGCGATTGCAGCCGCGTGGTCTTTCGGCGGTCCGTAAACGCCCGGCCCGGCCAGTTGCATGGCACCGTAGCCCATGCGGTTGACGGTGCGACCGCCGAATGAAAACTGTCCTGCCTTGCTGGCCTGGCTCATGGGTAACGCCTCGTGATCAAGAATGTAGGACGACTATAGGCGTTGACCGATGCGCTGATAATCAGGTGCAATCGGCACGGGTTGTACGAGTGAGCGGACAATGGCAACAGACATTCAGGATTTGCTGGCCTTCGTGGCCGTGGTCAACGCGGGCGGTTTTCGGGAAGGCGCACGGTTGAGTGGCAAGTCGGCATCCAGCCTCAGCGACGCGGTTCGACGCATGGAATCGAGGCTGGGCGTGCGCTTGCTCAACCGCACCACGCGCAGCGTCGTGCCGACGGAAGCCGGCGCGCGGCTGATGGAACGGATTGTACCGGCGCTCGGGGAAGTCGAATCGGCGCTGGACGTGGTCAACGATTTTCGCGACCGCCCTTCCGGCACGCTCAGGCTTAACGTACCGGTCAGCGCCGCTCGCCTGATACTCCCGGCAATCATCACCCCGTTCCTGCAAGCGCACCCGGACATCCGCATGGAAGTGATCACCGAGGAAAGCTTCGTCGACATGCTCGCCGCCGGCTGCGACGCGGGCATCCGCTACGACGACCGCCTGGAACAAGACATGATCGCCGTGCCCATCGGCCCGCGCGTTCAGCGTTTCGCGACGGCGGCCTCGCCGGCGTACCTCGACGCCCGGGGCCGGCCCGAGCATCCGCGTGATCTGTTGAACCACAGTTGCCTGCGCGGCAAATTCCCCAGCGGTTCTGTTCCACTGTGGGAATACGAGCGTGACGGGGAAGAAGTTTGTGTCGACCCGACCGGCCCACTCACCGTGCGAATTGGCGGCGCAGTGGACCTCTCCGTGCAAACCGCCATCGACGGCCTGGGCATCGTTTCGTTGTTCGAAGACTGGTTGCGCCCCCATCTCGACAGCGGCGCACTGGAACCGGTACTCGAACCCTGGTGGCCGCGTTTCAGCGGGCCGTTTCTGTATTACCCCGGCCGGCGCTATGTGCCATCACCACTGAGAGCATTTCTGGACTTCATCCAGCGACGTGGGTAACCCTCATCGGCGCCAACGCGTAATGAGCCTTTAAATAAATAAGCGGCTGGAACACGTTCCTGGCGAACGATACAACGGAACGTTCCAGCTCAATAATCACGCAAAAAAAAAACGCTGCATTCAATGCAGCGTTTCTTTTATAGCGTTTGTAATTGAAGCCGCCAGGGCACTGGCGATTAACCATTTTGACGACCGTAGCCCATGATGGTGTAGTCAAGGCTGTGGGTCACGCCGGCGTGGTCAACATACACCATGGTGGATTGCACGGGGCCATCAACTTTCTGTGGGTCCTGAGCGTTTTTGATGCTGATCACTTTAGCGACGTCGATGCCTTTGTGACGGTTGTATTGTTCAACCTGGGTCGAGGGCTGCTGGTGGGTGGCCGGGCGTTCGCCGGCAGCGGCGAACACACTGACAAGGGACAGGGCGGCGAAGGTTAATACTTTCATGGTCATTCTCCAGAAGTGCATTCAGTCGTAATTAAGCAAAGCGCTTGTCGTTTGCTTCTGGGGCCATTCTGTTCGTGATCCGCGCCGATGATAAATACTTAAAATTGATAAAGCCCATCACCGCCATCGATGCGCATAGTTATTAGATCAATTCCCGTAATAGTCCTTTGCATCTTCCGTTACCCACAACTTTATGCGCCACTGATGAACGCTTCGCCAACACCCTTTAGAGTGCGGCAGATCCTGGCGCTGCACTTTCCCGGAGCGCGTCATGTTGTCGCGGGTCATTTAACGGCGCCTGAGAAATATTTTCCGCGCAATCAAACATTTCCAATGATGAACGTACTACCATTCATCCCCCTGACTCGTCTGACACCAAGATGTCCGGGCAGACCTCTATAAAGCGCTGGCCACTGGCACGGCGCTATTTTCAAACAAACCGAAGCCTTGATGCCGCCTCACGACCCTGCTCGTGACGCAGTGCGTCAACCGTGATGACCTTCTGAGGTTGCAATGCAGAAATTGATGATTAACGGCCAGGAGCACGACCTGGATGTCGCCGACGACATGCCATTGTTGTGGGTCCTGCGCGACGTGATGGGCCTGACCGGCACCAAGTACGGCTGCGGCATCGCCCAGTGCGGCGTGTGCACCGTGCACCTGGACGGCCAGGCCGTGCGCTCGTGCGTGCTGCCGGTCAGCGCCGTGGCGGGCCGCAAGGTCACGACCATCGAAGCCGTCGGCGAGCAGGCTGTGGGTCAGGCGGTACAGAAAGCCTGGCTGGACCATGAAGTCGTGCAATGCGGCTACTGCCAGCCGGGGCAGATCATGTCGGCCGTCGCGCTGTTGCAGGAACACCCCAAAGCCAACGACGAGCAGATCGTCAACGCCATGTCGGGCAACCTTTGCCGCTGCGCCACCTACACCCGCATTCGCGCCGCCATCAAAAGCGTCAGCCAGGCCTGAAGGAAGTCATCATGTCCGAATCACAATCATCTGCCGCGATGCTCTCGCGTCGTGGATTGCTCAAAGGCAGTGCGCTGCTGGGCGGGCTGGTCATTGGCACTTACCTGCCGGCGACCGTCACCCGCAGCTTCGCCGCCGACCTGGTCAAGGGCGCGGGCCTGGGCGACAACGCCGAGCAAGGCTATGGCGCTTTCGTGCGCATTGATCACAGCGGCGCCGTCACGCTGATTTCGCCGAAGATCGAAATGGGCCAGGGCGTGCAGACCGGCATCGCCATGATGGTCGCCGAAGAGCTCGAAGTGCCGTTGAGCCAGATCACCATCACCGAGGCCCCGCCCAATGCAGCGCTGTACACCGACGCGCTGTTGAGCTTCCAGGCCACCGGCGGTTCGACCTCCACCCGCTACAGTTGGGAGCCCCTGCGCAAGGCCGGCGCCAGCGCGCGCATCGTGCTGATCCAGGCCGCGGCGATGCGCTGGAAAGTCGCGCCGAGCCAGTGCCATGCCGAGAACGGCCGGGTCATCGGCCCGAACGGTCAAAGTGCCGGTTACGGCGAGCTGGTGGATGCCGCGGCGAAGTTACCGCTGCCAACCGACATCCCGCTCAAAGCCGTCAGCGAATTCAAACTGCTGGGCAAACCGGTCCAGCGACTGGATACGCCGAACAAGGTCAACGGCACGGCGAAATTCACCATCGACCTGCAAGTGCCGGGGATGCTGATTGCCTCCACCCTCACCTGCCCGGTTCACGGCGGCAAACTGCGCGGCGTGAAGAATGAAGACGCTGCGCGCAAGATCCCTGGCGTGCGCGATATCGTGCGGCTGGACAACGCGGTGGCGGTAACGGCGAGCAATTTCTGGTCCTGCCAGCAAGCCCTCAAAGCACTGGACATCGACTGGGACCTCGGCCCCCACGCCGGTCTGGATTCCGCCCAGCTGGACAAATCGCTGTTCGACGCCAGCGCTGGCGATGGTGTGTTCGCGCACCAGTCCGGTGACATCGCCGGCGCGCTGAAAAACGCTTCCAGCCGCTTCGAAGCGATCTACGAGCAACCCTTCCTGTCCCACTCGCCGCTGGAGCCGATGACCTGCGTCGCCCATGTGCGCGCCGACGCGTGCGAGTTGTGGGTCGGCTGCCAGGCGCCGGGGATGGCCCAGGCAGGCGCCGCCAAAGTCTGCGGCATGCCGGTGGAAAAGGTGGTGATCCACAACCAGTTGATCGGCGGTGGTTTCGGCCGTCGTCTGGAGTCTGACTTCATCTTCCAGGCCGTGGACATCGCGCGCCAGCTCAGCTACCCGATCAAGCTGATCTGGAGCCGCGAAGAGGACATGACCCACGACCGTTATCGTCCGCACTACGTCGACCGCCTCAATGCGGCGCTGGACAAAGACCTGCGTCCGGTGGGCTGGGAGCATCGCATCGCCGGTGCTTCGGTGGTCGCTGCCTACATCGGCGCATTGCCGGCTGACGGCGTCGATGGCGATGCCGTCGAAGTGGCGAAGGACCCGATCTACACCCTGCCCAACCTGCAGGTGCGCTACATCCGTCACGACCCCGAGGTGATTCCGGTTTCGTGGTGGCGTGGCGTCGGACCGTTGCGCAGCACCTACGCCATCGAGTGCTTCATCGACGAGTTGGCCCACAACGCCAAGGTCGATCCGGTGAAATACCGCCTGGCGCTGATGCAGTCGCAACCCCGCGCTCAAGCGGTGCTGACCAAGGCCGCGCAACTGGTGGAGTGGGACAAGCCACTGCCTGCCGGTTCGGGCCGTGGCGTGGCAGTGACGGCGGTGTTCGGCAGCTTCGTCGCCACCATCGTCGAGCTGGAGAAGGAAGGCGAAAAAGGCCTGCGCATCAAACGGCTGGTGACGGTCATCGACTGCGGCTTTGCCACCAACCCGACCTCCGTGGCGTCGCAGATGGAAGGCGGCACGCTGTTCGGTCTGTCGGCCGCGCTGTTCAACGAAATCCTTGTCGAGAAGGGTCAAGTGCAGCAGACCAACTTCCACGAGTACCGGCAGATTCGCATGAGCGACGCGCCGCCGGTGGAGGTGCACATCGTCGAGAGCGTCGAGACCCCTGGCGGTGTCGGTGAAACCGGCGCAGTGCCCGCTGCGGCCGCGCTGGTTAACGCCGTGTACGCCGCGACCGGTGTGCGTGAGCGTCGTTTGCCGTTGAGCCGTTCTGGCTATTTCACTGTTTAAGGAGCGCGTCATGAACGTTTTCAACACTGCGCTCGGACTTGTGGCCGGTTTGCTGGCCAGCACCGTTTACGCGAGCGACACCCCGGCGATGAGCAAGGGCGAATACCTGACCCGCGCCGCTGATTGCGTGGCCTGCCACGTCGTGCCGGGCGGCAAGCCGTACGCCGGCGGGCTGGAATTCAAGTTGCCGTTCGGCAGCCTGTATTCGCCCAACATCACCCCGGACAAAGAGACCGGTATCGGCAACTGGACCGACGACGAGTTCGTCGACGCCCTGCAGAAAGGCGTGGGCAAGGACGGCAAGCATTACTACCCGGCCTTCCCTTACACCTCGTACACGCTGATGTCCCGGGAAGACATCCTGGCGATCAAGGGCTACCTGTTCAGCCTTGAGCCGGTCAAGCAGATGCCGCCAGAGAACAAGATTTCGTTCCCGTTCAATCAGCGTTGGGGAATGATGTTCTGGAACGCGATGTTCGCCGGCAACGAACGCTTCGTCCCGGACAGCAAGCAATCGCCTGAATGGAATCGCGGCGCGTATCTGGTGCAGGGCCCCGGCCACTGCGGCGAATGCCACACGCCACGCAACATCTTCCAGGCGATGAGCTCCGGCAATTCCCTGGCGGGTGCCGAGCTGGGCAACTGGATGGCCTACAACATCAGCTCCGACGCCAAATACGGCATCGGCGCCTGGCCGGAAGAAGCGATCGTCAGCTACCTGTCGAAGGGCTACGCGGCCGGTTTCGGCGGCGCGGGCGGGCCGATGGGTGACGCGGTAGAGCACAGCCTGCGCTACCTCGATCCGGCGGACCTGAAAGCCATCGCGGTGTACCTCAAGAGCACGCCGGCACGAAGCGAAGGCATCCCCCGCCCAAGCATGGTGATGAACGATGCCGCACTGCAAAAGGGTCTTGGTCAGAAGCTGTTCAACGACACCTGCGTGGCCTGCCACCAGATCGACGGCAGTGGCCGGCAGTCCCCGGCAGGCGGGTTGGCGGGCTTGAAAACCGTCAACGACCCCAAAGGCCGGAACGTGATGGCGACGTTGCTGGAAGGTCACACGCCAACGGCGGCACGGGTCGATCAGCGCATGCCTGATTTCGCCCGCAGTTACAGCGACGCTGAACTGGCCGCCGTGAGCACCTTCGTGCTGCGTCGGTTCGGTCAGAGCGACGGTGAGATCAAAGCCGAAGACGTCGCTAAAAATCGCGCCAGCGCGTTGCATTGATGGAGCGGCAGCGCGGCTGGCTCTCCTGTGAGTCAGCCGTGCTGCCGGACCATTCGGCGGTTCAGGTCTTCAGCACCTGCGCCGCCATCGCCGCCTTGTCGATCACCGACTCGACATTGACGATACACCCCGCCGCAAATGTGTAGAACACGTTCTCCGTAAACTGCACCCTCCTCCCATTCACCGGCACATCGAACAGCTCGCCCACCGGCGTGCAATCGAACGTCAGCCTTGCGGCGATGTGCGGTGGCTCTGCGATCAGCAGATCGATGACAAAACGCAGGTCAGGGATGGCGCGAAAATCCAGTTCCAGCATCTGCCGGTAGCCGGCCAGGCCTACGCGCTCGCCGTTGTAACGCACCTCATCGCCGACGAAATCGCCCAAGGCAGCCCAATCCTGGCGATTGAGGCAGTCGATGTAGCCGGTGTAGAAGTCCTTCAGTGTCTGGTTGTTCATCGTTTCTCCCGGTGTGGGTGGTTCGCATGAATGTTAGTACCCATGGATGCACGCGATGCTTAGCAGGACCGGCTTCAGCCGGGAAGAGGCCAGCGTGAACACCATCAATTTTGCAGTGCGACCACTGACGCTTTCCCGGCTGAAGCCGGTTTCACTCGATGACTGCAGTGTGTGGTTGCCGTTGGCTGCATGTTTCAGGCCGACACTGCTAGTGTTATCCGCACTGACTTCATCAAGGCGCAATCATGTCCGTACATCCTTCTTTCTCCGGCGCAAAAGTCGCGATCCTGTGCAATGGCACGCTGCTCACCTATCAACGCGATGACAAACCCGAGATCCCCTGGCCGAACCTGTGGGACCTGCCCGGCGGCGGGCGTGAGGGCCAGGAGACGCCGGAAGAATGCGCCGTGCGGGAGACGATGGAGGAATTCGGCATCGTCCTCGACCCCGCTACCTTTACTCACAAGCAGGTCTACCCGGGTCAGGGCGTCGACGGGCTCGACACCTGGTTTTTCGTCGCTGAAGTGGCCGAGGGTTTATTCGATCAGGTGGTGTTCGGCGATGAAGGCCAGCGCTGGCAAGTGATGACGGTCGACGCGTTTCTCTCGATGGACAACGCTGTGGACCGCCTGCAACAGCGTCTGCGAGCGTTCATGGATCAGCAGCGCTGACAGGTTCAGCGCCTGACGGCGCTCCGCGCGAGCCCCTCTGACAGAGACAAATTGACGCAGGCAATGCGTTTTTTTGCTATCGTCGCCGGAATTAACTAACCGGTTAATTACACGACGGATATGCCGTAAGCGATACGCCTGGCAGCCATCACGCTGTGAACCCTTGTCCTCAAATCACTTGATCGGTCGTCCCCGACCCTTCTTCGCGTCAGCAGGAATGCCTCATGAATCACTCACCTTCTTCGGCAGCCGCCAGCCGCTGGCCCATTCGGGTCGTTGCGCTGGGCGTGCTGGTTTTCGGATTACTCTTCGCAGCGGGCGGCGGCTACCTCGTCACGCTGGGCGGCAGTGCGTATTTCCTGCTGGCCGGCCTGGGCCTGATTGTCTCGGCCGTCCTGCTGTTCCGACGTCGCCTGTCAGGCGCGTGGCTGTTTGCAGCGGTGATGCTGCTGACGCTGATCTGGGCGCTGGTGGACGCCGGGCTGGTGTTCTGGCCGCTGGTTTCCCGGCTGTTTGCCCTCGGCGTGTTGAGCCTGCTGGTCGCGCTGATCTACCCTTCCCTGCGCAAGGCCAATGGCCACGCAGCCGGTCGCGGCGGTTATGTCGTTGGCGGCGTGCTGGCGCTGACGATCGTCGCCGGATCCTGGGGCATGTTTCAGCCCCATGCGTCGGTGTCGCCTACGGGGACTGGCCCGGGGCTGACCAAAGTCGATCCTGCCCACGCGCAGAAAGACTGGGCGCACTACGGCAACGATGAAGGCGGCAGCCGCTTCGCCGCGCTGGACCAGATCAACCGCGACAACGTCAGCAAGCTGGTGCCGGCCTGGACCTACCACACCGGCGACGTCGCCCTCAGCGACGGCAATGGTGCCGAAGACCAGATGACCCCGTTGCAGGTCGGCGACAAGGTCTTTATCTGCACGCCGCACAACAACGTCATCGCGCTGGACGCCGACACCGGCAAGCAGCTGTGGAAGAACGACATCAACGCCAAGTCCGCCGTGTGGCAACGCTGCCGCGGGCTGGCTTATTTCGATGCCAGCGCCGCCATTGCGCCACCCACCGATGGCAGCAGGCCTGCGGCGGCGGTCGCTGTGCCGGCTGGCGCCAACTGCCAGCGTCGTCTGCTCACCAACACCATCGACGCGCGCCTGATTGCCGTGGACGCCGACACCGGCGAGTTCTGCCAGGGCTTCGGCAACAATGGCCAGGTCGACCTCAAAGCCGGTCTGGGCAACGTGCCCGATTCCTACTATCAACTGTCATCGGCGCCGCTGATGGCCGGGACCACGGTGGTGGTTGGCGGTCGCGTGGCCGACAACGTGCAGGCCGATATGCCGGGCGGCGTGATCCGCGGCTTTGATGTGGTCACCGGGCAGATGCGCTGGGCGTTCGATCCGGGCAATCCCGAAGACAAACAGGCGCCTGCCGCCGACAAAACCTATGTGCGCAGCACGCCGAACAGCTGGGCACCGATGTCCTACGACCCGGCCATGAACACGCTGTTCCTGCCGATGGGCAGTTCGTCCACCGACATTTATGGCGTGAAACGCACCGAGCTTGACCACACCTATGGCGCCTCGGTGCTGGCACTGGACGCCACCACCGGCGTGCAGAAGTGGGTGTATCAGACGGTCCATAACGACCTGTGGGATTTCGACCTGCCGATGCAGCCGAGCCTGATCGACTTCGCCAAGCCTGACGGCAGCAAGGTGCCGGCGCTGGTCATTGGCACCAAGGCCGGGCAGATTTTCGTCCTCGATCGCCACACCGGCCAGCCGCTGACCGAGGTCAAGGAAGTCCCGGTCAAGGCGTCGAATATCCCCAACGAACCGTATTCGCCGACCCAGCCAAAATCCGTGGGCATGCCGCAGATCGGTGCGCAGACGCTGACCGAATCGGACATGTGGGGCGCCACACCGTTCGACCAGCTGTTGTGCCGGATCTCGTTCAAGAAGATGCGCTACGACGGCCTGTTCACCGCGCCGGGCACTGACATTTCGCTGAGCTTTCCGGGATCGCTGGGCGGGATGAACTGGGGCAGCCTGTCGACCGATCCGGTTCACGGCTTCATCTTCGTCAATGACATGCGCCTGGGCCTGTGGATTCAGATGGTGCCGCAGCTGAAGGACGCCATCGCGGCGTCGGGCGGTGAGGCGTTGAATACCGGCATGGGCGCCGTCCCGCTGAAGGGCACGCCGTACGCCGTCAACAAGAACCGCTTCCTGTCGGTGGCGGGCATCCCGTGCCAGGCGCCGCCGTTCGGCACGTTGACCGCCATCGACATGAAGACTCAAAAGATCGCTTGGCAAGTGCCGGTCGGCACCGTTCAGGACACCGGCCCGATGGGCATCAAAATGCACCTGCCTTTGCCGATCGGCATGCCGACGCTGGGGGGCACGCTGTCGACCCAGGGCGGTCTGGTGTTCATCGCCGGCACCCAGGACTACTACCTGCGCGCGTTCAACAGCGCCAACGGCGAAGAAGCCTGGAAAGCCCGCTTGCCCGTGGGCAGCCAGGGCGGCCCGATGACGTATGTGTCGCCTAAGACCGGCAAGCAGTACATCGTCATCACCGCCGGCGGCGCCCGTCAGTCGAAGGATCGCGGTGATTATGTGATTGCCTACGCACTGCCTGACAGCAAGTAACCGCCCTCACAAAAAAAACCGCTGACGCCTTGAAGAGGGGCGCAGCGGTTTTTTGTTGCGTCAGGGGAAAGGCTCAGGCCGGATTCACCTAGTGGGACCGCGTGCAGTCTGTTGGACCGGCTTTAGCCGGGAAAGCGTCGGACGTCACACTGCGAAATTGAGGGTGATCAAACCGGCCTCTTCCCGGCTAAAGCCGGTCCCACTATCAAACCGCGCTAGGCTGGTAGGCAGCGATCAATTACTCGCCACTTCCGCCGTCTTCCCGGTGGTCACCAGCGCTTTGAGGGACACATCAAACTGCTTCAGGGCATTGACCTGCAGGTCGCGCTGCTGGTTGATCTGCGCGGCGATTTCCGGGGCGGCCTTGCCGTGGACCCACACCGAGCTCAGCTCCTGGGCGCCCAAGCCTTCAGCCTTGCCGATGTATTGCAGGTTCGAATCGTAGAACGTGGCAATGAAGCGCGCTTCGACCTGAGAGTTACGCTGGGATACCAAGCGGCTGTAGGTGTCGAGCATCACCACCACGTCAGGCCGCGCCTGCATCAGCGCGTCAAGGTTGTCGTACACGGTCACTGAAGCAAACTGCTTCTGCAACGAACCTTTCAGCCAGTCCATCGCCAGCTTTGGATCGGAGCTGTTGACGAACGCCTCGCGAATGCGCGAATCCAGACCGCCGTTCTTGACGCCCTTCAGCGCCACCGCGTGATAACGCTCAAGGTATTCGAGGGTGCCAACGGTGTTTTCGCTGTAGAGCACACCCACGCGTTGGGAAGACTGCAATGCCACACGGCTTTCAACCACCGGCAGCAAATGGCACGCCTCGGCATCCGCCGCCGAAACAGTGCCTGCCGCAACAGCAGAACCGGTAGCGACGAATCCGCTGGACAGCACGGCGACGAGGGTCAGCAGGGTTGAGATTTTCATCGCGTGGTGTCCTTTTAAAGCCAGTTCGGTATGGGGCCATCCTCCTCCCTTCCGGGAAAAAGAGAACTCGCCTACCGTGATGTTCACTATCGATTTCAAGAATGGTAGGCGCTTTGAGAAACACCGTTACCGATGCCTCAACAAAGCCCGCTGCCGCCCTCACCTTTCGCACTGTTCAATACACGTAGCGGCCGACTGCCCGACGCACTGCCTGCAACGCAACCCGCAACGCCTCAAGATCCACAGAACCCAACGCCAAGCGAATTCCGTGGGGGACGACGCTGGAGGTGGCGAAGGGTTCGGCAGTCGAAACCGCCACCTTGTTCGCCAGCAACTCCATGGCCACCTGGTCGGCCCTGGCGTCCTCAGGCAGTTGTACCCACAAAAAATAGGACGCCGGGTGACTGATGACGTTCAACCCGATTAACAGCGCCCGGGCGAGCGTCTGTCGGGTCCGCGCATCCAGGCGTTTTTCCGCCTCCAGACGCGCGACGGTGCCGTCTCCAATCCAGCCGCAGACCAGCGACGTCATCACCCCTGGGGTATTCCAGACCGTCGCCCGGATCGCACGCTCCATCGCCGAAACCCAGGGCAGCGGCGCAACCACGTAACCCACCCGCAGCCCGGTCGCGATGTTTTTCGAGAAACCCGAGACGTAGACGGTCAGCTCCGGTGCCAGGGCCTTCAACGGTGCGGGCGGGTCCTCGGCCAGGAACGCATACGCTGCGTCTTCGATCAACAGCACCCCATGGTGCCGAGCGATGCGCACCAAGTGTTCGCGCCACGGCAGGTCCATCACCCAGCCCATGGGGTTGTGCAGGGTCGGCATCGTGTAGACGGCCTTGATCCGCCTTCGCTGGCAGAGTGTTTCCAAGGCGTTCAGATCGGGGCCGTGATCGGTATGGGGGATCGCGAGCAATTCCAGCCGGAGGGCGTCGGCCACCACTTTGAACCCCGAATAGGTCAACGCATCCACCGCCACCACATCGCCCGGTTTGAGCAACGCCATCGCAATGACCGACAGGCCATGCTGCGCGCCACTGACGATCACCACCTCGTCGGCCTCGACCGTTAAGCCCCGAGCAGCAAGGTGCCGCGCCATGCACGCGCGCTCATGGCTTCGGCCGGCATGGGGCTGATAGCGCAGCAGCGCCTCCAGATCACCCGACAACGCCAGTTGGCGAAGGCCGTTGCGCAGCAGATCCGCCTGGCCCGGCAGCGTCGGGTAGTTGAAATTGAGGTCGAGGACGCCGGGCGTGCTGGTCTGTTGATCGACGCCATGGCTGAGCGGCAGGGCGATTTCCCGGACAAAGGTGCCGCGCCCGGTTTCGCCGCTCACCAGTCCCATGGCTTCCAGCTCGGCGTAGACCCGCGACGCCGTGACCAGCGCCAGGCCTTCAGCCGCCGCCAACTGACGATGGGTCGGCAGGCGCGTCCCGGGCGCCAGTTCACCGGCCGCAATCTGCGCAGCAAATCGGTCCACAAGGGTTTTGTAGCGGGCGCGGGGCATAGACGCTGTATCCATGACAATTCTTTGATTGTACTGATTCTGCCCCTTACGCTGCCTTGACGGCAATTGACCCGTTGGCAATTCAACCTCAATCAGCAATGGCGTCCTCACGCCTGCACCTCAGGAGTCCGAACCCCATGGAAATCTCTTCAATGGTCCAGCCCCTGGCGACAAAGCGCTCCACTGCCGGATGGCTGAATGGCCTGATGGGCGTGATCATTTTCAGCGGTTCGTTGCCGGCCACGCGCATCGCCGTGCTGGAGTTTGCGCCGCTGTTTCTGACTGTCGCCAGAGCGTCGATTGCCGGCTTGGTCGCGGTCTGTCTGCTGCTGGTGTTGCGAGAGAAGCGCCTGCAGCGCAACCAACTGATGCCGCTATTCATCGTTGCCAGCGGCGTGGTGGTCGGCTTCCCGCTGCTCACCGCGCTGGCATTGCAATACGTCACGTCGGCGCACTCCATCGTGTTTGTCGGCCTGTTGCCGTTGGCGACGGCTGTGTTCGCGGTGTTGCGTGGCGGCGAGCGTCCGCGTCCGGTGTTCTGGGTGTTCTCGTTGCTGGGCAGTGCGCTGGTAGTGGGGTTCGCCTGTGCCCAAGGGTTGTCGGCGTCGCCGGCGGGGGATCTGCTGATGCTGCTGGCGATTGTCGTCTGCGGCCTGGGTTACGCCGAAGGTGCCACGCTGTCCCGGACGCTCGGCGGCTGGCAGGTCATCTGCTGGGCGCTGGTGCTGGCGTTGCCGCTGATGCTGATGCTGACCCTGTTCAGCGCGCCGCCAGTCCTGGCCACCATCAGCGCACCGGCGTGGGTGAGTCTGGGCTACGTGTCGCTGTTCAGCATGCTGATCGGCTTCGTGTTCTGGTACCGCGGTCTGGCCCAGGGCGGAATCGCGGCGGTGGGACAGCTGCAGTTGCTGCAGCCCTTTTTTGGTCTGACGCTGGCCGCAACCCTTCTGCATGAACAGGTCAGCGCGGGCATGCTGGGAGTGACCGTCGGGGTTATCGCGTGCGTTGCCGGCGCGCGGCGGTTTTCACGCTAGCAGCAGGTCTCTCAGGACGGCTGAACAGTGCAGGCCTCACCCAACGTTTTTTAACCATCCCCAAAACGAAAAATGCCGGTGATCATCACCGGCATTCCCGTTCATTGCTAAGCCATCACTTGGCCTGACTGACGCGCCAGACCTTGTTGCCCACGTCATCCGCGACCAGCAATGCGCCCTGCTTGTCGAGGATCACGCCGACCGGACGGCCTTGTGCGTCGCCATCGGCGTTGAGGAAGCCGGTCAGGACGTCCACCGGCAGGCCCGCAGGTCGGCCATCCTTGAAGCCGACGAACACAACTTTGTAGCCGGCCTGGGGATTGCGGTTCCACGAGCCGTGCTCGCCGACAAACACGCCGTCGGCAAATTTGGCCGGCATGCCGCGCGGGTCGGACCAGGTCAGGCCCAGCGGCGCGACGTGGGTGCCGAGGGCGTAATCCGGGGCGATGGCCTTGGCGACCATGTCCGGGCGCGGCGGTTGCAAACGGCTGTCGACGTGATTGCCGTAGTAGCTCCACGGCCAGCCGTAGAACGCGCCATCCTTGACCGAGGTCAGGTAATCCGGCACCAGGTCGCTGCCGATTTCGTCACGTTCGTTCACCACTGTCCACAGCTCGTTGCTGCCCGGCTTCCAGGCCAGCCCGTTGGGGTTACGCAGACCGCTGGCGAACAGGCGTTTTTGCCCGGTCTTGACGTCCACTTCCCAGACCGCCGCACGTCCCTCTTCGGCTTCCAGACCGTTTTCGGCCACGTTGCTGTTCGAGCCAACGGTGACGTACAGCTTGGTGCCTTCGCGGTTGGCGATGATGTTCTTGGTCCAGTGGTGATTGATGCCTGCCGGCAGGTCAGTGACTTTCACCGGCGTGGCGGTGCTTTCAGTCTGGCCGTCGTTGTACGGGACCTTGACAACGGCGTCGGCGTTGGCGATGAACAGTTCGTTGCCCACCAGCACCATGCCGAATGGCGACGTCAGGCCGCTGATGAACACCTTCTTCATTTCGGCCCGGCCATCGCCGTCGGCATCGCGCAGGATGCTGATGCGGTTGGCGCTCTCGGCTTCGGCGCCGACCCGGCTCATGACGATCCCGGTAGCCGTGCGCTTGATCCATGCCATCACCCCCGGGCCGCCGTCCGTCGCGCCTTCAGGCTTCGGCGGCTTGTTGCTTTCGGCGACCAGGACGTCGCCGTTGGGCAGGCTGTACAGCCAGCGCGGGTGATCGAGGTTCTCGGCGAGTGCGCTGACGGTGAAGCCCTCGGCGGCCTTGGGCGTGTCGGTGCCCTTCCAGCCGACGGCCTTGGACACCTTGACGGTCGGTATCAGCGTGCTATTGGGCTCGGGCAGTTGCGGCTGTGCGCCTACGCCGGCCTGGAACGGCAGCTTGGCGGTTTCGCCACAGGCACTGAGCATCGCAGCAGTGGTCATCAGCAGTGCAAATCGGTGCATCGCAATCATCGTTCAACCTCGCGGCGGCCATCCATGGGCCCATTGTTTTGAGAAATCAAAGCGCTGACAAACAGGCAGCTTGGAGAAGCGCAGGCTTCGAGAGACATGACATAAGGCTGACAAGTATCGCCACGTCGACCGACAGCAAACAGCTCACGGGACGCAAATGACATTTGCCCTCAGGGCATCAATAAAACGACCCCGGCAGGGGCGTGAGGGTTCAATAATCTGCGCCGGCATCTCCCGTGGTGGACCGAGGGGTTAGCCATGTTGGCCGATTTTAGATACGCTTCATGCCTATAACCCCCAGAGCCAGATCCGATGACCCGCCCAGAGTTTGCTTTGGATGTTGAGGCGATCCATGCGATCCCCGCCGTGCCCGTCATTCTGAGCATGGTCAAGCACATGACAGGCATGCGCTTCGCGGCAATCGCCAGGGTCACGGAAAGCCACTGGGTGGCCTGCGCCGTCGATGACGCGATCAATTTCGGCCTCAAACCGGGCGGCGAGCTGGTGCTGGAATCAACCATCTGCCACGAGATCAGGCAGCATCACCAGCCCGTGGTGTTCGGCCATGCCAGCGCCGACCCGCACTTCGCCACCCATCACACGCCGCTCACCTATGGGCTGGAAAGCTACATCTCGATTCCCATCATCCTGCCCGACGACCGCTTCTTCGGGACGCTGTGCGCCATCGACTCAGTGCCTGCCGATCTGAGCGATCCTGCCATCGTCAAGACACTGACCCTCTTCGCGCAGTTGATTGCGATGAGTCTGGACACTCAGGGCCACCTGGACAGCGCCCGCGCCGAGCTGAACGACGCCAACGAAAACGGACGGTTGCGGGAGCAATTCATGGCGGTGCTGGGGCACGACCTGCGTACACCGTTGAGTGCGATTCGCATGAGCGCCGACCTGCTGGCGACCAAAACCGAGGACAAGCGCTCGCAGGGGCTGGTCGCTGCCATACGGCAGAGCTCGATCCGCATGGGCGCGCTGATCGAGAACGTGCTGGACTTCGCCAGGGGCCGCATGGGCGGAGGAATTCCGGTGAAGTGCCAGGCCACGGATGATCTTCCCGACGTATTGAAAGCGACGGTGGACGAGATCCGCGCGTCGCACCCGCAGGCAACGTTCAACGAAGCCATCGACCTCACCGGGAGCGTCTACTGCGACCCGCTGCGCATCAGCCAGTTGTTGTCCAATCTGCTGGGCAACGCGGTGACCCATGGCTCACTCGCCTCGCCGATTGACCTGCACATCTGGCAGGAATCTGATCAGGTCATCATTTCCGTCATGAACCACGGCGCGCCCATCTCGCCACGGCTGATGCCGCTGCTGTTCGAGCCGTTCACCCGGTCCGAAGCGGGCGGGCGCGGCGAAGGCCTCGGTCTTGGGCTGTACATCGCGTCGCAGATCGCCAGCGCTCATCACGGTACTTTGACCGTGAGCTCATCGGCTCAGTTGGGCACCTGTTTCATCGCGCGCTTTCCTTACACGCAACCCGCTTGAGCGCCGACAGGTGATGTCGGCACCTCCGCGCCATAGCATCGCGGGCACACTGATTTTTCGCTCGCCCCATTTTTCTGAAGCCCACTTTTCTGAAGCCCACTTTCCTGAGGAGAGCACCTGACATGCTTCTGCACCAGTCCACATGGATCGAGATCGAACAGTTTCTCAAGCGCAGCCGCACGATTGTCGTGCCCATCGGTTCGAACGAACAACACGGCCCCACCGGCCTGCTCGGCACTGACTGGATGTGCCCGCAGATCATCGCCCACGAAGCGCAGAAGAGCGCCGATATCCTGATCGCGCCGACCTTCAACATCGGCATGGCGCAGCATCATCTGGGCTTTCCCGGGACGATCTCGCTGCGCCCCTCGACGTTCATCGCCGCCATCGGTGACTGGGCGCGCTCGCTGGCGGGTCATGGCTTTGAGAAAATCCTCTTCCTCAACGGTCACGGCGGCAACGTCGCGTCGATCGAGGCGGCGTTTTCCGAGCTGTACGCAGAAGCCAGTTTCGCCGGGCGCTCTGCCGGCTTCGCCCTGAAGCTCACCAACTGGTGGGACCTGGAGGGCGTCGGCGAACTCGCCCATCGGCAGTTTCCGGTGGGCCACGGCTCCCACGCGACGCCGTCCGAGATCGCGGTGACCCAGTGGGCCTACCCGGAGTCGATCAAGTCGGCGGACTACTCGCCGCAGATTGCCCCGACCGGTCCGATCCGCGAAGCAAAGGATTTTCGAGCGCGCTTCCCCGATGGCCGCATGGGCTCAGACCCTGCGCTGGCCACGCCGGAAAAAGGCGGAGAGCTGGTGGCGCTGGCGGCCAAGGGGCTGGTGCGCGCGGTTGACGCGTTCAGTCGCGAACCGGCGCTGCATTAACGTCGCTGCGTTGACGGCCTGGCCGTGCGGCAATAGCGCGCGGGCGTTGAACTCGTCCGCCAAATGGCGGCCATAGTGGTATGCGCTTTTTCAAACGGTATGGGATCTGGGGCAGTCTGCAGCGCAACGACCTCGCCCGGTCCCCTTGGCTGACAGGTGATATGTGAATACGTTTATCCCACTGGACAAAGTTGAAGAAATCGATCTGCAGGATTACCACGAGGTCTGGCTGACCACGTCGGAAACCTGGCCACAGGATCCGGCGACGGTTCACCGCAAGTGCCTGTGGCGCCAGGATCGCGAGATGACCTCCGATGTGGAAATCGACGGCGTTTACTTTGAAAATCTCCCGCACCTGTGGCTGCGTGTGGACGATCTCGATGACCAACAGGACATCGACCTCGTGATCGAGAAGCTCAAGGTACGCATTGCCGCACTGAATCTCAAAGGCGAGTTCTATCCTCCCGAGCTGCCGACTGCGGCGCCTCACAAGGACGAAGACGAAATCAAGAAAGACCTGCGCAGCTAATCCGCTTCACCCCCCGCTTCTCCGACGCGCGCCGTGGCTGATCTTCAGCACGGCGCCGTTTTTGTTTCTGCTGCACCCATTTCCGGTCAGTCCTACCCAGTGCACGCGCTGTATCAGTGGGACCGGCTTCAGCCGGGAAGAGGCCTGTGTGAACACTCTCAATTTTTGCAGCGTTGCATCCGACGCCTTCCCGGCTAAAGCCAGGCCTACAGGTGCACGCAGTCCGTCAGTGGGACCGGCTTCAGCCGGGAAGAGGCCTGTGTGACCGCCCTCAATTTTTGCAGTGTGGCATCCGACGCTTTCCCGGCTAAAGCCAGTCCTACAGGTGCACGCAGTCCGTCAGTGGGACCGGCTTCAGCCGGGAAGAGGCCTGTATGAACGCCCTTAATTTTTGCAGCGTGGCATCCGACGCCTTCCCGGCTAAAGCCAGTCCTACAGGTGCACGCCGTCCGTCAGTGGGACAGGCTTTAGCCGGGAAGAGGCCTGTGTGAACGCCATCAATTTTTGCAGCGTGGCATCCGACGCCTTCCCGGCTAAAGCCAGCCCTACAGGTGCACGCAGTCCGTCAGTGGGACCGGCTTCAGCCGGGAAGAGGCCTGTATGAACACCATCCTTTAGAGGTCTGGGCTAGAATCGCCCGCTCAGATCATCAAGGAGTGAACCCTGTGCAGATGTCCCCGGCGATACCGCTGATTCGTATTTTTTCCGAAGCCAAGGCGAAAGAGTTCTACGTGGATTTTCTCGGCTTCAGCCTGGAGTGGGAGCACCGCTTTGAACCGGGTCTGCCGCTGTACGCCCAGGCCCGTCGCGACCAACTGGTCATCCACCTGACCGAGCACCATGGCGACGCGACGCCGGGCTCGACGATCTTTGTGCCGGTCAGCGACATCGACGAATTGCAGCGCGAACTGCTGGCGAAAAACTACGGCTATTCACGCCCCGGCATTCAAGACCTCGACTGGGGCAAGGTCATGGACATCGCCGACCCGTTCGGCAACCGCCTGCGCTTCTGCGAGCGCTCCGAGGACTGACCCGCGGCGCCCTCAAAGCCGGAAATACTGCCCGATGGCCTGCCGCAGCAGTTCTATCGCCTCATCTCCGTGGCTGGCTGACGAGCGCACGACGATGATGTCGTGGTCGGCGATCGGCGGCAGGCCATCGAGGATGCGCATGCCGTCGGTGACCCGGGCGCGGTCGATCACGCTGATGCCCAGTCCTGCCTCAACACAGGCCTTGACCGCCTGATTGGACGAGCTCTCGAGCACGATGCGCATGGGGTGGCCGGCGCGCTTGAGCGACTCGACCATCGCTTGCCGGTACGAGCATTGCGCGGCATGCACGGCCAGCGGCAACGGGGTTGGTAAATCCCCCGATTGATGCGCGGCGCCGACCCACACCGGCGTGGTCGGCACCAGCAACTGATCGTCCGCGGCCAACTGGCCTTCCGGCTGGGCGATGACCGCCACCTGAAGCCGACCCCGCCGCACCTGATCGCGCAAGATGAAGCTGGGCGCGGTCTTCAGCTCCAGAACGATGTTCGGCCAGGCGGCGGTGAAAATCGGCAGCACGTCGCGAATCAGGTGCGTGGCGTATTCATCCGGCACGCCGAGGGTGATGCGCCCCGCCAGCTGCGTGCCCTGCAGCTCGGCCAGCACTTGATCGTGGGTGCTCAGCAGCTCGGCGGTGGAGGTCAGAAAACGCTTGCCCAGGGGCGTCAGCGACACCGACTGATTGTCGCGATTGAGCAGCCGCCCCCCCGCCACCGCTTCCAGCCGCTGCACGTGCACGCTGACCGCGGCCGGGCTTTTGTGCAGCTGTTCCGCCGCCGCGCTGAACTTGCCAATGCGCGCCACGGCGTGAAAGGTGCGGACCTGTTCGATATCCAGAATGGCACTCATGGTTCACTGATCCCGAAGCACTGCTGTCGTTTATTTTGATTTATTAGATTACGGCGGATGGGTACGTTGGGTCCATGAACACTTCAAACGAACTGACCAACGCGAGCCTTGCCCTTCCGTCCCCACGCCGGGCGATTCCCTTGCCGCTGCTCGAAGCCGGGCTGGTGATCATCTGGAGTTCGGGCTTCATTGGCGCGCGCTTCTCCATCGATTACGCGCCGGCCTCCCTGATGGTGTTCTGGCGCTGCCTTCTGGTCACGCTGATTCTGTTGCCCTTCGTCGCCAGACAGCTGCGCCAGACACCGCCTGCGGTGCTGCTGAAAAACGCCGGCATCGGCCTGCTGGCCATGGCTGGTTATCTGTTCGGCGTGACCGAGGGCATTGCCCTGGGTGTGCCCGCCGGGCTGGCAGCGCTGTTCGCCGATCTGCTGCCAATCGGCATGGCTGTGCTGGCGGCCGTGGTGCTCCGCCAGCGATTGACCCGCGGCGTATGGATCGGATTGCTGATCGGTCTGGCGGGCGTGATGCTGGCGACCCACGACGCGCTGGCCTGGGGCAGCGCACCCCCATGGGCCTACGCCCTGCCCGTGCTGGGCATGCTGTCACTGGCGGTCGCCACGCTGTGGCAAAAACACTCCCCAGACCCGCAGGCGCTGGGCCTGATGCCCAACCTGTGGTTGCAGTGCTTCGTCTCGACCTTCGTGTTTGCCCTCGTTGCCGGACTGCACGGAAGTCTCGCGCCCGTGCCCAACGCAGGTTTCGCGATGAGTGTGCTGTGGACGTCGGTGTCGACGGTCGGCGGCTACGGCCTTTACTGGATGTGCCTGCGCCGGGCCACGCCGACGCGAGTCGCCAGTGTGCTTTACCTCAGTCCGCCACTGACGCTGCTGCTGGCCTGGGCCCTGTTCGACGAACCGCTGTCGTGGCTGATGGCCTTAGGCATGGTGGTCTCGGGGGTCGGCATTGGTCTGGTGATACGCGGCGAGGCGCGAGAGGCGTCATGAATTGGCCGGTCCTGCGCATCGCTCATCACGCTATCGCGACAAATCAAAGCGACAGCTGGCTCGTGGTTGCCCATCAAATCAGCGACTCCAGCCCCCGCAGCAAACCTTTTAACGTCAGCGCAGCGCGCGCGGCAAGCAGCGTGCCGGCGACATAAGGCTGGGCACTGGAGCCAGCCTCGTGGCGGATGACCAGTCGCTCGCTTTCTGTCGCATGGATGCTTTCGACTGCGAGAACATAGGAAGGCAGATACACGCTGTGCAACTGGACTGCATGACTGCCAGAACCGATTGGCACCCCCCTGCTCCCTACCAAGCCTTTCAATTTTTCGAGCGGGATCGTGGTGGGCGCCTGGCGCAGTGCGGAAAGTGCTTCTGCGAGCTCCCGACCGGTGCCCGTAGGGACGTCTTGTTTACGCGCGCTGGCGTACTCGACAACTTCTACGTCAGCCAGATAGCGCGCCGCTTCGAGCGCGAAGCGTTTCAACAGCGTGCCGCTGATGGAAAAGTTGCCCGCAGCGACCACACCAACACCGTGCTGCCGGGCCAAAGCATCCAACGCCTGGAGCTCGACTTCGTCGAGGCCACTGGTCCCGATCACAAGCGCTCTTCCCGCTCTGATGACAGCGGGCGCGTGAGTACGAACACCTTCGGTATTCGTGTAGTCGATGACCACATCCGATGGCAGGTTCAACGCTTCATCGAGCGTACCTACGATGGCAATACCGGTGGCGGGTAAGCCGAGAGCAGTACCCATGTCTTCACCGGCACGGCTGCGAGAGACACCTGCGACTACCTCGACGCCAGGCGTTTTGATTGCTTCACGAAAAATAGCTTGCCCGACCCAACCAGTCACTCCAGCAATAACGATTTTCACAGGTCCATTCCTTTTTTTGCGCACAACACTTCTAAGGCTAGCCATGAGGCAGCATTCGGTTCCAGGCCGCTAAAGTGCCTGGGTCTTCATCGGCAACAATGGCGACGCACCGAAGATTAGAGCGCTGGTTAAGAAGGAAAAAGCGCTGTAGCGTTCGAGCATCTGTAACCGGTGGTTAGGAATATGAATAAATTGCAGTCGATGCAGGTGCTGCTTGAGGTGGTAGACGCAGGCAACTTCAGTGCCGCTGCTCGCCGTCTGGGTTTGTCTGCGGTTATGGTGGGAAAGCACGTACGGCAGCTGGAGGAGTTACTCGGCATGCGATTGCTGGAACGAAGCACTCGCAGCCAACGCTTGACCCAGGCGGGCAAGGTGTATTGCGAGACAGCTCGCGGGGTACTCAACCAGATTAAACTGGCCGAAAACACCATTGAATCCATGCACGCGAATCCGCGAGGCATGATCCGCATCAGCGCGCCACACAGCGTGGGAGCCACATGGATTGCTCCGTTGGTTACCCGCTATCTACGCCTCTACCCCGCCGTGAAAATCGAACTCATTCTGAGCAACGCTTATGTGAACCTGATCGGTGACCAATTTGACTTAGTCGTTCGGGTAGGGGCGCTGCCCGATTCAGAGCTGGTGGCACGCCGGCTTCCGCCCTACCAAATGGTGATCTGCGGAGCGCCGGACTACTTGTTGCAGCGGGGCACGCCGCAGGTCCCCCGCGACCTCGAGCGCCACTCGTGTCTTGGACACTTGTCTGTCTATGGCTGTATTCAATGGCCGTTACACAACGCTGACGGCTACTGCTGGACGGGAGATGGATGCTTTGCTTCCAACGACAGTCATGCTCTGCGTCAGGCCGCACTGGGCGGCGCAGGTCTGATACTGCAGCCCGAACTATCAGTGATCAATGATTTATCCACCGGCCGTTTGGTGGAAGTGCTACGCGATCATCGCCCAACGCCGCTGCAGGTCCACCTGCTCTACCTCCCCGCGCGTAAAGAACACAAGGGATTTTCCAACTTGGTGGACTTCATTCTTGCCCAGACCCACAAGACCGGAAAATACGATTAGCGCCTCCCGGAAAAGAGACGGTCGTCCCGCGCTGAATCGATAGGGCCTGGCACTGACTTGCGGCGCCTGTAGCCCTGACGATCTTCAGGCCACCCAACGGCGCGTGACCTCCATGCGTTGGAATGCTGGGCCAATGCAGCCGTTTGTCACCCATAGCGTCGTTTTCGCCAAGACAACTGTCTCAAGGTGGGTGATACGAGTGTGCGCCGCACACCCCACCTTCTACTGGAGCGCATCCCCATGAAAATCGGCTTTTTGGGCCTCGGCAATATGGGTCAGGCCGTGGCTGGCAATCTGTTGAAAGGCGGTCATGAACTGCTGGTCTGGAACCGTTCCCCCGAGGCCGCGCAGCCACTGGTCGAGCAAGGTGCCACGGCAGTCACCGAGCCTGCCCAGGCGTTCGCCGTCGACGTGGTGTTCAGCATGCTTGCCGACGACAAGGCCCTGCGCGCGGTGCTGCTGGATGCCGGTCTGCTCAAGCAGCTCAAGGGCCCGCTGATCCACATCAACATGGCGACCATTTCCGTGACCTTCGCCGACGAGCTGGCCGAGCTGCACGCCGCACAGGGCATCGACTACATCGCCGCGCCGGTGATGGGCCGGCCGAACATGGCCGCCGCAGCGAAGCTGAATATCATGGCTGCCGGCGCTGCCCAGGCCATCGACCGGGTGCAGCCGTTGTTCGACCTGATCGGCAGCAAGACCTGGCGGATGGGCGACAAACCTTCCAGCGCCAACGCGATGAAACTGGCCATGAATTTCATGCTGGTCTCGGCCATCGAGGCGATGAGTGAAGCGGCCGTGCTGGTCACTCGCCACGGTCTGAAATCCGCTGATCTGGTGGAGCTGGCGTCGGGGACGATCTTTCCCGGGCCGGTCTACGCAGGGTATGGCGCGCTGATCGGCGAACGCACGTACGAGCCGGCGGCATTCAAGGCAGTGCTGGGCCTTAAAGACGTGGATCTGGTCCTGGCCGCCGCCAGCCAGGTGTCGGTGGAGATGCCGAGCGCCGAGATGATCCGCGCCCACTTGCAGGATGCCATCGACCATGGCCAAGGCGAGATGGACCTGGCGGTGTTGGCCGAAGTGGCAGAGCGGCGCAATCCGCGCTGAGTGCTTTTTTGTTTGCCGTTGATGTGAGGGGCAGACGTCAGCTCATGGCCGGGCGACGTGGAGCCGGTGCAGGGTGATCTTGCGCACTTCCTGCTTGCTGATTTCGATGTGCCGCGTGAGCAACTGCTGGGCCTGCGCGGTCTGGCGATTGAGCACGGCGCCGAGAATCTGCCCATGCTCGTCGTAGGTCGCCTCAATGCGCGCCGCCTGGGTGAAATCCAGGCGGCGAATGATGCGGACCTTCTCGGTGATCTCCAGGTGCAGGCGCGCCATCTCGGTGTTGCCTGCCGCCTCCAGCAACGCGCAATGGAAACGCTCGTCCAGCGATGAGACCTGCTGGGCGTCTTGCAGACGTTCGGAGGGGGTGACGAGCCAGGTGTGTTTCAGTCCATCGATGACCGGGTGTTGCTCCAGATCCAGCGCTTCAAGACGCGCCAGTGCCGCGCACTCCAGCACGATGCGCACGTCGTATAGCTCTTCGAAATAATTGAAATCGAACGCCCTCACCCGCCAACCGCTGCGGAAATACACCTCCAAATAGCCCTCGCGCTCCAGCCGATACAGCGCCTGTCGCACCGGCGTGCGGCTGGCTTGCACGCGCTCGGCCACCTCGCCTTCGCTAAAGCGATCCCCGGGCAGCAGGCGAAACTCGAAGATGTCGTCCTTGAGCTGCTGATAGATGCGCTCGGCCATGTTGTCCGGGCGACGTTTGGGTGTCTGTGAAGGGATGATGGCCGGGGTGCTCCTTCGGGTGATCTTTGCGCCTGACGCGACGGCGTTTCGAGGCTGCGTCAGGCGTCGGGTCAGGCTTTTTTCAGGCTGCCGATGTACGCGCGCCAGCCACCGAACGAGGTGATGTCCAGCGCGCCGTCAATCGCCCAGGGTTCGCAGATGAAGCCCTTGACGCTGCGACCGTCCTTCAGCGTCAGGGTGCCGATGCCCAGCGGCGCAGGGATCTCGGCCACGAACTCGCCAAAGCGCGCCAGCGGGATGTCCCACAGTTCCACGATGATCGATGCACCGCTTGCGGATTTCACCAGCCCCGGTTTGGGCGGCACGGTGCCGGGCAAGGCGTAGAGCCGGTAGTCGCCTGCCGTGAGCGTCTGTTCGACGAGCACGGCGTCCCGACGGGTCAGCTGCGCGTTGAGCGGCATGCCGGTCAGGTGCGCGCCCACCACGGCAACCCGCACGCTGCCCCACGGCGCAGTCGCTGGCGATGCCGTGGGCGAAGGAAGTGAGCGACCTGTGGCGCCCAGTGGCAAGCCGACGTTTTCCTGCCAGCGCTGGCCAAACCGGGCGAGCGCAGTGTCGTGCCAGGCCGGCGCAATCAGCGTGATCCCCGACGGCAAGCCATCGGCGCGTATACCCGCAGGCAATGCCAGGGCCGAGAGGTCCGCCAGGTTGGTGAAGTTGGTATAGAAGCCGAACTGCGAGTTGTACAGCACCGGTTCGGCGGCTATTTCCGCCTGAGTGCGCAGGGTCGCGGACGTGGGCACGACCAAGGCGTCGAACCCGACCAGCGCGTCGTTGATCTGCCGGCTCAGCGTGGCCCGCAGGTATTCGGCGCGGTAGGCGTCACAGGCGCTGTACCCCAGACCGCTTTCGACGATGCCACGCACCACCGGGTTGATGGCGTCGGGGTTGGTTTCCAGCATCGCGGTCAAGGCGACTGTGCGTTCGGCCACCCACGGGCCGTAATACAGCTGCTCGGCCAGGGCCTTGAACGGGGCGAAGTCGATGCGGGTGATCTCGGCGCCCATGTCGCTCAATCGGTGCAGCGCCTGTTCGAACACCGCCTGATTGTGCGTATCGCCGAAGAACTCCAGGGTGTCCGGCACGGCCAGCTTCATCGCCGCGCGAAAGCCCACCGGCGCCGTGCCCGGGTTGTGGCGGGAATAGGCGTCATCGCCATCAAAGCCTTCGGCCAGGCCGGCGACCTTCTGCGCGTCGTCTACGGTCAGCGCGAAGATGGAGACGCAGTCCACCGTCTTGCACGCCGGCACCAGCCCGGTGTTGGGCAAGCGGCCCTTGGTCGGTTTCAGGCCGACGATGTTGTTGAACCCGGCGGGCACCCGACCCGAGCCTGCGGTGTCGGTGCCCAACGAAAATGCCACCAGCCCCCGCGCCACCACCGACGCCGAGCCCGAGCTGGAGCCGCCGCTGACGTAATCCGGGTTGACGCTGTTGGGCACGGCGCCGTAAGGCGAGCGGGTGCCGACCAGGCCGGTGGCGAATTGGTCGAGGTTGGTCTTGCCCATCAAAATCGCCCCGGCGGCGCGCAGTCGGGCCAGCACCGTCGCGTCCTTGCTTGCGGTGTAGGCAAACTCCGGGCACGCCGCCGTCGTCGGCCACCCGGCGGCGTCAATATTGTCCTTGATCGCGAACGGCACGCCGTACAGCGGCAGCTGAGTGATGTCGCCGTTGACTGCAGCAAGACGCTCGGCGAGGGCTTCAAGCTGCTCGCTGATCTGCGCCTGACTGGCCCGGGCGATCCAGGCGGTGTCGGTTTGCGGGTAGGCGCTGGCGAACGACAGCAGCACGTCAGGCGACAACTGCCTAGTCTGGTAGGCCATCAGCCACTCGTTGATCGTCCAGCCGAAATGAGGGTGTTGGAGGTCATGCATGGGGGGTATCCATCTTGTATCCAAGTTTGGATTCAATGAAAGCAAAAGCCGGGCCACTGGGGTGGAAGGTCCGGATTGCTTGGGTGTAAGGCTATTTCGTATCGTTGGAAGCGCCAGCGCACGCCTCAAAAAAGCACACCGTGCAGGGTTTTGGTGCCGCCTCGCACGCCACGATCACATAGTGGGACCGGCTTCAGCCGGGGGGCGTCCGGCGTCACACCAAAAAAGTGATGGCGAACACGCTGGCCTCTTCCCGGCTAAAGCCAGTCCTCTACAATGAGTGTGCGTTCATCCAGCCAGACCGGTGACGCGGAGCGTCAGGGGATGCATTCCCACGCGGAGCGTGGGCACGATCATAGAATTGATGGCGCCTGCACCGGCCCCTTCCCGGCTAAAGCCAGTCCTACAAAAAGCATCGCGTGCATCCCATGAGAGTCGCGGTGACCTCGACTGTAGGACCGGCTTCAGCCGGGAAGCTTTTGATCTGCTTTTGATCTTCCTACGAAGCAAGTCCAGACACCGCCAATCGCGACTTGGGTGCAGGCCGAACGCAGGTCTTGCGGAGTGGGCCGAGCGGCATGGATGCCGCGAGAGCCGCCCCCCGCCATGGATGGCGGATGGCGGCGGGCCCACGGAGCGAGACCGGAGTGAGGGAACTCCGACGCAGGAGGAGCCTAACCAGGAGCAAGCACCCTTGGTTACTTGGGGTGCTTTTCCAAGTAACTCGCCGAAGGCGAAACCGGAGGCCGTTAGGCCGACCATTGCAGCCGCACCGCGTATCCCGGGGACAGATTAATTTACGATCAAGCGCTGTAAATAAATCAGTCCCCTTCACCGTCAGGTCAGGTATTTCCTGAACCAATCCACCGTCCGGTTCCACGCCAATGTTGCCGCAGCGTCGTCATAACGCGGTGTCGAATCGTTATGAAACCCGTGGTTGGCGCCTTTATAAATATGCGCCTCATACGTCTTCCCCGCCGCCTTCAACGCCGCCTCATACGCCGGCCAGCCATCGGTGATCGGCTTGTCCAGCTCCGCGTAATGCAACAACAGCGGCGCCTTGATCCGGCTGACGTCTTCAGCCTTGGGCTGGCGGCCATAAAACGGCACCGCCGCCGCCAGCTCCGGATAAGCCACGGCAGCAGCATTTGAAACACCGCCGCCGTAACAAAACCCGGTAATCCCGACTTTCCCGGTGGACGCGTGATGGGCCATCAGCCATTCGATGCCGGCAAAGAAATCGTTCATCAGCTTCTCGGGATCAACCTTCTG
Organism: Pseudomonas sp. W2Oct36; assembly: GCF_041060465.1. Lineage (NCBI taxonomy): Bacteria > Pseudomonadati > Pseudomonadota > Gammaproteobacteria > Pseudomonadales > Pseudomonadaceae > Pseudomonas > Pseudomonas sp. W2Oct36. Next base: position 28,673 of record NZ_JAUERW010000023.1, read on the forward strand.
CTGGAGCTCGCGGCCCTTGTCGTCATTGCCCGGATAGCCCCCGACCGATGACAAACCGTCAGGCGCCAAAGCGATAAAACCGGCTTTGGCCACCCGCCGGGCGACGTCCTCGATGTAAGGATTCAGGCCGCGATTCTCATGCACCACCAGCACCGACGCGACCTTGCCGTCGGCTTTTGCCGGCCGCACCAGATACCCGCGCACCTGGCCGTGACCTTTGGGCGACGGGTAGGAAATGTATTCAGCAATGATGTCAGGATCGGTGAATTCGACCTGCTCGGCGAGCGCGTAATTGGGGCTCAGCGACGCCAGAATGGTCGTCGCCGCAAGCCCGCCCACAGCGAACACGGCCGCGCGATCGAGAAACTCCCGGCGGTTGATCTTGCCGTGAACGTAATAGTCGTAGAGCTCAAGCAATTCCGGGGCGAAGTCTTTGGCGGTGAGACGGGTCATCTGTGCGCATCCTCATCGATTGTCCAACGGGCACAGGCCTAGAACCGAGCGCCTGAACGTGCCGCAGCGAGCCCTCAGTAAAGCAGTATTTCGCCAGCCTGTATCACGCCGCGACGTGACGGCACCCCACTTTCAAACGCTCCCTTTCCAACAGGCTCGATGTGGGCTAGCCTGAGCGGCGCAGTTGTACGACGACGTACAAAGCCACCTTTCTTCAGAAATGGCCGCTGCATGCCGCTTCCATCAACAATAAAAAAGGATGCACTCATGACCCGACTCAAACTGACCCTCGGCTTCTTCTGCCTGTTTTCAGGCGTCGTGGCCGCCGCCCCTTCTGCCGATGAACAAGCCGTCGCCAAGGCCGTCGACAACATGACTCAGGCGATGCTGCACAAAGACATTGCCACCCTGGGCGCGCTGACTTCGGACAACGTCACCTACGGACACTCCAGCGGCAAGGTGCAGAACAAGGATGAATTCATTGCGGACATCGAAACCGGTCGCAGCGGCTTCAACACCCTGGAAATGAAAAACCAGACAATCAACATGAACGGCGACACTGCCCTGGTGCGCAACCATTTCTCCGCCGAAGCCGTGAACAGTGGCAAGGTTGTGCCGACCGAGATCGAAAACTTTCAGGTCTGGCAGAAACAGAAAGGCCAATGGCTGCTGATCGGACGCCAGGCGTTCAAATTCTGATGGCGTGACTTCAACGTCTGGCCCGACCGGTTGCCTGAGAGGGTCAGGCGCCGGTCGGCTACATGTCTGTTTTTACCGCCCGTTGAGCTACAACGCTTCCAACTCCTGCAACGCCGCCAGCACATTGCGGGTCGAGCGCTCGACACTTCCCGCCCGGTGCGCGATGCCCAACTCCCGCCACAACGCCGGCTGCAACGGACGCATGACAATGCGGCTTTCCGGCGGCGGCGTGGACGCCTCATGGGGCAGCAACGTCGCGCCATAGCCCGCCCCCACCAGACTCTTGATGGCGTCGTTGTAATTGAGCTGAATGCGCGGCGTCGGCTGCGGCCCCTCGCCGGCGAACCACTCCGCCACCTGACGGGACAGCCGGGTGGTGGCGTCGTTGAGAATCAGCGGCTGACCGGCAAGCCAGCTCGGCGTGATGACCGGCGGGCAATCCCAGCGCGCCGGCAGAAACGCCATCACCGGGTCGCGCCGCCACGACTGTATCGACAGGCCCTTGACCGGCGCCTGGGGCAACGCAATCACGCCAATGTCCAGGCTGCCGTCCGCGAGTTTTTGCAGGGTCTGCTGCGACGTCAGCACCGCGACCTGCACGTCGATGCCGGGGTGCAACTGCTCCAGGGTTTCCAGCGCCTGGGGCAGCAATTGCGCGATAACGCCGGTGGACGCCCCCAGTCGAACCCGCCCGGCCAGCCCTTTGACCTGACGCTCGACGTCTTCCAGCGCCTGTTCGGCGTCGGCCAATAGACGCCGCGCGCGCTCGATTAGCGTATCGCCGATGGCCGAAGGCTGAACCCGCCCACGGGTGCGCGAGAGCAACACGCCGCCCACCCGTTGCTCAAGATCGGCAATGTGCAGACTGACCGTCGGCGGCGCGAGATTCAGCACCCGCGCCGCTTCGGCAAACGAGCCGTGGTCGGCGATGGCCACCAGGGTGCGCAGACGATCCAGGCTAATTTCCCGCACTGGCCAGCCCCTCCTTCAGAAAACCTGAAGTGTACCGTCATCAAATTCAACTTTCTCTATCAACGATAGGGCTTGAAGATGTCAGTCATTGACGACCTTCAGCGGAATTCCAACCTCATGCCCACCCCCATTGTGTTCATCGACGGCGACCAAGGCACCACCGGCCTGCAGATTCACCAGCGCCTGCAAGGCCGCACCGACCTGCACGTGGTCACCCTTCCAGCCGAGCATCGCAAAAACCCGGCCAGCCGCGCCGCCGCGATCAACGCGTGCGACATTGCCGTGCTGTGCCTGCCCGACGAGGCCGCCCGGGATGCGGCGGCGAGCATTACGAATCCGGAGGTGCGGGTCATCGACGCCAGCTCTGCGCACCGCACCCACCCCGACTGGGTCTACGGTTTCGCGCAGATGAGTGACGCGCAGAAACAACGCATCGCCACCGCCCGCCGCGTCAGCAATCCGGGCTGCTACCCCACCGGGGCGATCGGTCTGTTGCGTCCGTTGCTGGAGGCGGGTCTGCTGCCGCGCGACTACCCGATCAGCATCCATGCGGTGTCAGGGTATTCGGGCAAAGGCCGCGCCGGGGTCGATGAATTCGAAGGGCCGGACGCTGCCCAGGCGATCCCGTTTCAGATTTACGGCCTGAGCCTGGCGCACAAGCACGTCCCGGAAATTCAGCAATACAGCGGCTTGAGCGAGCGGCCGGTGTTCATTCCGGCCTATGGCGCGTTTCGTCAGGGCATCGTGCTGACCATCGCGCTGCAAACGCGCTTGCTGCCCCACGACGTGACCGGCAAGACGCTGCATGCTGCGCTGGCTGAGCATTATCAGGGCAGCGGGTGTGTGGAAGTGATGCCGATGGAACAATCAGGCGCGCTGAGCGGGATCGACCCGCGCCAGCTCAACGGCACGGATAACCTGCGGCTGATGGTGTTCGAGAACGAGGGCCACGTTTTGCTCGCCGCCGTGTTCGACAACCTGGGCAAGGGCGCGGCCGGGGCGGCGGTGCAGAACCTGGATTTGATGATTGCGGGTGGCTGACTGACGTTCGACCCGTCGTGCGTTACAGCCATCTCGCGTCGACGCTGCCCAGCTCGCCCGCCGGTAAATCCCACTGCGTCGGGGTACCTTCAATCACTCCGGCGGGTGTCAGGCGCAGCGCCGGGCCCCACGCGGTGTGCTCAATGTCAGGGGAATAATCCCTCGGATTCAGCGGGTGCAGGGCTGCAGGCGGCGCGTCGGCGGGCGTGAACGACAGCAACGACAACGCCGTTCGCGCCAGGGATGCCCGGACTTGAACGCCGTCGCCGGTGATCAGTCGCTGAGTCAACCCGCGCACCGCTGCCGCCGCCATCAAATACCCCGTGGCGTGATCCAGTGCCTGCACCGGCAGCGGCACGGGCCGGTCACTTCCCGCGGCGACCATGCCGGCGTTGGCGATGCCGCAACTCATCTGCACCAGGCTGTCGAAACCCCGTCGCTCGCGCCACGGGCCGGTCCAGCCGTAGGCGTTCAGCGAGACATCCACCAGACCGGGATTGAGCGCCCGACGGCGTTCGGCACCGAGGCCCAGGCGCGCGAGGGCGTCGGCGCGGTAACCGTGGATCATCACGTCGGCTTCGCTGATCAAGCCCTCCAGCACTGCGCGGTCGGCAGGGTCGCGCAGGTCCAGCCGCGCGCAGCGTTTGCCCAGCACCACTTCGGGCACGGTGCCAGGCTCGTCCCAGCCAGGGGGATCGATGCGCAAGACCTCAGCGCCGAACCCGGCGAGAAAGCGCGTCGCCACCGGGCCGGCCAGGATGCGCGTGAGGTCGAGCACGCGGATGCCGCGCAGGGGGCGTTCGCGTGGGGCGATACATTCAGGTCGCGCAGGTTTGGACTGATGCGGCCCACCCGGTCCCACTGGCGCTTCGGTGCGATGCAGCAAGGGTTCGGCAGCGACGGCACGACCCTGGGGATGTTCGCGCCAGGCAAGCGCACTGCCCATCGCGGCGGCACAACCCTGGTTGCCCACTACCGCGCTTTCCAGCTCACTGGCCTTCCAGCACAGCACGGCCTGACTGACCGCATCGCGCTCGGGGGCGGTGTTCAGCACGGCAAGCGCGGCCTGACGATGGTGCGGCGCGTTGGTGTGCAATCGAATCCAGCCATCCGCCGCGCGGTAATCCCCCGCCACCGCGTCCCACTGCGCCGGCAGCGACCAGCCTTGGGGCTGCAGAGACGTGGCGAACCAGAATGAGGCCAGGCGCCGGTCGACCGTGATCGCGGGCGCGGTGCCGTAGGCCTGAACGATCAGTTCGCCCACCGCCAGATGGGCGGCAGCGATGGCGGCGGTGGCGAAATCGGTGACCGGAAATGCCGAGGTCAGCGCGCCTTCGCCAGTGATCTGGAGATGATCGAGGTAGCGAGGCTCGCCGCCGAGGGCCAGCCAGAATTCACGCAGGAAATGCGTGCAGGCAGTGTCGGAATGGGCAGTGGGCATAAGGCGGCGCTCTCGGAAGTGGTGAGAGCAGCCTAGCAAATGAATCTGGAAAGCGGGCTGACACCGCGCAGCTCGTGGGATCGGCTTTAGCCGGGAAAGCGGTGTCTCTGCCGGTGGAGATTCAGCGAATGCACTGGCCTCTTCCCGGCTGAAGCCGGTCCTACTAACACCACGCGCGCATTTCGTAGGACCGGCTTTAGCCGGGAAAGCGTTGTCTCTGCCGGTGGAGATGCAGCGGATGTGCTGGCCTCTTCCCGGCTGAAGCCGGTCCCACTGACACCTCGCGTGCATTTCGTAGGACCGGCTTTAGCCGGGAAAGCGGTGTCTCTGCCGGTGCAGATGCAGCGAATGCACTGGCCTCTTCCCGGCTGAAGCCGGCCCCACAAAACCCCGCAGTGCCTGAGACATTCACCCACCCAACAAAAAATTCCCCGGCCGGTTGCCCTCGCCCGCTTCCAAAACCGGCACTTGCGCGTCGTCCTTCAGGCTCACGCCGGACAATTGCCGGCGCCAGGCTTCGCGCATCAGGTACAGCAACTTGTGCGCCGCCATCGCGTAACTCATCCCCTCAAGGCGCACATTGGAAATGCAGTTGCGCGCAGCGTCGTTCAGGCCCACGCGCGGTGCGTAGGTGAAGTACAGACCGAGGCTGTCCGGTGAGCTGAGGCCTGGCCGTTCGCCGATCAGGATCACCACCATGCGCGCCTTGAGCAGTGCGCCGATTTCATCGGCAACGGCGACCCGGCCCTGCTCCACCAGCACCACCGGCGCCAGGCTCCAGCCTTCCGCTGCCGCCATTTCATCGATGCGCTCCAGCATCGCCGGGCTATGACGCTGCACCGCCAGCGCAGACAAGCCGTCTGCGACCACCAGCGCCAAATCAAATCCTTCAGGATGCGCACCCGCGTAATCCTTCAGTTGCGCAACCGACGCCTCGGACAAGCGCCGCCCCAGATCAGGCCGTTGCAGGTACATATGGCGGTCGGTGGCCGAGCTTTGCACGGTCAGCGTTTCCCGGGACCGACCCGCCAATTGCTCAGCCAGCGCCCCGTGATCAAAGGCCAGATGCACGGCATCGCGGGCCTGGGCGTGGGCGAACTGGAAATCCAGCTGCGCCGCCGTCGGCAGACTAGTGCCCGCGTGCCCGAGGGCGATCCGCGCCGAGGTCAACGAGCGCAACTGCTGCCAGGCATCGGCGTGTGCGGGTGATTTCTTGTCATCGCTCATGGCTCATGCCCTTGTCTGAACTGCTGATCAGCGACTAATTAAGTTGCGCCAGCGCCTTGCGGAACAATGGCGGCACGCCCTGCCCCAGCCGCACACCGCCGTCGTCCTGACGCAGGATGTCCATGCGCGTCAGCCATTCCTCGAACTCCGGGGCCGGGCGCAGACCGAGGGTCTTGCGTGCATACAAGGCGTCGTGAAACGAGGTGGTCTGGTAATTGAGCATCACGTCGTCGGACCCCGGAATGCCCATGATGAAATTGATCCCCGCGACGCCGAGCAAGGTCAGCAGCACGTCCATGTCGTCCTGGTCGGCTTCGGCGTGGTTGGTGTAGCAGATGTCGCAACCCATGGGCACGCCGAGCAGCTTGCCGCAGAAGTGATCTTCAAGCCCGGCGCGAATGATCTGCTTGCCGTTGTACAGGTATTCCGGGCCGATGAAGCCGACCACGGTGTTGACCAGAAACGGGTTGAAATGCCGCGCGACGGCGTAGGCCCGGGCTTCGCAGGTCTGTTGGTCGACGCCGTGGTGGCCGTTGGCCGACAAGGCGCTGCCCTGCCCGGTTTCGAAGTACATCAGGTTGTCGCCCAGAGGCCCGCGCTTCAGGCTCAGCCCAGCTTCGTAGCCCTCGCGAAGGATTTCCAGGCTGATGCCGAAACCGCTGTTGGCCGCTTCGGTGCCGGCGATGGACTGAAACACCAGGTCCAGCGGCACGCCCTTCTCAATGGCCGCGACTGAGGACGTGACGTGGGTCAGCACGCAGGACTGGGTGGGAATCTCGTAATGACGAATGACGCCGTCGAGCATTTTCAGCAGTTCGCTGATGGCGCTGACGCTGTCGGTGGCCGGGTTGATGCCGATCATGGCGTCGCCGTTGCCGTACAGCAGACCGTCGAGCACGCTGGCGGCGATGCCGGCCGGGTCATCGGTGGGGTGATTGGGCTGCAGCCGGGTGGACATGCGCCCGCGCAGGCCGACGGTGTTGCGAAAGCGGGTGACGACACGAATCTTCTGTGACACCAGCACCAGATCCTGCACGCGCATGATCTTCGACACCGCTGCTGCCATCTCCGGGGTCAACCCCGGCGCCAGGGCCTTGAGGCTGGCTTCGGTGGCGTCGTCCCCCAGAAGCCAGTCGCGAAAGCCGCCGACCGTGAGGTGGCTGACCGGGGCGAAGGCCGCGCGGTCATGGCTGTCGACGATCAAGCGAGTGACTTCGTCCTCTTCGTAGGGAATCAGCACTTCGGTGAGAAATTGCTTGAGCGGCACATCGGCCAGGGCCATCTGCGCCGCCGCACGTTCGGCATCGCTGCTGGCGGCGACTTCTGCGAGGAAGTCGCCGGAGCGTGCGGGGCTGGCCTTGGCCATGAGTTCCCGCAGGCTGTCGAAGCGCCAGACCATGCCACCGATGCTGTGGGAAAAGCTCATGCACACCTCTTCATTCGAACCGCGTGATTAACCGGTGACCGCGACCGACGCACTGCGCCCGCGCACCATTTTGCAGAACAGCGCACCCACGGCCATCAGGCAGATGAATATGGCGCAGATCAGCAGGTTGAACCAGACCATGGCGACGAGGCACACCACCGCCAGTACCAGCGCGATGCCCGGCACGATCGGATAACCCGGCGCACGGAAGCTGCGCTCGAGGTTCGGTTCGCTGCGGCGCAACTTGAACAGGCTGAGCATGCTGATGATGTACATCACGATAGCGCCAAACACCGACATGGTGATCATCGCCGCGGTCAGTGTCATGCCCTGCAGGTTGATCACGCCGTCACTGAGGATTGCGATGATGCCGATCACGCCGCCCGCGAGGATGGCGCGGTGTGGGGTCTGGAAGCGCGACAGTTTTGCCAGGCTCGGTGGCAAAAAGCCCGCCCGTGCCAGGGCGAAGAACTGCCGCGAGTAACCGAGGATGATGCCGTGGAAACTCGCCACCAGACCGAACAGGCCGATCCACACCAGCATGTGCATCCAGTTGGAGTTACCGCCGACTACCGCTTTCATCGCCTGTGGCAGCGGGTCATTGATGTTGGCCAGCGTACGCCAGTCGCCGACGCCGCCGGCGAAGATCATCACGCCGATCGCCAGCACCACCAGGGTCAGAATACCCGCCACGTACGCACGCGGAATGGTGCGTTTGGGGTCTTTGGCTTCTTCAGCCGCCATGGCCGCGCCTTCGATGGCCAGGAAGAACCAGATGGCAAACGGGATCGCCGCGAACATGCCGCTGATGGCCGGCAGGCTGAAGGTGTCGGAACCGGCCCAGCCGCCCAGGACAAAATTACTGAAGCTGAAGCCCGGCGCGACAACGCCCATGAACACCAGCAGTTCGGCCACCGCCAGGATGGTGACCACCAGCTCGAAGGTCGCGGCGATGCTCACGCCCAGGATGTTCAGGGTCATGAACACGAAATACGCGCCGATGGCCGCCACCCTTGGGTCCAGGGACGGGTACTGCACGTTGAGGTAGGCGCCAATGGCCATGGCGATGGCCGGCGGGGCGAAGACGAATTCGATCAGTGTCGCCAGCCCGGCGATCATCCCGCCGGTGACGCCGAAGGCACGCAGGCTGTAGGCAAACGGGCCGCCCGCATTGGGAATCGCAGTGGTCAGCTCGGTGAAACTGAAGATGAAACAGGTGTACATCACCGCGACCATCAGCGTGGTCACCAGAAAGCCCAGCGTCCCGGCAGTGCCCCAGCCGTAGCTCCAGCCGAAGTATTCGCCGGAAATCACCAGGCCAACGGCCAGCCCCCACAAATGCAGGGTTCCCAAGGTGGGTTTGAGTTGTGAAGCAGTCATGAGCGTGTACCCCGGTAGCCAGGCGACGGTATTTGTCTGACGTCGAGCATAGTCACAGCTGACGGGCGAAGGCTTGACCGTACGGCGCGCGGTTTGTCGTCTGCGGTCAAGTTTTGGGGGTATCTGCCGGGGGTGCGCCACGCTGGCGCGTAAAAACGGCCCGGTGCTTTATTGGGGGTCACGATTGCAGGTCAGTGTAAGGCTGCATTTCCGGGTCGGCGTGGCACCGTACTTCCCAAAACCCTGGTTGCCGGATGAGTCGCCGGGTAGCACCGCGCCTCTTGTGGGAGCGCGCTTGCTCGCGAAGCCGTCCGCCCAGCCGAGATGCGATCAAGCCTCCACAGCTGAATGGCAGGCCGGCGCGTGGGTGTCGGAAGGCGTGCTGAAGCCATGAAGGTATGACATTTGCTTGCACACTTTGCCTACACACCGTCAGAGCCTTCACCCCCATGTTCCAGACACTCGTCCCCGCCGCCGCATCGAACACGCCCGCCGCCAGCAATCGCGGCGTGCTGTCGGCTGCGGCCAACGGGCTCGATGGCTTCATCGTGCAGCACGGCGGTGATCTGGACCGGGTGTTCGGCCGCTCCGGCATCGACCCCGAGCAACTGCTGCACCCGACCCTGAGCCTGCCGCTGACCAACTACTGCAAAGTGCTGGAAGAAGCCGCCAACCAGACCGGCTGCGACAATTTCGGCCTGCGTTACGGCCAGCAATTCCGCCCACAGGCGCTGGGTCTGCTGGGCTACATCGGCCTGTGCTCGGCGACGCTGGAAGACGCGCTGATCAACTTTTCCGCCGCCTTCCCCTTCCATCAACACAGCACCCTGATCGAACTGGTCGATCAAGGCGAGTGCTACCGTTTCGACTATCTGGTGCGCCACGGCGCGATCGCCGAACGCCGCCAGGACGCCGAACTGACCATGGGCATGGCGCTGAACCTGGTGCGCCACGTGCTCGGCCCGGACTGGGCACCTCGGCAGGTCGCCTTCGAACACGCCAAACCCCAAGGCTGGCACGAACACCGCGACGTCTTCCGCGCGGACGTGTGTTTCGGGCAGCGCTGCAATTCACTGCTGATTCCCAAGGGCGATGTCGTGGGCAAGGCCATGCCCGGCAGCGACCCAGTCTTGCTGATGCTGATCAAGGACGCGATCCGTCAACTGGGCGATACCGGCAGTGGCACAAGCAACGGCCACGAGGCCACGCTCCTCGACCGCGCCCGCCAGACCCTCCTAGCCACCCTGCACTTGGGCGAACCGGCGCTGGAGGACATTGCCGAGACCCTCGGCCTGTCCGAATGGACCCTGCAGCGCAAACTGCGCGAACACGGTTTCAGCTTCACGCAACTGGTCGACCAGATCCGTCAGGAGCTGGCACTGAACCACCTGAAACAGCAGAACCTCAGCATCACCCAACTCGCCTCGCTGCTCGGCTACTCGGAAACCAGCGCGTTCTCTCGGGCGTTCAAACGATGGTTTGGGGTGAGTCCGAAGCAGTGGCGGGGGGGTGATTGCCGGGTTTGAAACGCCGACGGCCGGCTTTCCTTGTTTTTCCAGACAGCACCGGTCATGTGGGAGTGACCGGGGTGGCGCTCCACCTTGCTCATGAAAGGGCCCAAACATTCAGCCACTTTCTCTGGTGACTGACAGGAAGCCTTCGCGAGCAAGCTCGGCTCCCACAGGTAAATCAGTTCCAGCGGGCAGCGCGGCGTCTGGATCAGAAGCGCGCTCTACTTACGCCCCAAATCCTGCAACCAGTCATTCATGTTCCCCGGCAGCAGCAGTTCGTGCCGGGCGCGGGAGCTGGCGGTGTAGAGCAGCGAGCACACGCTGGCCATTGAATGCGTCGAGCCTTCACGCGGTGGGCGCATGAGGTCGCGGGAGAGCAACACAGAGTCGAACTCCTGGTTCTTCACGTCTTCGACTTTCGCCAGTTTGAGAATGGCGGCCGGGTCGTTGCAGAACCTTTGGGTGGTGTCGATGAAGTCCTGCAGCCGGTTGCCCTGGCCGAGCCACTCGTGCATCGCCTTGAATTCATGGCTGCCGCCCATGGCCGAGGCCAGCGCGTCCCAGTAGGCGAAGCGGAAGATCAGCCGGTGTTGCGGGCGCAGGTCTTCACGGTAGAGCAGGTCCAGGCCTTTGACGAACAGCGTGAGATTTTCAAGGGTGCGCGGCGGCATTTGAAAGCGCGCGCCGGCTTCGGTCAGGCGCTTGAACCAGGCAAACAAGCCCCATTCGTTGGCGACCAGAATCGTCGTGGGTTTTTCCGGAATCGGCATGACGCCGTGGCCAATGACCCGCGTCGGGTGCGGTGCGCGGCCCACGAAGCCTTCCTTGATGTCGCTGGGGTGCAACTGAATCATCGGGTTGAGCACGTCGGCCATTTGCTTGCCAGCGCGGATCGACTGGGTCATGAAACGCTGGCGAATGAAGCCGCCGTGGCGCGGGGTCTTGCCGCTGAGCTGCTGGAATTCGTCGCCCAACGTAATGACCGCCTGGGGACTGCGATCAAGGATCTGCACCATCGGCGCCGTCAGTTCGTGGCTTTCGTCGATGATGATGTGGCTGTAGTTCTCGGGGATGACTTCGCTGGTCAGCGCCAGAAACTTGATCCGGTGGCTGTTGCGGATCGGCAGACGAATGTGCGGCGCCGACGGCCTGACCGTTTCGCGCCAGAGCAGGCGGCTGTATTCCAGCAGCAGGGCAATGTCCGCCTGACCCGCTGCGTGCCCCAGCGACGGCAAGTGCCGCGCTTCGATATTCGCCAGCGGCGAGAGGCTGAAACTGTGCACGGTGGCGCGACAGACCCGGGCCACGTCACGGGGCTGCAGCTTGCCCACGGCTTGCAGGTTCAGCCACTGCGCCACTTGCCGGTCATCGACCAGTGAACTGGCGCCGGTCCGCTGAATGTCGGTGTTGCGCCAGCCGCGCGCGGTCAAGTCGCGGTTGAGCAGCAGGTTGGCCATGTGGCCAAACGTGCACGCGTTGATCCGCGCGTCGGGATTGGCCTGACGCACCCGCGCCTGAAGCGCGCTCACCTGGCCCGGAAAGGTCGCCATGAGCAGGGTCTTTTCCGGGACCAGGACCTCGAAGAACTTCGCCAGCAGATACGTCTTGCCCACCCCGGCGTAGGCTTGGAGGTGGAACGACTCTTCGTTGCAGACCTTGAACTCGTCGAAGATCCGGCTCTGCTGATCGCTCAGGCGCAGGACATCGCCGGACGGCATCACGACCTCGCGGGTCAGGGGTTCGAGTTTGGCGCGATGGCGCAGGCCAAAGCCGAAGTCCCACTGCCCTTCCCCGTCGAGGTAATCCTGCTGCTCAATGTCCGCGTCTTCGAGCAGACTGACGCCGGCGACTTCAAGCACCGAGAGCCCTGCGGCCAGATGGTCGGCGGTGAACCTGCCGCGCACCAGATCGGCAAAACGACCGCCCGCTTCTTCAACGGAAGCGGCCGCGCGCAGGACATCATCGAGCATGCGTTCGAGCTGTTCGACGGCGGTGTTTTGCGCGACCAGCGCCTTCAGATTGAGCAGCAGCATCAGCGCGGCGAGTTGCGGCCGGCCCGCCTCACTCAGGAAATCGTCCAGCGATTCGCCAGCGGCCAGGCCCTTGCACACCTCTTCGGTCAGGGGCAAAAACAACGACGGCGGGGGCGCGAAGGCAGCGGGTGATCTCATTGCGGGCGTCAGGTCCTGGGCGGCGCGTGGGCGCGGGCAGTCAAAAAGGAGCACAGCTTACTCCTGCCGCCCGATCACCGCCCACTTGCGTGTTGCCGCTACCGGCCAGCCTCAGTTGTCCTGCGGGCAGTTCTGGGCAACGGTTTCGTAGTTCAGGGTCTGCTGCTGACCTTGGGAATCGAGGTAGCGCAGGCGGGCATTGACCACGCCGCATACCGGCGTCGAATCGACTTCGGTGGACAGGGCCTTGGCGATGTCCAGGTGATCGCCGTACATATAAGTGTGCGCTTGAGCAACGGGCTGGGCTTGTACGGTGAGAGCGCTGAGGCTCAGGGCGGCAAACAGGGTGGCGATGCTGAGGTTCTTCCAGTTCATGATGTGCTCCGGTATTCAATGGGGTCATTCGGTTAGGGGTTCGAGGCGGTGTGCGTCTGTCGTCTCGATGGGTCCCATTGAACGCCCCGCAGGTATCTCGCTTGTGTCGCGAACGGCCGGAAAATCATCCTCACGTGTCAGAGCCCGCTGCAGATACACAGCGATACATTCGCGCCGAAAACCCGCCTTTTGCATGCGCATGTATGCCCGGCAGCGCCAGATACAGTGGAATACAAACGCCCGCAGGCAAGTCACGCGCGACTGGTTAAGATGCGCCACACATCAATGAACGCGGGAGCAGCGGCAATGGAGCACGTCGATCACATTCTGATTGTCGATGACGATCGCGAGATTCGGGAGCTGGTCGGCAACTACCTGAAGAAGAACGGCCTGCGCACCACGGTGGTGGCGGACGGCAGGCAGATGCGCGCGTTTCTGGAGTCGACGCCCGTCGACCTGATCGTGCTCGACATCATGATGCCCGGCGACGACGGCCTGCAGCTGTGCCGCGAGCTGCGCACCGGCAAGCACAAAACCACACCCGTGCTGATGCTCACCGCCCGCAGCGACGAAACCGACCGCATCATCGGCCTGGAAATGGGCGCCGACGACTACCTGGTGAAACCCTTCGCCGCCCGGGAACTGCTGGCGCGGATCAACGCCGTGCTGCGCCGCACCCGCATGCTGCCGCCGAACCTGATCGTCACCGAAGCCGGTCGTTTGCTGGCCTTCGGCAAATGGCAGCTGGACACCACCGCCCGCCACCTGCTCGACGCCCAAGGCACGGTCGTTACGCTCAGCGGCGCGGAATACCGCCTGCTGCGCACCTTCCTCGATCACCCTCAGCGTGTGTTGAGTCGCGATCAACTGCTGAACCTGACCCAGGGCCGCGACGCCGATCTGTTCGACCGCTCCATCGACTTGCTGGTCAGCCGTTTGCGTCAGCGCCTGGCCGACGACGCCCGCGACCCGGCCTACATCAAGACCGTGCGCAACGAGGGTTACGTCTTTACCTACGCCGTGGAAATTCTCGGGGATAGCCCATGAAGCTGAGCTTCGGATGGCCGCGGACCCTGGCGTCACGGCTTTCGCTGATTTTCCTGATCAGCCTGGTGCTGGCCCACGGGCTGTCGTTCGGCCTGCAATTCTATGAGCGCTACCAAAGCGCAATGACGCTGATGCTGGGTAATCTGGAACGGGACCTGAGCACCGCCGTGGCCGTTCTGGAACGCTTGCCCGCCGACGAGCGTCAAGCCTGGCTGCCGCGTTTCGAGAGCCCCAATTGTCGCTACATCCTGGGTAGCGGTGAGACCGGCGCGCCGATGGATATGAGCAACGCGCCGATGTCCGTGCATTCCATGCAGCGCAGCCTCGGCCGCGATTACGCGCTGACGTTCACGGACATTCCCGACACCCGACTGCACTATCAAGCGCACCTGACGCTGAAAGACGGCAGCCCGCTGACGATTGACATGCACCCGCGCATCACGCCGCTGTCGCCTTGGCTGCCGTTGCTGTTGATCGGCCAACTGGTGCTGCTGTTTGCCTGCACCTGGCTGGCCGTGCGCACGGCCATTCGCCCGCTGACGCGCCTGTCCCACGCCGTCGACAACCTCGACCCGAACGGCGAAGGCATTCGCCTGGATGAAACCGGCCCGACCGAAGTGGCCTTCGCCGCCGTGGCGTTCAACACCATGCAGCAACGGATTTCGACCTACGTGAAGGAGCGCATGCAACTGCTGGCGGCAATCTCCCACGACCTGCAAACGCCGATCACCCGGATGAAACTGCGCGCCGAGTTCATGGACGATGGCGTCGAGAAAGACAAGCTGTGGAGCGACCTGAGCGAGATGCAGCACCTGGTGCAGGAAGGCGTGGCGTATGCGCGCAGCATGGACACATCCACCGAGACGGCGCGGCGCGTGGACATGGATTCATTCCTCGACAGCCTGGTGTTTGACTACCAAGACGTCGGCCGCGACGTGCAGTTGCACGGCAAAACCGGCGCCGTCATCGACACCCGCCCCCACGCCCTGCGCCGGGTGCTGGTCAACCTGACTGACAACGCGTTGAAGTTTGGCGGGGCGGCGGAGATTCAGGTCATTGCCCACGCCGACCAGAGCCTGTCGCTGCACGTGCTCGACCGCGGGCCGGGCATAGCCGAAGGGGAATTATCGGAAGTGCTGAAACCGTTTTACCGCGTGGAAAGCTCACGCAACCGCGACACCGGCGGTACCGGCCTGGGCCTGGCGATTGCACAGCAATTGACGATCGCGTTAGGGGGCACGTTGAGCCTGACCAACCGCGAAGGGGGTGGGTTGTGCGCGCAATTGAAACTGCCCGCGCGGATAGCGACGGGGGCGGTGAAGATCACGGATATTTAGAGGGTGGTGACGATGAGCATCCCTGGTGGGACCGGCTTCAGCCGGGCAGAGGCTGGTGTGAGCCCTGAACATTCTGCAGTGTGACGCCCGGCGCATTCCCGGCTAAAGCCGGTCCTACAAAAATTGCGGTTGGCGCCGGCACCATTGGCACACCGCGCCCGCGTAGGACCGGCTTTAGCCGGGAAGGCGTCGGCCGCTGCACCGCAAAACTCGCAGCCTCACACGTCGATGTCCAGCAACGCCGCCCCAAGCGCCTTGCCGTGGGCATCGAGGGCCAGGGATCGTGTGACGCCGCCCTTCAAAATGCCCGGCAGCACAAAGTTCAGGGCATGCACCTTCGGCAGTTCATACCGAAGCACCCGAGAGGCATCGTCCCCCAGTAGCTCGGCGAAATGCGCAGCCACCCGCTCGACCGTCAGCGCCTGCAGCAACCGCGGATAGTCTTCCGCGTTGAACGCGATGACCGAAATATTCGAGGTATCGCCCTTGTCGCCGGTCCGGGAATGGGCCAGTTCGCGCAATTTCACGGCACTCACGATGCGTCCTCCAGATGAACTTGCGCCTTGATGGCGTCCCGCGGCATCAGCAGCGACGCGACTGCCACTACTTGCCGCACGCCCTTGGTCGCGCCGCCGCCGCCATACGGCCCGTTGGTGTAGAGGGTTTCCACTTCATTGCCGATGCGCACGGCCTCGGCTTTGTCTGCACAGCGAGCAGCGACCCGCAGGCGCACTTCCCATGGCTCGGCCGCTGCCCGCGAACCCAGCGCCGCACCGTGCAACGCGTCCACGCCGATCAGTTCGGCGCGCACGTCCTCAAAGACCACACCGGTCAGCTGCAAACGCTCCAGCACCACGTCCCGCGCCAGTTGCGCCCGGGCCAGCGCGCCGGGGCCGCCGTAGGAAATCTGCCCTTCGCCGACCCAGCCATCGAGATAGCCCACCGACACCTTCAGCGTCTCGGGTCGCGCACGGCCGTCGGCGCCTTCAGCCCGCACTTCGTTGGTGGCAACTGGATGGAACGACACACCGGAAAAATCCGCCGTCACGTCCGGGGTCAGGTACGCCGCCGGGTCGTGGACTTCATACATCATCTGCTCGGTGCAGGTGGCGGTGTCGATGCGCCCGCCGGAGCCCGCGACCTTGCTGATCACCGCCCTGCCCTCGGCGTCGACTTCCGCCAGGGGAAACCCGAGGCGCGCCAGATTCGGCACCTCTTTCACACCTGGATCAGCGAAGTAGCCGCCGGTGATCTGCCCGGCGCACTCCAGCAGATGGCCGATCAAGGTGCCGCGTCCCAGCCGCGTCCAGTCGTCTGCTGCCCAGCCGAACTCAAAGAGCTGCGGCGCGAGAAACAACGACGGATCGGCAACCCGGCCGGTGATCACCACATCGGCATCGGCCTTCAGCGCCTCCACAATCCCCTCGGCGCCCAGGTACGCATTCGCCGAGATCAAGCGATCACCCAACGAAGCAATCGTCGCGCCGTTATCCAGCATCTGCTCAGGACTTGCCTTGAGAACAGCCAGCACGTCATCCCCCGTCACCGCCGCGACCTTCAGCCCGTGCAGCCCCAACTCGACCGCGATGCGCCGCACTTCCTGCGCCGCCGCCAACGGATTGGCCGCGCCCATGTTGCTGATCAGCCGCAGCCGGCGCTGCCCGGCCTCGCGTCCTCGGCCTACAAATAGCAGCACGCGGCGCATGCGCTCGCTCAGCAGCGGGTCAAAACCGGCTTCGGGATCGCTGAGCCGTGCCTGTTGCGCCAGGGCAATGGTGCGCTCGGCCAGGCACTCAAAGACCAGGTAATCCAGTTCGCCCTTCTCGGCCAGCTCGACCGCAGGCTCGATACGGTCACCGGAATAACCGGCCCCGGAGCCGATACGTAATGTCTTCATTTAAAACACTCCCAGCAGCAGTGCGGTCAGGGTCATCAGCACCGATGCGGCAAACAGAAACGGAATGGTGAAGCGCTGGTGGTCAGCCAGCTCGACCTTGCACAGGCCGACCAGCAGGAAGGTCGCCGGTGTCAGCGGGCTGACCGGGAAGCCAGTGGTGTGCACGCCCAGCAGCGACGCCTGGGCCACTTGCAGCGGATCGACGCCGAGGGAGCGGCCGACTTCGGCGATCACCGGCATCACGCCAAAATAGAAGGAATCGGGATCGAACAGCAGGCTCAGCGGCATGGACAGGAAGCCCACCACCATCGGAATCAACTTGCCATGGCCGGCCGGAATCTGCGCCACCGCCACTTCGGCCATGGCCTTGAGCATGCCGGTGCCCTGCATGATCCCGGTGAACACACCCGCCGCCAGAAGAATGCTGGCCATGGTCAGGGCCGTTTTTGCGTGGGCATCGATGCGCGCGCGCTGGGCGTCGACGTTGGGGTAGTTGATGCACAGCGCCAGCACCGTGCCGACCATGAACATCACCACCGGATCGACCCAGCCGGAAATCATCACTGCCATCACCACGATGGTCAGCAGCAGGTTGAGCCAGAACAGACGCGGCCGGCGCAGCACCGCTTCCTGCTCGGTCAGCACCCGCTGCGGCACCACATCGATGTGCTCGGCGGTGGTTTGAAAACGGCCCAGCCCCAGGCGCTTTTCCTCACGACGCCCGAGCATCCAGGCGCAGAAGAAGACAAACGCCAGGCCGACGATCTGCACCGGAATCAGCGGCTGGAACAGCTCGGACACCGGCACGTGCAGTGCCGCCGACGAGCGCAGCACTGGGCCGGTCCACGGCAGGAAATTCACCCCCGCCGCCATCGCCGCGACGCAGGCCAGAATCCGCCGGTCGATGCCCAGCCGCGTGTACAGCGGCAGCATCGCCGGGATCGTCACCAAGAAGGTCACCGCGCCGGAACCGTCGAGGTGCACCAGCAGCGCCAGCAGTGCGGTGCCAACGACAATCCGCGTAGGACGCGTGCCCACCGTGCGCAGGATGCGGTCGATGATCGGGTCGAGCATGCCGGCGTCGGTCATCACCCCGAAGAACAGAATGGCGAAGACGAACATGCCGACCACCGGGGCGACGTTCTTGATGCCGGTGATGATGAAGCCGCTGGTTTGCAGCCCGAATCCGCCGATCAGCGCGGCGATGATGGGCAAAGCAATCAGGGCAACCAGAGGCGAGAGGCGCTTGCTCATGACGGCGGCGAGCAGGCAGAGGATGGTAATGACACCGAGGGTGGCGAGCATGGTGTGATCCTTCGTCATCCCTGACCGGCGGGCGGCGGGACGAGCTGTTGTTGTTTTCATCGAGTATCGAAACGGGGGTAAGCTTTGTAAATTGAAATGTTCGGCGCCCTGCGTTCGGAAAAACCGAATCAACTGCCGTGACGAAACCGTGGAAAACAACGCCATGAAGAACTCGATCCAGCACATCCGCGCCTTTCTCACGGTTGCCCATACCGGCAGCTTTGCCAAAGCGGCGCTGGAGCTGAACCTGTCGCCGTCCGCGCTGACCGTGCAGATCCAGCAGCTGGAAGAATGGCTCGGCGTCGCCTTGCTGGAGCGCAGCCCGCGCCAGGTCAGCCTGACCGCTGCCGGCCAGAACAATCGCGGGCCCATGGAGAAACTGCTGCTGGACCTGGACAACATCGTCGGTGGCTCGCGGGATCTGGCGGCACTGCGCCGGGGCGTGGTGACCATCGCTGCCCTTCCCTCGATGTGTTCCGGCACGCTGCCGCCGCTGCTGAAGGCCTTTCGCGAGCAGTTTCCCGGTGTCGAAGTGCGCCTGCGTGACGTGGTGGCGCAACGGATCGATGCGCTGGTGCGCGAAGGCGAAGTGGATTTCGGGCTGGGGGTGCGGGCCCGCATGGGTCACGGGCTGGCGTTCGACGTGGTGATGGTGGACCGGCTCAGCCTGTTCGTCCCCGCGGATCATCCGCTGGCACGGGAGCGCTCGGTCACCCTGCAGGCGCTTGCTGGGCAGCCGATCATCCTCACCGGCCGCGACAGCAGCGTGCGCGAGCGGGTGGAACAGTTATTTGCCGAAGAAGGGCTTGTGCTGACGCCTGGGCTGGAAGCGAACTACATGTCGACGGTCATGGCGCTGGTGCGGCAGGGCCTGGGGATGACGCTGCTGCCGGAATCCGCCGACGAAGGCCGCGGCGATTTGGTGCAGGTCCGCATTGAGCATCCTGGGGTGTGTCGGGAGATAGGACTGATTACCCGAGCGGGCGTGAGCCTGAGCCCCGCCGCGCAGCGATTCGTCGAAACAATGAAAGCCGCCCTGTGAACGCCACCACCTCTTGCAGCCTGCCGCTCGCCCACCACCTGAACCCCACCTGAACACCTTCACAACAAGCAGGGTTTTGCAAAAAAACCAGTACACCCATTCAATAATGAGTATCATTATGTTACACAATGGCTGAATGCGAATGGCTACATGACGCATTCACGTCGCACACCCTATCAGATCTGCACCGGTGATAAATGCTCGTTCCTTTTTTGATCATGCTGCGCGAAGGGATTGAAGCCGCGCTTATCGTTGGCATCATTGCCAGTTACCTGAGACAGACCGGCCGTGGCGAGTGGATGCCCGCGGTGTGGATCGGCGTGTTTCTGGCCGTCGCCCTGGCGCTGTTCGTCGGCGGTGGCCTGGAAATGGTCAGTGCTGAATTCCCGCAAAAGCAGCAGGAACTGTTCGAAGGCATTGTCGGCCTCGTCGCCGTTGTGATACTCAGTTCGATGGTCGTGTGGATGCGCAAAGTCGCCCGCTCGGTCAAACATGACCTGCACCAGTCCCTGGACGCCGCGTTGGCCGGGTCGAGAAACCAGACCTACGCGCTGATCGGCATGGTGTTCTTCGCCGTCGCCCGCGAAAGCCTCGAAACCGTGTTCTTCCTGCTCGCCGTGTTCCAGCAGAGCGAAGGCATGTCCGGCCCGCTGGGTGCGCTGTTCGGCCTGATCATCGCGGTGTGCATCGGCGTCGGCATCTACAAAGGCAGCATGCGCCTGAACCT
This sequence comes from Pseudomonas sp. W2Oct36, assembly GCF_041060465.1. Taxonomy (NCBI): domain Bacteria; kingdom Pseudomonadati; phylum Pseudomonadota; class Gammaproteobacteria; order Pseudomonadales; family Pseudomonadaceae; genus Pseudomonas; species Pseudomonas sp. W2Oct36. Next base: position 48,724 of record NZ_JAUERW010000023.1, read on the forward strand.
GAGCAAGTTCTTCCGCTACACCGGCCTGTTCATCCTCGTCGTCGCGGCGGGCATTCTCGCCAACTCGGTGCGCTCGCTGCACGAAGCCGGTGTCTGGAACCACTTCCAGGACGTGGTCTTCGACATCAGCGCGATCCTGCCGATGGATGGCCCGACCGGTTCGGTGCTGGCCGGCATGTTCGGTTATCAGGATGCGCCGACCGTCAGCGTGCTGGTGGCGTACCTGGCGTACCTGTTCTTTGCGCTGTTCCTGTTCTTCAAGCCTCAGGCGCGGGTGGTGAGTCTGCCTACCCGCCCGGCCCATGAACACGGCCACACTTCTTCAGTTACGAATTCAGTTACGAACAAATAAGGGCACTCATGAACTCCACTGCCAACGGCCTTCCTCCGAAGAAAGCCAAGCCCCCACGCGCCCTGCAGTTCGCCGTTGCAGGCTCGGTGATTCTGATGATCGCCGCGGGCGCCATGTTCTACTTCGCCTCCCAGGCCGCGCAGAAAAAGCGCATCGCCAACAGCGGCAATGAAACCGTCGTGACCATCAACGCGAAGAGCTGCGAGCCGAACTCGATCACCGTGCCGGCCGGCAAGAACGCCTTCCGCATCGTCAACGCCTCGGATCGCGCCGTGGAGTGGGAAATCCTCGACGGCGTGCTGGTGGTGGAAGAACGTGAAAACATCGTTCCGGGCCTGAGCCAGATCATCAACGCCAACCTGCAGCCAGGCGACTACGCGATTACCTGCGGCTTGCTGAGCAACCCGCGCGGCACCCTGCACGTGACGCCAACCGCTGAGTCGGACGCCGCCGCCAAAGCGCGGCCGTCGATGGTCGCCTTCATCGGCCCGCTGTCCGAATACCGCGTCTACTTGAGCACCCAGAGCAGCGCGCTGATCCGCGCAACGAACGATCTGCAACAAGCCATCGACAGCGGCGATCTGGCCCAGGCGCAAAAAGCCTACGCGCCGGCCCGTGCCGCCTATCAGCGTATCGCCCCTGCAGCCCAGCGCCTGTCCGAGCTGGACAACGCGATCAACGCCCGCGCCGACTACTACGAGAAACGCGAACAGGATCCAGGCTTCGGCGGCTTCCACCGCCTCGAATTCGGCCTGTTCTCGCAGAAATCCATCGATGGCCTGACGCCGGTCGTGCAGAAGCTGCAAGCCGACATCGCCAGCCTGAAACAGCAACTGTTGGCCCAGAGCATCGCCCCGGAGCAACTGGCGAGCATGGTCGTGCGCAACATGCGCAGCATCGCCGAGGTCCGCAACAACGGCGAAGAAGAACGCTACAGCCACCTCGACGTGAACGGCTTTGCCGCCAACCTGGAAGGCACGCGCAAGGTCATCGACCTGCTGCGTCCGCTGCTGACCAAGACGTCCGGCGACGTGCTGAAAAAGATCGACACCGCGAGCACCGCACTGGATGACCAGCTGCTGATGCTCAAGACCGCCGACGGCTTCAAACCGTACGACCAGGTCAGCACCGAACAACGAAAACAAATAGCAGACAAGGCCAAGGCACTGGCCGACGCACTCGATGGAATCGATCCGGCCCTCGGCCTCTCAGGCCTGTGAGCGTGCCCGGGCGGGCGCCCCACGCGCCCGCCTGGCCTTGAAACCAGAGCGAAGACAGCATTCACATGAAAGACTCCGATTCAAAAAACGCGCCGATCTCTACTGACCGTCGCCGCGTCCTGCTGGGCCTTGGCGCTGCAGGCGCAGCGGTGGCCGGTGCCAGCCTGACCGGCAATGCGTTCGCCGCCACCGCGCCGGCGCAGGTCACCGAAGCACCGAAAAGCGAAAAGACCCAGGACCACAACGCGTTCCACGGTCAGCATCAAAGCGGCATCGTCAACCCGCGCCCTGCCGCCGGGATGATGGTCTCCTTCGACGTGCTGGCCCAGGACCGCGAAGACCTTGAGCGCATGTTCCGCACCTTGAATGAGCGGATCACGTTTCTCATGACCGGCGGGGCCGTGCCTCAGGTCGACCCGAAACTGCCACCGCTCGATTCCGGCATCCTCGGCCCGGTGGTCACGCCGGACAACCTGACCATCACCGTGTCAGTGGGTGACTCGCTGTTCGACGACCGCTTTGGTCTCGAACCCGTCAAGCCCAAGCGTTTGCAGCGCATGGTTGGTTTCCCCAACGACGCGCTGGAGGCCGAGTGCTGCCACGGCGACTTGAGCATTCAGTTCTGCTCGAACGCCCCGGACAGCAACATTCACGCCCTGCGCGACATCGTGAAAAACCTGCCGGACCTGCTGCTGGTGCGCTGGAAACAGGAAGGCACCGTGCCTGCCCAGGCCCCGCTGAAACCGGGCCAGGCCCCGGAAAGCGCGCGCAACTTCCTGGGTTTCCGCGACGGCTCGGCCAACCCGGATTCGAACAACCAGAAGACCATGAACGAGCTGGTCTGGGTGCAACCGGGCAGCGACGAACCGGCCTGGGCCGCCAATGGCAGCTATCAGGCGGTGCGCATCATCCGCAACTTCGTCGAGCGCTGGGACCGTACCCCGCTGCAGGAACAGGAAGCCATCTTCGGCCGGGTCAAAACCACCGGCGCGCCGATGGACGGCAAGACCGAAGCCGACGTCCCGAATTACCACAATGATCCGGCAGGCAAGATCACCAAGCTGGACTCACACATCCGCCTGGCGAACCCGCGCACGGCGGAGACCCAGCGCAACCTGATCCTGCGTCGCCCGTTCAACTACTCGAACGGCGTGAACAAGAACGGTCAGCTCGACATGGGCCTGCTGTTCATCTGCTATCAGGCGGATCTGGAGAAAGGCTTTATTACCGTGCAGACACGCCTCAACGGCGAGCCGCTGGAGGAGTACCTCAAGCCGATCGGCGGCGGTTATTTCTTCACCCTGCCGGGCGTGGTCGACAACAACGATTTCATCGGCCGGTCGCTGCTGGCCGCCTCTGCCCAGACAACAAAAACTGCCTGACACCCTTTACCTCACAGGAAGAGCCCTATGAAAAAGTCGCCTCTCGCGTTGTTGCTTACCTTTGGCGTATTGCAGACATCGATGTCCGCGTTCGCTGCCACCGCGCCGCTGGACCTGGTCACGCCGGTTTCGGACTACAAAATCTACGTGACTGAAAACGTCGACACCCTGGCTGCCGACACCCAGAAGTTCACCGACGCGATCAAGAAAGGCGACCTGGCAACGGCGAAGAAGCTGTTCCCGACCACGCGTCTGTCCTATGAGTCAATCGAGCCGATTGCCGAGCTGTTCAGCGACCTGGACGCGTCGATCGACTCCCGCGAGGACGATCACGAAAACGGCGTGAAGGCCGACGATTTCACCGGTTTCCACCGTCTGGAATATGCGTTGTTCTCGCAGAATTCGACCAAGGATCAGGGCGTGTTCGCGGACAAGCTGCTGGCTGACGTGAAAGAGCTGCAGTCGCGTATCGCGGACATGACGTTCCCGCCGGAGAAGGTGGTAGGCGGTGCGGCTGCGCTGATGGAAGAAGTGGCGGCGACGAAGCTGTCGGGCGAGGAAGATCGTTACAGCCACACTGATCTGTATGATTTCCAGGGCAACGTTGACGGGTCGAAGAAGATCGTCGATCTGTTCAAGCCGCAGCTGGAGCAGTCGGACAAGGCGTTCGTGGCGAAGGTGGAGAAGAACTTTGCGACCGTGGACAAGATCCTGGCGAAGTACAAGACCAAGGACGGTGGCTACGAGACGTACGATAAGGTGAAGGAGCAGGACCGCAAGGCGCTGGCAGGTCCGGTCAATACGCTGGCTGAAGATCTGTCGCAGATGCGCGGGAAATTGGGTTTGAACTGATTCCTCAGGTAATGAAGAGCCCGCTTGCCGAGAGATCGGCAGGCGGGCTTTTTTATGGGTGCGCCGTTTGTTGGATTGGAGCTCTATCCATTATTTGTGTTAGCTGACGTTATGGTTCCGCCCTTACGGCGGGTCACTTTTTCCAAGAGCCGAAAAAGTAACCAAAAAGGCCCTGCTCCTGGTTTGGCCCCTCGTTCCTCGGGGTTCCTTCACTCCGGTCCCGCTACGTGGGCCCGCGCCGAACGGGCATCCATGCCCTGACGGCGCTCTCGCCGCATCCCTGCGGCTCGACCCACTCCGCGAAACCTGCGTTCAGCCTGCACCCAAGTCGCGATTGGCGGTGTTTGAGCCTTCTGCGTATTGAGATCAAAAGCAGATCAAAAGCAGATCAAAAGCAGATCAAAAGCAGATCAAAAGCTTCCCGGCTAAAGCCGGTCCTACGGTGACCGCGGTGTTTGTAGGACTGGCTTTAGCCGGGAATGGATGCGGAGCGTCCTCAGATGCATACCCACGCAGAGCGTGGGCACGATCAGCAGGGTGAACGCGGTGCTTTCAGTGGGACCGGCTTTAGCCGGGAAGAGGCCAGCCCAGGCGCCAACAATTTTGCTGACCGCACCCCCTTCCTGTGGGAGCGAGCTTGCTCGCGAATGCTGCATTTCAAACACCAATTATTTGGCGGCTGTACCAATGCCTTCGCGAGCAAGCTCGCTCCCACAAGTCCCCAGTATCCTCAGACCGCAATCCGCCCTTGATCCGCTTTTGATCTGCTTTTGATCTTCATACGCAAAAAGCGCAGACACCGCAGAACGCGACTTGGGTGCAGGCCGAACGCAGACGACGCGCAGTGGGCCGAGCGGCATGGATGCCGCGAGAGCGCCGTCAGGACATGGATGTCCGTTCGGCGCGGGCCCACGGAGCGTCGTCGGAGTGAGGGAACCCGACGAAGTCGGGCCCAACCGAGAGCAAGCACCCTTGGTTACTTGGGGTGCTTTTCCAAGTAACTCGCCGAAGGCGAAACCGAGGCCGTTAGGCCGACGCTTTAGATCTTGATCTTAAAAAGAATCAGATCCCGCTGAACCAGTTGTACCCCTGATCTTCCCAATACCCACCGGGATTATCATTACTCACCACAATCTCAACGATATGCTTCGGATTCTTGAACCCCAGCTTCGTCGGCACCCTCACCCGCAACGGATAACCATACTCCGGCGGCAGCGCCACCTCGGCAAAATCAAGTGCCAGCAGCGTCTGCGGATGCAACGCCGTCGGCATATCCAGACTCGAGTAATACCGATCCGCGCACTTGAACCCGACAAACTTCGCCGTCGTGTCCGCCCCCACATGCTCCAGGAACGTGCGCAACGGCACACCGCCCCACTGCCCGATCGCGCTCCAGCCCTCAACGCAAATCAACCGCGTGATATCACTGCGCTGAGGCAACTTGCGCAAACCCTCCAGCGTCCACGGCGCCTTGTCCCTCACCAGCCCCGACACACCCAGCTTCCAGTCCGCCGTGTCCAGCTCCGGAATATCGTCCTCGCTGTAAAACGCATTGAACGGGAACGGATTACGAACCTGATCCTTGGTGAACGTCGGCGCCAGCTTCTGCCCGCTGAACAACCAAGCCTGAACCCGATCGTTCCAGCGCGACATGCTCCACAGCACCTTATCCACCTGATCGCCGTCCTGCAGGTTGCAACCGGTGAGCATCGCCATCGCGCCCACGGTCAGCCCGCCTTTCAGGAAATGTCGACGCTGCAGGCTCTCCAGCTGGATCTGCTGGGCCGGCTCCAGTTTGATGCGCGCAATGGCGCGTTTCTTAGGCTCAATCATGCTCGACCTTCCCGCTCTCAATCCCACGCGTACCGCCGGTGATCATCGGCATCAGGGTTTTCGGCACCATCAGCACCAACGCCAGATGCACCACCACGAACGCGCCAATGAACGCCATCGCCGCAAAATGCACGTACCGGGCGAAGTCGTAGCCGCCGAACACGGCAGTCAATTCCTGCAACTGAATGGGCTTCCAGATCGCCAGCCCCGTCAGCACGATCAACACGCCGGCGGCCAGCACCAGCCAATACATCAGGCGCTGCACGGCGTTGTAGACGCCCTTCTCGTGCTTGAGTCGAAAACGCAGCGCATCGAGCATGTCGCGCTTGACGGCCTTGGGGGTAACCGGCAGGAAGTCGCGCTTGAAATGCCGGGTGAACAAGCCATACAGCACGTAGATCAAGCCATTGATCACCAACAGCCACATCACTGCGAAGTGCCACGCCAGCGCGCCGCCCAGCCAGCCGCCCAGGGTGAAATCCCGGGGGAACGTGAAGCTGAACAGCGGCGATGCGTTGTAAATGCCCCACCCGCTCATGAACATGCAGACCATGCCGAAGGCATTGATCCAGTGCGTCAGGCGGATGGGCCATGGATGAATTCTGGTTTTTTTCATGGTGCGAGACTCATCACGGATTCGGTGAAAGCGGCGCCGTGAGACGCCGCAACCCGCTTACATCGGCGGCTGGAAGCCGTCTTTGCCGACCGCGACACCGCGTGCGGTCTTGCCGTCTTCGCCCGGGAACACGACGATTTTTGCGCCCTTGACCAGCTCATCGACCTTGCCCGACTGCACGTAGGCAATGGGCACGTCTTCCGGCACGACCAGCTGCTTCTCGCCGCCTTTGTAGCCGACGCTCAGGGTACGGCCGTTGGCCTTGCCGCTCAGCTTGCCGACGGTGCCATTGGTCATGGTGCCGGTGGTGCCGTCAGCGTTTTCCCAACCGTAGTGGCCTTCACCGCTGCCTTTCAGGCTCGGTTCGAACACCGTCACTTCCAGGGCCTTCAGCGTGCCGTCGGGCTGTGGGGTGGCGGCGGAGCCGATGAAGCTGTCCGCTTTGATCGACGCGATGTCGGTCTTGGAGACCAGACGGATGCCGGTCTTGTCGGTCAGGCCAATGCTCTGATGGGCGCCGGAACGGGTGGTGAAATTCAGGGTGTTGCTGTCGACGCTGTCGACCGTCCCGCGCAGTGGCTTGACCACCGGCATGTCAACGGCGGCCATGCCGGCGGCGGATGCCATGACGGCGGCGCTGAGCATCAGCATGCCGAACGTGGTGGTCAGGGCTGTCTTCATCTTCATCGGTGGATTCCTTCAGGCAGTTGGGGAAAGGTGAAGCTGAGGGTCATGTGTGTTGCATGACGGCCATCCTGTACCCGCAACCGGCACCCGACAATGACCGCCCGATTACATTTTTGTCATTCAAGCACACCAGCGTTGAGCGTGTCCGCCAGGGCGCAATCAATGACAAAAATGTAACCGACCGCGCGCCATCCGTTGGTTACACTCCACATCCGGCGCGGCCTGCAGCCCTTCGCGCCGCTTCTGTCCAATCTGATCACCCACCTGACAGCCCACGCCGGCGACGCTGCCAATGACGTGAAGCGAGCCTGACCGACGATGCACATTCTGCTTATCGAAGACGACACCAAGACTGGCGAGTACCTGAAGAAGGGCCTCACCGAGTCCGGTTACAAAGTCGACTGGACCCAGCACGGCACCGACGGCCTGCACATGGCCCTGGAGCACAGCTACGACCTGCTGGTGCTGGACGTCATGCTGCCGGGCATCGACGGCTGGCAGATCATTGAAATCCTGCGGGCGAAGCAGGACGTGCCGGTGCTGTTTCTCACCGCCCGCGATCAGTTGCAGGACCGCATCCGCGGCCTCGAACTAGGCGCCGACGATTACCTGGTCAAGCCGTTCTCGTTTACCGAACTGCTCCTGCGCATACGCACCATCCTGCGGCGAGGGGTGGTGCGCGAGGCCGATCATTTCCACCTCGCCGATCTTGAACTGGACCTGCTGCGCCGTCGGGTCACGCGCCAGCAACAGGTCATCACCCTGACCAACAAGGAATTCGCGCTGCTGCATCTGTTTCTGCGCCGCGAGGGCGACGTGCTGTCGAGGGCGCAGATCGCTTCGGAAGTCTGGGACATGAATTTCGACAGCGACACCAACGTCGTCGACGTGGCGATCAAGCGCCTGCGCAGCAAGGTCGACACGCCCTACCCGATCAAACTCATCCACACCGTGCGCGGCATCGGTTACGTCTGCGAGGTACGGCCATGCGAGCCCGACGCCAGCCATCCCTGACCCTGCGCGCGACCCTGGCGTTTTCGGTGGTGGCCATGCTCGCCGTCGCCAGCGCCGGCATGTACCTCTACGAGACCATGAAGGGCGCGGTGATGACCCGCAGTGACCATGCGGTGCTGGCGCGCCTGGATCACTTTCGCAAACTGCTGCAATACGACCTGACCCTGACCACGCTGCAAAGCAGCCCGCAGCTGTTCGAGAACATGCTCGACAGCGAAGACGACATTTTCATCATCGCCGAGCCGGGCAAGCCTGCGGTGATCATGGTCAATCCGCTGCATGCGCCGCTGCCGCCAATGCCGGTGGTGCCGGCCAACATGCCGCTGGGCGTGGCCGACATGCGCAGCGGCCTGCTGGATTCCGGCGTGCCGATGCGCGCGGCGACGGTCGAAGCGGTGTCCGGCGGCAAGGTTGTGCACCTGACGGCCGCGCACATTGCGGTCAAGGAGATGGCCACCCTGGCGGGTTTCCGTAACCGCATCCTGCTCGCTGTGTCGCTCGCGTTTGTGCTGACGGCGTTGCTCGGATATGTGTTGCTGCGACGGGGTCTGCGGCCGTTGCGCAGAATGGCCAGCCATGCCGCGGCCATCACCCCGGCGCAACTGGACAGCCGCATGGACAACCGCGACACACCGGTGGAGCTGCAGCAACTGGGCGAGGCGTATAACGCGATGCTCGACCGTCTTGCCGATGGCTATCAGCGGCTGACGCAGTTTTCCGCCGACCTGGCCCATGAGATCCGCACGCCGGTGGGTTCGTTGATGGGGCATTGCCAGGTGGCCCTGCGGCAACCGCGCACCGAGGATGAGTACCAGGCGTTGCTGGCCTCGAACCTGGAGGAGCTGGAACGGATCTCGCGAATGGTCGAAAGCATCCTGTTCCTGGCGCGCGCCGATGAAGCCCAGGCCGCGCTCAATCGCCAGACGCTGGACCTGGCGGATGAAATGCAACGGGTCGCGGGCTATTTCGAAGGGTTGGCGGAAGAACGGAACATCGCCCTGCACACCGAAGGCGACGCTCGGATCGAGGCCGATCCGCTGCTGCTGCGAAGGGCCCTGAGCAATCTGGTGGCCAACGCGATCCGCTACGCCGACGAAGGCAGTGTGATTGACATTCGCGTAATCGAGAGCCGAGTGGTTGAGAACGGCAGGCAGTGCCGCATCGAAGTAGAGAACCAGGGCCCGACGCTGGACGGCGCCACCCTGGGCAAGCTGTTTGACCGCTTCTATCGCGGCGACGCCTCACGGCACCAGAGCTCCGATTCCAACGGACTCGGCCTGGCGATCGTGGCCGCGATCATGCAGTTGCATGGCGGCGAAGTGTCGGTCAATCAGCCTGCGCCGGGGCGGATCTGTTTCGCACTGATGTTCCCGCGCCAGCCCGGAGCCTACCTGCTGTAGCCCTCACGCCTTCTTGTCGTGGGTGGCCTGCAGTTTGTAGAACGTCGCCGCCCCGCCTTCGGTGGCATAGCCAGCGTTGTCCTGGGTGTACACGCCCGCCTTGAAATACAGCGGCTTGCCTTTCCAGGTCAGGTCCAGCTTGGCGCCCCACTGCATGTCGTAGGCATTGACGGTCAGGTTGCCAGCCTGGGTCAGGTGGATGGTGTAAGTGAAGCGTTGCTTGAGCAGCACGCCGGTTGCCACTTGAATGACTTCGGGCTCGGACGTCGGCGTCGCGCGATACTTCACCACGAGGTTGCCGGTCTTGGTTTTTTCCTTGTACTGGTATTCGAGCTTGAGGAGCGGCTCGGTACTGCCAAAGGCGTGGATCTGACCGATGACGATTTTGCCCGAAGAAGGCACTTGGTCCACGGTGAGCGCGGCACGCAGGAAGTTGTCCGCGTCAGAGTAGGTCCAGTTGTGAACCGCACCGTTGGCGTAGGTTTCACGCAGCTCCGTGCGGGGAAATTTGGCATTGTCAGTCCTTGACCCTGTAACCGGCGCCCAGAAGAACAGCGTGTCCCCTGAACGGAAGTAACCATCCTGGTAACCGCCGACGAGTTTCGGCGTGTCGATGGTGGCGGCTGCGATACCGACCGGTATAGAAAGATTCCAGATGGCGAGATCAATCATGGGTGCACTCATGGTGCGCGAGGCGCACAGCAAAGAAGGTGTCTGGAACAGGCCTGTCACTGCCGTTCCCGTCATCTTTGCTATCGGCTGAACCGTTTGATCTTTAGTCGCCCCCGGAGTCAAGAAACCGCCGAACCTGCAGAAGCAGCCCCCAAAGAAAGCACAGTGCCACTATTAAGGCAAAGTGGCTCATTGCCCCCATGTTTTGCCCAACCAGCGGAAACCGGGGAGAAGGGCTAATAATTTGGCGCCATTTTTTTGGAGGAGCGCTTAGACGACGCTCAGAAAATTAGTTCAGCCAGCGAGGATTCAGCCGACAGACGGTATCGGAAAATTCCTGCTTCGGGTCGTCCCGCCTTCCTACTCAGCGATCAGAGCCATCTGGCGCGCCCCATACTCTCTGTCAAACATCCGGCCAGACCGTCCTGCGACAATCCGCCCGGCGCCCCAAGACAGATTCCATTTGACGACCCCACAGTGTTACAAGATATTATTAGTTAGCAACCTAATAATGCAGCGCCTAATCATTCAGGCCCTAACCAAACTCTGTATCGTTCCAATGGCCTCTTCATGAACCCTGACACCCTGCAAATGCGCATTACCGGCGGCGTCGTCGCGGCCTCCCGGCAGTGGCGTCGTGTCTGCCAGACCACGCTGATCAACGTTGGCGTCACCGAAGCCTGCGCCGGCCCGTTGCTGATGATCGCGCGCCTGGGTGAAGGCGTGCGTCAGGTGACGGTGGCCCAGGCCTGCGGGCTGGAAAGCCCCTCACTGGTGCGCCTGCTCGATCAGCTGTGCAAGGCCGGACTGGTGCAGCGCACCGAAGACCCCACCGACCGACGCGCCAAGGCCTTGAGCCTGACCGATGAGGGCCGCGCGTTGGCCAACGCCATCGAGGAAGAGCTGATCCGCCTGCGCCGCGACATCTTCAGCAACGTCGATCCCGCCGACCTGGAGGCAACGTTACGGGTGTTCAACGCCATCGCCCAAGCCACGCCAATGGCGCCGGAGTCGTCATCTTGAGCGGCAGGTTCAACGGGTTTTTCGACGGCGTACCGCCGGGTCGCGACTGGTTCTACGGCGTGCGCACGTTCGCGGCGTCGATGCTGGCGCTGTACATCGCACTGATGATGGAACTGCCCCGCCCCTATTGGGCGATGGCAACGGTGTACATCGTTTCCAGCCCGTTCGTGGCGCCGACCAGTTCCAAGGCGCTGTACCGCGCCGCCGGCACGCTGCTCGGCGCCGCAGCGTCGGTGGTGCTGGTGCCGATGTTCGTGCAGACGCCGTTTTTGCTGGCCGTGGTCATCGCACTGTGGACCGGCACCCTGCTCTTCTTGTCCCTGCACTTGCGCACCGCCAACAGCTACGCGCTGATGCTGGCGGGTTACACCATGCCGCTGATTTCCTTCCCCGTGGTCGACAACCCCCAGGCGGTGTTCGACATCGCCGTCTCGCGCACAGAGGAAATCTTCCTCGGTATCGTCTGCGCCGCGGTGGTCGGCGCGATGTTCTGGCCGCGTCGGCTGGCGCCGGTGCTCGTCGACGCCATGGGCAAGTGGTTCAAGGACGCCTCGGCTTACAGCGACCTGTTCCTCTCGCGCAGCGCCACGCCGGAAGCCGTCGGCGGCCTGCGCACGGCCATGGTCGGGACCTTCAACAGCCTGGAGCTGATGATCGGCCAGTTGCCCCACGAAGGCGCCCATCGCCAGACCGTGCGCAACGCCAAGGAACTGCGCGGACGGATGATTCATCTGCTGCCGGTCATCGACGCCCTGGACGATGCACTCTGGGCGCTGGAGCGGCGTTCGCCCGAGCACGTCGCCGACCTCGCCCCGCTGCTGATCGAATGCCGCGACTGGGTCGAGCAGACCGCAGAAGGTGCACCGATCACGTATTGGAAAGCTCTGCACACCGAGCTTGATCGCCTGCAACCCACCCCTGCGCAGATTGACGATCGCCGGCACCTGCTGCTGTCGAACGCGCTGTATCGCCTGCGCGAGTGGATTGACCTGTGGCAGGACTGCCGCAGCCTGCAGCACGCCATCGAGACCGATGACCACTCGGCGTGGCGCGCGGTGTATCGCCATTGGCGGCTGGGGCGGCTGTCGCCGTTTCTCGATCGCGGGATGATGCTGTATTCGGTGGCGACCTCGGTCAGCGCCATCATCGTCGCGTCGGTGCTGTGGATCTTGCTGGGCTGGCAGGATGGCGCGAGCGCAGTGGCGCTGGCGGCGGTGTCGTGCAGCTTCTTCGCGGCGATGGACGACCCGGCGCCGCAGATCTACCGCTTCTTCTTCTGGACCATGATGTCGGTGATCTTCGCCAGCCTCTATCTGTTCGTGGTGCTGCCCAACCTGCACGACTTCCCGATGCTGGTGCTGGCGTTTTCAGTGCCGTTCATCTGCGTCGGCACCCTGACCGTTCAGCCGAAGTTCTACCTCGGCACGCTGCTGACCATCGTCAACACTTCGTCCTTCATCAGCATCCAGAGCGCCTACGACGCCGACTTCGTCAACTTCGTCAATTCCAACCTGGCCGGGCCGGCGGGTCTGGCATTCGCCTTCGTCTGGACGCTGATCGTCAGGCCGTTCGGCACCGAAGTGGCGGCCAGGCGCCTGACCCGCTTCAGCTGGCGCGACATCGTCTCCCTCAGCGAAGACGCCACCCTGGCCGAGCACCGGCACATGGGCGTGCGCATGCTGGACCGGCTGATGCAGCACCTGCCGCGCCTGGCGATCACCGCGCAGGATTCCACCACTGCACTGCGCGAAGCGCGGGTTGCCCTGAACATGCTGGACTTGCTGGCCTACATGCCACGGGTCGACCCCGCGCCGCGCCAGCTGTTGCGCCAGGTCGCGACCGAAGTCGGTGCGCATTTCCGCGCCTGCCTGAAAGCCCGGGAGCGTTTGCCCGCCCCTAAAGGTCTGCTGATGACCATGGACCGCGCCCGCCGCGCGCTGGCGTTCAACGGCGAAGATGATGACGACGCGCGGCTGAATCTGCTGCACGCCCTCAGTGGCTTGCGCCTGGCGCTGCTGCCGGGTGTGGAGATCGTCGATGTGCTCGCCGAGCAGGAAGAACAACCGCCCTATGGCATCGATGGAGCGCCCTTATGATCGGTGATGTGGACATCAGCGGGATCTTCCTGCCGACCTTTCTGGTGCTGATGGGCATCGCTTACCTGATTTTTCTGGTGGTGCACGCCGTGTTGACGCGCGCCCGCTTCTACCGCCTGGTCTGGCACCGGGCTTTGTTCAACGTCGGTCTATACGCTCTGTTGCTCGGCGTCGTGGATACCCTAAGTCGATACCTGATGAAATGAAAAAACCTCTACTGACGCTGGGCCGCGTGGTCCTGACCCTGCTGGTTGTCACCCTCGCCGCGATCGTCGTGTGGCGCATGGTGATGTATTACATGTACGCGCCCTGGACCCGCGACGGGCACATCCGCGCCGACGTGATCCAGATCGCTCCGGACGTTTCGGGGCTGATCGAGAAGGTCGCGGTGAGTGACAACCAACTGGTCAAGAAAGGCCAGTTGCTGTTCACCATCGACCAGGACCGCTTCCGTCTCGCCTTGCGCCAGGCCCAGGCGACCGTGGCCGAGCGCAAGGAAACCTGGGAACAGGCCCAGCGCGAAAACCGGCGTAACCGCAGCCTCGGCAATCTAGTGGCCCGCGAGCAATTGGAAGAAAGCCAGTCCAGGGAAGCCCGCGCGTTGTCGGCCCTGAACGAAGCCCAAGTGGCGGTCGATTCGGCGCAACTGAACCTGGACCGCTCGGTGATCCGCAGCCCGGTGGACGGCTACCTCAACGACCGTGCGCCCCGCGACCGCGAATTCGTTAGCGCCGGGCGCCCGGTGTTGTCGGTGGTGGACAGCAACTCCTTCCACATCGACGGCTACTTTGAAGAAACCAAACTGGACGGGATTCACATCGGCTCCGGCGTAGACATCCGCGTGATCGGCGACAACGCCCGCCTGCGCGGCCATGTGGTGAGCATCGTCGCCGCCATCGAAGACCGCGACCGCAGCAGCGGCTCGAACCTGCTGCCCAACGTCAATCCGGCGTTCAGCTGGGTGCGTCTGGCCCAGCGGATTCCGGTGCGCATTGCCTTTGATGAAGTGCCGGCGGATTTCCGCATGATTGCCGGGCGCACGGCGACGGTATCGATCATCGATGACGCCCGCGCAGATACTCAGGGAAATGATCAAACCGTCCAGCCAGGAGCGCCCAAATGAAACACCGCGCACGCCTGCTGACCGTGGGCCTGGGCTTGCTGCTGTCGGCTTGCACCGTGGTCGGCCCGGATTACACGCTGCCCGAGAAAGCCGCCGTCAATCGCCCCGATCTGCACGGCGAGCTGGCCGGTTCGTCGACCAATGTGGTGTCGGCGCCGGTGCCGGCTGACTGGTGGCGGCTGTATCACGATCCGAAGCTTGATGAACTGGTGGGTCAGGCGCTGGTGTCGAGCACCGATTTGCGCGTCGCGGCGGCGAACCTGCAACGGGCGCGCTTTCAGATGAACGAAGCCGATGCGGCCGGCGGCTGGAGCGGCACGGCCAAAGCCGGTGCGCAGCGCTTGCAGGAGTCCGGCCAGGCCTATCTGCAGCCGGAGAAAGTACCGGTGGCGAACGTCGGCGATGTCGGCCTGACCACTTCGTATCAGTTCGACCTGTTCGGCGTGCTGCAGCGCGGGATCGAAGCGGCCCAGGCCAACGCTGACGCGACCCAGGCGGCGGCCGACACGGCACGCATCACGTTGGTGGCCGATGTGGTCCGCGCGTACACCCAGGTGTGCGCCGCCAACGAAGAACGCAACATCGCCCTGCACTCCCTGGACCTGCAGAAGCAGGGCCTGAGCCTGACCCAACGCCTGCGCGATGCCGGCCGTGGCGATGAAACCCAGGTGACGCGCTCGCAAACCCAGTTCCGCTCGCTGCGTGCTGACTTACCGCGTTATGAAGCGGCGCAGAAGTCGGCGTTGTATCGGTTGTCGATGCTCCTCGCCCGGCCGCTGAACCAGTTGCCGCAAGGAGTGGCGGAATGCGCCGAGCTGCCGCACATCGCTCAAGTCATGCCGGTGGGCGATGGCGCCGCGCTGCTCAAGCGTCGCCCCGATGTCCGTCAGGCAGAACGCCGCCTGGCGATGTCGACCGCGGCCATTGGTGTGGCGACCGGCGAGTTGTATCCGGACATCAGCATCGGCGCGACCGTAGGCACTGTGGGGATTCTGGATGAACTGGGCGATCCGTCGACCAATCGCTGGGGCTTTGGTGGGGTGATCAATTGGACCATCCCGTCCAATGGCGCACGGGCGCGAATTCACATCGCCGAAGCGTCGAATCAGGTGGCGCTGGCGCGTTTTGATGGCGTGGTGCTGAACGCGATCCGCGAAGCCCAGACCGGGCTGTCGCAATACACCGCGCTGCTGGAACGCCGCGATGCGTTGGTTGAAACCGAGGAGTCGGCGCGCCAGGCTGCGGACCAGACCCATCGGTTCTTCCTGGCCGGCCGCGAATCCTTCCTCGCCGACCTGCAAGCCACCCGCACCTACACCGACGTCACCGCGCAACTGGCGGCGGCGAATACCCAAGTGGCAATGGGACAGATCGACCTGTTCCTGGCGCTGGGCGGGGGTTGGGAGAACGGGCAGCAGTGAGTTCTCGCGGGTTGGCACGGACTGCTTTTTGTGGGACCGGCTTTAGCCGGGAAGGCGTCATGTGTCACACCGCGAGATTGTTGTCGCCTACACCGGCCTTTTCCCGGCTGAATCCGGTCCTACTGGGCTAGCAGGTCCCACTGACTGACCGCGTGTGTTGTGGGACCGGCTTTAGCCGGGAAGGCGTCATGTGTCACACCGCGAGATTGTTGTCGCCTACACCGGCCTCTTCCCGGCTGAAGCCGGTCCTACTGGGCT
>NZ_JAUERW010000024.1:0-64590 GCF_041060465.1 Pseudomonas sp. W2Oct36
CTAAAGCCAGTCCTACAGGACGATCGCGTTCAAATAGTGGGACCGGCTTCAGCCGGGAAGAGGCCAGTGTGGGCACCGTCAGATTTGCGGTCTGACGCGAGACGTCTTCCCGGCTAAAGCCTGTGCTACAGGACGATCGCGTTCAAATAGTGGGACCGGCTTCAGCCGGGAAGCGGCCAGTGTGGGCACCGTCAGATTTGCGGTGTGACGCGCTAAAGCCAGTCCCACAATGTTCCACAGCCAGCCCAATGCACGGGGGCGTTGGGTCAGTCAGAATTCGCAAGCGCATCAGCGCACGAACAGTCGCTGAATCAGCGTCTGGATCGCCTTTCCATAGGGCGGGTAGAGCAGCCGCGCCGCGTTGAACCGCTGTTTGATCAACACGCCTTTGGCATGACTAAACGTCAAAAACCCCTCGTGTCCGTGGTAATGGCCCATGCCTGACGCGCCGATGCCGCCGAAAGGCAAGTCGTCCTGGGCGACATGGAGCAGGGTGTCATTCAAGCAGACGCCGCCCGAATGCGTCTGCTCCAGCACGCGGCTCTGTTCATGCCGTTCGTAGCCGAAGTAGTACAGCGCCAGTGGCCTGGGCCGCTGATTGATGTAGGCGAACGCCTGCTCGATCTGGTCGTAGGGCACGATCGGCAGCAGCGGGCCGAAGATCTCGTCCTGCATGATCAGCATGTCGTCGCTCACATCCAGAATCAGGCTGAACGGCATCCTCCTGTCCTGCCCCTCGGGGAAAAGCTGAATCACCCGAGCACCTTTGGCTTGCGCGTCGGCGAGATACGAATTCAGGCGTGCGACATGCCGCTGATTGATGATCGCGGTGTAGTCCGGGTTATCCGTCAATGTCGGATAAAACCGTGTGACCGCCTCCTTGTAGGATTCGACGAATTCGTCAACGCGATCCTTGGGCACCAGCACGTAGTCGGGAGCCACGCAGGTTTGTCCGGCGTTGAGGGTTTTGCCGAAAGCGATGCGCTCGGCGGCGTCCTTGAGCGGTACGTCGCGGGACACGATGGAGGGGGATTTTCCGCCCAGCTCCAGCGTCACCGGCGTGAGGTTGTCCGCCGCCGCGCGCATGACATGCCGCCCGACGCTGGTGGCGCCCGTGAACAATAAGTGATCAAACGGCAATATCGAGAAGGCCACGCCAACCTCCGCCTCGCCCAGTACAACGCTGACGTGATCTTCCGCAAACACCCGCGCCAGCAGGCTTTTCAGCAGCGCGCCGGTGGCGGGCGTGGATTCGCTGAGCTTGAGCATCACGCGGTTACCCGCCGCCAGTGCGCCCACCAGCGGCCCGATGGCCAGGTACAGCGGGTAATTCCAAGGCACCACCACGCCGATCACGCCCAATGGCTGGTAAACGACTTTGGCGCTGGCGGGCTGGAACGCCATGCCGACGCTTCGGCGGGCGGGCCGCATCCATTTCTTCAAATGACGCTGGGCGTGACGGATGTTGTGCAGGCAGGGCATCAGCTCGGCGAGAAGCGTTTCGTCGGCGCTGCGGTGGCTGAAATCAGCGTTGATTGCATCAATGATCGCCTGGCGCTCGCTGCTGAGCAGCGTGTGCAAGCGATCGAGCCATTGTTTGCGCTCTTGCAGGACCGGCATCGGATTGGCGGCGAATGCGCGTCGTTGTTCGTCGAATACCTGCTCCAGATGGCGGCGCGGGCAAGGAGCGTCGTCTGCATATGGCAGAAGATTAGAGTCGACGGGCATCGCGGCGGTCCTTGTTGAAGTTATGCAGTGCTTTTAGAGTCATTGCTCTATGAAGTCAACGGCCCTTGCATTCGCTCGCAGGCGCACGCCAGACTGTCCGGGCAAAAACTGAACTGCCGCCCCGCACCACCTGACACGGAGTCTCAATGCGCACGGACTATCTGGCGTTTTTTCTTTCCCTTTTCCTGTCTCGTCTCGCCGATCAGGTGCTCCTGTTTCTGGTGCCGCTGATTGTTTTCCAGACCACCAACAGCGCTTCCCTGGCGGGGCTGGCGTTCTTCGTCGAGACATTGCCGCGCTTCCTTGCATTCCCGGTTTGCGGCGCGCTTTGCGATAAATACTCGCCCATCCGGCTGCTGCACATCAGTCAGGTTTACCGGGCTGTTATCTGCCTGGCCGCAATGGGGCTATATGGCCTGTTTGGCGGGATCTACTGGCTGATCATTCTGTCGGCGGTCTGTGGCGTCCTGACCACCCAGGGGATCATGGCCCGGGAAGTGGTGATGCCGCATATTTTCCCGGATTACCGCTACGGCAAGACGCTGTCCTACTCACAGATTGCCGACCAGACCGGCCTGGTGCTCGGGCCTTTGCTGGCGGCGCTGGCGCTGGAAATCTGCCCGTGGTGGGGCGTTGTCATCGGCGTGGCGCTGGTTTTCGTCGCGGCGGATCTCGCCATGCGAGTCTGGCAGCGCAACAGCAATATTACGCTGGAGCGGTTCGATCAGGACGTAGGCCGCTGGACACAGCCGTTGAAAATCGCCTTCGGACACATCTTCCGATTGGCCGAGCTGAAGAAGATCATTTTGCTGGCGGTCGGCGTCAACCTGATCGTCGGTGTCACGCTGGCCAGCTCGGCGGCGATGGTCATCGGCTCATTCAGTGAGAGTAAAGATTACTACGCTGGGCTGCAGGCGGCGGGCGCCTTGCTGACCATCGGAATTCTGTTTGTCCTGGCACGGGTCAGCCTGCCGCTGAAACTGCTCGGTGCGATGTCATACATTGCCTTGCTGCTGGGGGCATTCATTACCGCCACGAGCGCGTCATCCGAGGTCTACCTTGTCGGCTTTCTGCTGATCGTCGGCTTCGACAAGATGTTCAACGTGTACATGCGCAGCATCCGTCAGCGGGTCATCCCCGCGCGCGACTTCGGCAAGACCGTGGGCGTCATCACACTGCTGAACAACCTGTCGCAACCGCTGGCCGGTCTGCTCGTCGGGATACTGACAGCGCCGATCGGGCTGCGCGGCGTCATCTTGATCAACATGCTGGCGGCAGCCGGGCTGGGTATCGGCGTCGCAGCGGTGGTTCGGATCAGGCTGGCGACTGCCCTGGAGCGATGAAGTCTGCAACGGGCCCAACGCTTGCGTTAAGATCCGGCACATCCCTGTTACGTTTCGACGTTCGAGTTGAACATGGCGCCGCGCATCAAAACCGTACGCATCAACACCCGTGAACGCATCGTGCACAGCAGCCTGGAGCTGTTCAATCAGCAGGGCGAGCGCGGCGTCAGCACCAATCACATCGCTGCGCACATGGAAATGTCGCCTGGCAATCTGTACTACCACTTCCCCAACAAGCAGGCGATCATCGCCGAGTTGTTCACTGAATACGAAACGCTGGTCGACAGCTTTCTGCACCCGCCCAAGGGTCGCCTGCCGGGTGTTGAAGACAAGCGCCATTACTTGATGGCGATTCTCGACGGCATGTGGCGCTATCGTTTTCTGCACCGCGACCTCGAGCATCTGCTTGAAACCGATCCAGAGCTGGCGGTGCGCTACCGACGCTTTTCCCAACACTGCCTGATCAAGGCGATGTCCATTTACAGCGGCTTTGTCGACGCGCAGATTCTGAGCATGGATAAGGTGCAGATCGAATCACTGACGCTCAATGCCTGGATCATCCTCACGTCATGGGTACGTTTTCTGTGCACCACGCGGGAAAACGCCGCGCACCCGAATGAGGACGCGATTCGTCGCGGGGTCTATCAGGTGCTGATGCTGGAACTGGCCTACGTGACGCCCCAGGCGCGGGAAGCGGTGAATGCGCTGTGCGCGGAGTTTTATGTGCCATTGGCCAAGGCACTGGAAGACGCCGGCTGAATCAGCCTGGCTGTCTGAACTGATTGTCATATCGCCATTTTTTACTGCCTGCAGGAGCCTGTCATGTCCATCGCGCAACTGATCAGCCCGCAACAATTGTCAGAACGCCTGACCCGGCCCGGGCTAGTGATACTGGATTGTCGTTCGTCGCTGGACGATCTGGACTACGGCCAGCGCAGCTACGCAGAGGGCCATATCGAAGGGGCTTCTTACGCTGATTTGCTCAATGACCTCAGTGGGTCCATCACCAAAGGTGTCACCGGTCGCCACCCGCTGCCGGATCCCCAGCGGCTGATCGAGCGCTTGCGCTTCTGGGGTGTGAACGATCAGAGCGACATCGTGCTGTACGACGATGGCCCGGGTGCTTATGCCGCCCGAGCCTGGTGGTTGCTGGCGTGGCTGGGCAAGCGCGACGGCGTTTTTGTGCTCGATGGCGGGCTCAAAGCCTGGCATGGGGCGGGTCTACCGCTGAGTCTTGATCCGCCGCATCAGCCCGAGGGTTCGTTCGACGGCGTGCCGGATGACGCGATGGTGCTGACGGCCGGGCAGCTAAAGGCCCGCATCGGCGATCCCGCCATGACCTTGGTCGATGCGCGTGCACCCGCGCGGTTCCGGGGTGAGGTCGAGCCCATCGATCCTATCGCGGGGCACATTCCGGGCGCGCAGTGCGCGGCATTCACCGACAACCTCGGGCCGGATGGCCGGTTTCTCCCACCGGAGCAGCTGAAGCAGCGGTTCGCCGAGGCGCTGCATGGTCGCCCTGCAGAAGCGCTGGTCGCTTATTGCGGTTCCGGCGTGACGGCCTGTCACAACCTGTTTGCCCTGGCCCTCGCCGGGTATCCGTTGGGGGCGCTGTACGCGGGCTCGTGGAGCGAGTGGATCAATGATCCGCAGCGGGGCGTCGCGACCGGGGACTGAGGTGGCGGCGTGTGTGCCTCACATCTGCCCCATCGCCCAGCGCAGCAAGAAGAACACCAGCAACCCGCCGCCGATGGTCGCCAGGAGATTGCGGCTCATGGCCGCAATGCCAATCGACACGATCCCGGCCAGCAAATAGGCGTTGTCCAGGGACAGCTGCCAATGCGCGCCGTCGGGCAGCAACATGCCAGGCACGACGATGGCCGTCAGCACGGCGGTGGGTACGTAATGCAGGCCTTGGCGCACCAGCGGCGAGAAACGCAGGTTCGGCCAAGCGAACAGGCTGTAGCGCATCAGAAAAGTGATCGCAGCCATGCCCATAATCAGCCACCAGTACGTCATGGGCGCACCTCGTCCGGGTGCATCTCGTCCTGCCTTTCTGGCTGCCGTCTTTCCAGAAGCACCCCCGCTGTGATGCCACTGAAGGCCGCGGCCATGAGCCCCAGCTTGTAGGGCCACGACCACGTCAGCAGGGCAACTGCGCCGGCGACCAACGCGGCGGCAATCTGCGGCTGGTTGCGCAGCAGGGGCACGACGATGCCTATGAAGGTCGCCAGCATCGCGAACTCCAGGCCCCAGCTGGCCATATCGGGAAAAGCCTGACCAAACAGCACGCCCACCAGCGAGCTGCTGACCCAGCAGGCATACAGCGAACTCGCGACACCCAGCCAGTACCAATGTGCGAGTGGCGTCCGGCCGTGGACCAGGTAGTGGCGTTGGACGATCGCGAAGGTTTCGTCCGTCAGCCAGAACGCCAGCAACAGTCGCCAGCGCTGTGGCAGTCCCTGAACCTGTGGCTGCAAGGTGGCGCTGTACAGCACATGGCGCAGATTGACGATGAAGGTCGTCAACAGAATCACCACCGCGCCGGCCCCGGCGCCCATCAGGCTGATGACGATGAATTGCGCCGACCCTGCGTAAACGAACATCGACATGCCGACGGCCTGCCATAACGTCAGCCCGCCCACGCCGGCGAGGGTGCCGAAGATAATGCCGAACGGTGCAATGCCGACCAGCATCGGCACGCTGTCGCGAAGGCCGCGGACGAAGAATGGGTAACGGGACATGGTTTTTCTCCTTATGCCCCGGATGGTAAGCGGGCGGCGCATAAGTGTCTTGAACGATCGTGCAGACGTTAGCGGTTTATCTGCGCGCCATGGACGTCCGCCAGCCACGCCGGAATCCGCTGCTCCAGGTAATACGTCGGCGTTCTGATGGTGCCGCCGACAAAACCCACATGCCCGCCTTTTTTCTGCAGGTCGAACGCGGTGCTGGACGACAGCTCAGAGGCTTCAGGCAGGCTGTGCTTGAACACGAACGGGTCGTCCAGGGACTGGATCAGCAGGGTGGGCGTACGGATGGCGCCGAGGAAGTACCGACCGGAGGCGCGCCGGTAGTAATCATGGGCGTCCACGAATCCATTCAGTGGCGCTGTCACACGGCCGTCGAAATCCCAAAATGTGCGCATGTCTTTCAGCGAACCCAGCGCCGCGAGTTCTGCAAGGCCATCGCTGAGACCTTCATGCTGAAAGCGTCTCTGCTTGTCCTTGATGTAGCCGATCATCTCGCGCATGAAGTGCCGCTGGTAAACCCTGGAAAACCCCAGCCCGATTCGGTCGGCGCATTCATCCAGCCTAAACGGCACCGACACCGCCGCAG
This sequence comes from Pseudomonas sp. W2Oct36, assembly GCF_041060465.1. Lineage (NCBI taxonomy): Bacteria > Pseudomonadati > Pseudomonadota > Gammaproteobacteria > Pseudomonadales > Pseudomonadaceae > Pseudomonas > Pseudomonas sp. W2Oct36. The sequence goes on from NZ_JAUERW010000024.1 coordinate 6,408, forward strand.
CGCCTTGCAGGTGGCTGTCGAGCCCGGTTTCGCCGAGGTGCTTGAGCAAGATGTTGCCGCCGAGGGAATACCCGACCGCGTAAAGCGGCGCCAACGGTCTTGCCTTGCGCAGATGATCGATTACGGCGGCAAGGTCTTCACTGGCCCCCGAGTGATAGCTGCGGGGCAACAGGTTTGGCTCCCCCGAGCAACCTCGCCAATTGAGGGCGACGCTCGCCCAGCCGCGTTTTTCCATGGCGTGCTGCAGCCCGGCGACATAGGGGGAGTTGGACGAGCCGGTCAGACCGTGCAGCACGAGCACGACCGGCACGTTTGCGTCGTGCGGGCCGTGCCAGTCCATGTCGAGGAAATCGCCGTCTTCCAGCCAGATGCGCTCACGCCTACGCTCGAGGTGCGTGGTCGGACGCCAGAGCGGTCCCCACAGCGTCTGCAAGTGCGGGTTGCCCAGGCCGAAGGCCGGGACGAACACGGGAAGGTCAGCTCGCGACGGCACTTCGTTCCCACACCGCGTAGTGAACCTGACCGGCTTTCTTCTCACGGTGCAGGCGCCAGTTGGCAGGCATGCCCAGCGTCGACGGCGCGGTCTCGCTTTCGGTGTAGATCCACGCGCTGTCCGCCAGCCAGTTGCGCTCTTCCAGCAACGTGCACGCAGGCATCAGCAAATCCTGGTGGAACGGCGGGTCGAGGAAGACCACGTCGAACTGTTCAGCCGGCTGGGTTTCCAGATGGCGGAGTGCGTCGCCCGTCGCGGTTTTGCCGACGGTGCAACGCAGCGTGCCGAGGTGTTCGCGCAGGCTGGAGATCGCCATGGAGTTGGTGTCCAGCGCCAAGCCCATGCTGGCGCCGCGCGACAGGGCTTCAAGGTACAGCGCGCCGCTGCCGGCGAACGGATCGAGGACGCGCGCGCCCTCGATGTACGGCGCCAGCCAGTTGAACAGGGTTTCCCGCACACGGTCCGGCGTCGGGCGCAGACCGGGGGCGTCAGGGAAACTCAGACGCCGACTGCGCCATTCGCCGCCGATGATCCGCAGTTGGCCGAGGCCCGTGTGGATTTTGTGCCCTTTGTGGATACGCGGCGGCTTGGAAGTCGAGGTCATCAGTGCTCCGGAACGCCGAGCGGTTGCTCAGCGGGTTTGTCGGTAGGGGGTGGCAGCGGCTTCTGCGGGACGGTCGGACCTGCGGTCACGATCACCAGCTTGTCAGCGTCCAGATGTTTGTTCATCACGGTCTTGATCTGTTCGACCGTCACGCTCTGGGACTGCGTCATGAAATCTTCCAGGTAGGTCAGCGGCAGATTATAGAAGCCGACCGCGCCCAGTTGGCCAACGATGGCCGCATTGCTGGCGGTCGCCAGAGGAAAGCTGCCGGCCAGTTCGCGCTTGGCATCGTCGAGCTCTTTCTGGGTCGGGCCGTTGGCAAGGAAGTCACGGGTAATGTCCTTGACCAGCTTCAGGGTGTTTTCGCTCAGTTCGGCCCGTGTCTGCAGGCTGATCATGAACGGACCCTGTGCCTGCATCGGCGTGAAGCCTGAAGACACACCGTAGGTCAGGCCGCGTTTTTCCCGGACTTCGGTCATCAGGCGGCTGCCGAAGCCGCCGCCACCGAGGATCGAGTTGCCCAGTGACAGGGCCGCGTAGTCAGGGTCGCCTCGGGTAATGCCCAGTTCAGCCAGCATCAGGTGCGTCTGCTTGGACGGGAACTCGATGTGGGTTTCACTCGGCTTGGGCTCGGTCGGGGCAACGGTTTGTGCCAGCGCCGGGCCTTTCGGCAGCGCGGCGGACACTTGGGTTGCTACCGCTTCGGCTTCTGCGCGCGTCAGGTCGCCAACCAGCGCGATCACTGCGTTGCCAGCGGCGTAGGCCTTGGCATGAAAGGCCTTCAGTTGAGCCAACGTCAGAGGCGCGATGCTTTTAGCCGTGCCCATGCTCGGGTGCGCGTAGGGATGATCGCCGTACAACCGCTTGAACAGCTCGTCGCCTGCCAGCTTGCCCGGGTTCTGCTTCTGATATTCAAAGCCCGCCAGCAACTGGTTTTTGATTCGCGCCAGCGAGTCCGCCGGGAATGTCGGTTTGCCCACCACGTCGGCAAACAGTTTCAACGCGGGCTCGCGTTTGTCGGCGGCGCTCAGGCTGCGCAGCGAAGCGATTGCCATGTCGCGATAGGAGCCGTTGCCGAAATCAGCGCCCAGCCCTTCGAAACCTTCGGCGATGGCGCTGACGTTCTTGCCTTTGATGCCTTCGTTGAGCATCGCGTTGGTGACCAGCGCGATGCCGGGGGTGGCGCCATCCTGACTGCTACCGGCCGCGAACAGCAGGCGCATGTCGAACATTGGCAGCTCATGGGCTTCAACAAAGAGCACGCGAGCGCCTTCGGCGGTATTCCACGACTGGATGTTCAGCGAACGGCGCGCCGGCGCTTTACCGTCCAGTTCCTTCAGGGACTCCAGCGTACTGGCCGCCTTGTCGATGGCTTTCGGGGCTTCGGCGGCGGTCTCTGCCATCGCCCATGGGGCACCTAACAGACCAAGCGTTACGGCGAGTGCGAATGAGCAGGCCCGCGTTCGCGCAAAGCGGGATTCGTAGCGCTGGCTCATTGGGCTTTCTCCTCAGGCAAAACATGCGCAACGGCAAGGCGCTCGCGGGTGAAGTAAGTACGGGCGGCTTTCTGGATGTCTTCCGGCGTCACGCTTTGCAGCCCTGCCAGTTCCTGATCGATGAGCTTCCAGGACAGGCCCACTGTTTCCAGTTCGCCAATGGTGCTGGCCTGACTGGTAATGGAGTCGCGCTCATAGACCAACCCGGCGATCACCTGGGCCCGGACCCGTTCCAGCTCTTCCTTGGCGGGCGGCTTGGTTTTCAGCTCGTCGAGCAGGCGCCAGATACCGGCTTCAGCGTCGGCGAGGGTTTTCTTCTTCTGTTGATTGGGTGTGGCGCTGAGGGTGAACAGGCTGTCGCCGCGGGTGTAGGCGTCGTAGTCGGACGAAGCGCCGGTCACCAGTTCTTCGCCGCGCTCCAGGCGGGTCGGAATGCGCGCACTGTAGCCACCGTCGAGCAAGGCCGAAATCAGGCGGAGTGCGTTGACCGACTGTGGATCGGTGGCGGTGGCCAGGCTCGGCACGTTGAAGCCATACATCAGGCTCGGCATCTGCGTGGCGACATGCACAGTGATCTGGCGCAGACCAGGTTCGGCCAGCTCCAGCGGCTTTTTCGAGGGCGGTACATCGCGGCGCGGAACCGGGCCGAAGAAGCGCTCAGCCAGGGCCTTGACCTCATCGGGCTTCACGTCGCCCACCACCACCAGCGTGGCATTGTTGGGTACGTACCAGGATTCATACCAGTGGCGCAGCTCCTCGACCTTCATGCGCTCAAGGTCCGCCATCCAGCCGATGGTCGGCGTGTGGTAGCCGCTGGCGGGGTAGGCGATGGCCTTGAAGCGCTCGTAGGCCTTGGCGTTCGGCTTGTCATCGGTGCGCAGGCGGCGCTCTTCCTTGATGACTTCGATTTCCCGGGCGAACTCTTCAGGCGGCAGGCGCAGGGTGGCCATGCGGTCGGCTTCCAGTTCGAAGGCAACCGCCAGTCGATCACGAGCCAGGACCTGGTAATAAGCGGTGTAGTCGTCGCCGGTGAAGGCGTTCTCTTCGGCGCCCAAGTCGCGCAGGATCAGCGACGCTTCGCCCGGACCCGCCTTCGAGCTGCCCTTGAACATCATGTGTTCCAGCGCATGGGAAAGGCCCGTCTGTCCAGGCGTCTCGTAGCTGGAGCCAACCTTGTACCAGACCTGCGAAACCACGACCGGTGCGCGGTGATCTTCACGCACGACGACCTTCAGGCCGTTGTCCAGCCTGAATTCGGTGGTGGGTTGTGGGTCGGCAGCCAATGCGGCGAAGGGCAAACAGATTGTGCTGAGCAGCAGGCCTGCGGCACAGCGGGCTAGAGCATTCATTCGTGATTTGAACCTTGGAGACGGCCTGCTTAGCGTCAGCGGGCGCGGGGGTGTTAGGATAGCGGCGAGTTTGCCTGACGACCATGACTAAGATGTCAGCGTCGGAAGCCTGCTTCGTAAGAAATGGCCGAGCAGTGCGCTCAATGGGACTGCGCCGCCCCTGTGGCAGGGCGAACGCTGAACAAGCGGACCTAAAAGCAGTCTGTTTCCCATACAGAATTTTTCAGAGGCGCCGCTCTGGCGCGTCGTTACCGTGAGATAGCCGTCCTCCATGTTTGGTTCCAACGACGACAAGAAGACCCCAGCCCCGGCTGGCGAGAAAAAAGGCCTGTTCGGATGGCTGCGCAAAAAGCCGCAGGAAGTCACTCCCGAGCCGCCTCAGAACACCCCCGCACCAGCGCCAGAGTCCGTGCCCGATCAGGCCCCGGCTGTTGCTGAGCAGCACAACGCCCCGGTCATCCCGGCCGAGCGCGCGCCGCAAACCGCGCCGCAGCCCTTGCCACAAACAGCTACGACTGAAGCGCTTTCGGCCCCGGTCGAAGATCCTTGGCTGCACCTGCCTGTTGCTGAAGAGCCAGTGGCTTTCACCGATGAGCGCGAGCCTCACGTTACGCCGTCGATTCCGGTTCACACCGAGTCCAACGTGGAATCCGCAGCGACTCCATTGGCGCAAGCCCCCGCTCAGCCGGCGGTCATCGACACCCGCTCGTTTGAAGTGGCTCCGTCCATCGAGCCGACCCCCGTCGCGCTGCCTGATCCGGTTTGCGGCAATGATCTTCCTGCGCTGACGCCGCCGTTGACCACTGCGCCGCTGGTTCCAGCCGCGGCCGCCGTGCCCGTTCTTGAAACCAACGTACCACCAGTCCCTTTTGAAGGGTCCCCGGCACCCAAGCAGCCTGGTTTTTTCGCGCGTCTGAAGCAGGGCCTGTCGAAAACCAGCGCCAGCCTTGGCGAAGGCATGGCCAGTCTGTTCCTCGGCAAAAAAGCCATCGACGACGACATGCTCGACGAGCTGGAGACCCGGCTGTTGACCGCAGATGTCGGTGTGGAAGCAACGTCGGCGATCGTGCGCAACCTGACGCAGAAAGTGGCGCGCAAGCAGCTCACCGACAGCGACGCGCTGTACAAGTCGCTGCAAAACGAACTGACCGAAATGCTCAAACCAGTGGAAGCACCGCTGGTCATCACTTCGCAGCACAAGCCATTCGTGATCCTGGTCGTCGGCGTCAATGGCGCGGGTAAAACCACCACCATCGGCAAGCTCGCCAAGAAGCTTCAGATGGAAGGCAAGAAGGTCATGCTGGCGGCGGGCGACACCTTCCGCGCTGCAGCCGTTGAGCAACTGCAGGTCTGGGGCGAACGCAACAAGATTCCGGTGATCGCCCAGCACACGGGTGCTGACTCGGCTTCGGTGATTTTTGATGCTGTGCAGGCCGCCAAGGCGCGCGGTATCGACGTGCTGATCGCCGACACGGCGGGCCGTCTGCACACCAAAGACAACCTGATGGAAGAGTTGAAGAAGGTTCGCCGCGTGATCGGCAAGCTCGACGCCGACGCGCCCCATGAGGTCCTGCTGGTGCTGGACGCCGGCACAGGCCAGAACGCGATCAATCAGGCCAAGCAGTTTAATCAGACTGTCCAGCTGACCGGCCTCGCGCTGACCAAGCTCGACGGGACGGCCAAGGGCGGCGTGATCTTCGCCCTGGCCAAGCAGTTCGGCCTGCCGATTCGCTACATTGGTGTCGGTGAAGGCATCGACGATCTGCGAACCTTCGAAGCCGAACCGTTCGTCCAAGCCCTATTCGCCGAGCGGGAGCGCCCATGATTCGTTTCGAACAGGTCGGTAAACGCTATCCGAACGGACACGTCGGCTTGCATGAGCTGAGCTTTCGAGTACGTCGTGGCGAATTTCTGTTTGTGACCGGCCATTCCGGCGCGGGCAAGAGCACCTTGCTGCGCCTGCTCCTGGCGATGGAACGTCCGACCACCGGCAAGCTGTTGCTGGCAGGTCAGGACCTGGGTCAGATCAGCACCGCGCAGATTCCGTTTTTGCGTCGTCAGATCGGCGTCGTGTTCCAGAACCACCAGCTGCTGTTTGATCGCACGGTGTTCAATAACGTCGCGCTGCCGCTGCAGATCCTCGGCCTGTCCAAGACCGAAGTGGTCAAACGCGTCGATTCGGCCCTTGAGCGCGTGGCGCTGTCCGACAAAGCCGAGCTGTACCCGGGCGATTTGTCCACCGGTCAGCAACAGCGCGTCGGCATTGCTCGCGCCATTGTTCACCGCCCGGCGCTGCTGCTGGCGGACGAACCCACCGGTAACCTCGACCCGCGACTCGCCGCCGAAATCATGGGCGTGTTCGAAGACATCAACCGACTGGGCACCAGTGTGCTGATTGCGAGCCACGACCTGGCACTGATCGCGCGGATGCGCCACCGCATGCTGACGTTGCAGCGCGGCCGATTGATCGGCGACGGGGAGGCTGGCGTATGAGTGCCACCCGCAGTCCCAAGGTTTCCGAACGTGTAGCGCCCAAGGCCTCAGACCCGGCGCCGCAAAAGAAAAAGAAACGCGATGACGATGACGGCCCGAGTTTCGGCGAGTTGTTCAACGCCTGGATCGAGGCCCACCGTTCAAGCCTGCTGGACAGCCTGCGCCGTCTCGGCAAGCAGCCCATCGGTAGCTTCTTTACCTGTCTGGTCATGGCCATCGCGCTGAGCTTGCCGATGGGCCTGTCATTGCTGTTGAACAATGTCGAGCGCTTGGGCGGTTCGTGGCAGCGTGCGGCGCAGATATCTCTGTACCTCCAACTGGACGCATCGCCGAGTGAAGGCGAGGGTCTTGTCCGTCAGATCAAGGAAATGGGCGGCGTCGCTGATGCCGAGTACATCAGCCGCGATGAGGCACTGAACGAGTTCCAGAAACAGTCCGGTCTGGGCGAGGCGTTGAAGGAACTGCCTGAAAACCCGCTGCCCGGCGTTGTGCTGGTGACGCCACTGGAAGTTGACAAAGCCGCGCTGGAAGCATTACGTACGCGTCTGGCCGAGTTGCCCAAGGTGCAGCAGGCCCAGCTTGACCTGGTCTGGGTTGAGCGGCTGGCCGCTATCCTGAAGCTGGGCGACCGATTTGTCTTCGGCCTGACCGTCTTGCTGGTCGCGGCACTGCTGTTGGTCATCGGCAACACCATTCGTCTGCACATCGAGAACCGTCGTACGGAAATCGAGGTCATCAAGTTAGTAGGCGGTACAGACAGCTACGTGCGTCGGCCTTTCCTTTATATGGGGGCGTTGTACGGGCTGGGCGCCGGGGTGCTTTCCTGGGGTGTTCTGGCTTTTGGGCTAGACTGGCTGAACGATGCGGTGGTCAAACTGGCTGGGCTCTACGGCAGCGATTTTGCGCTTGCCGGCGTGCCGGTGTCCGACGGCGTGTCGCTCTTGCTTGGAGCGGTGTTGTTGGGGTATATCGGTGCGTGGATTGCAGTGGCACGCCATTTGAGAGAGCTGGCGCCTCGTTAGTGATGTGAATGTAGTGTTGTCATGAGTTTTGAGTAAATTTTGTTTCACCTATTGACTTTTCAGCTGAGGGAACTTGTCTAGCGGTTCCCGGTCAATTTCGCAGTGCTGAACTGCACGAGTTATGTGTCGGAGGTTTTTTCGTATGACCAATTCTTTGCAACCTGCTTATGCCTTGGTTCCGGGTGCAAACCTGGAAGCCTATGTGCATACGGTAAACAGCATTCCACTGCTGACGCCTGAGCAGGAGCGTGAACTGGCCGAGAGTCTCTATTACGAGCAGGATTTAGGGGCGGCTCGGCAGATGGTGCTCGCCCACCTGCGATTTGTCGTGCATATCGCACGCAGTTATTCCGGTTATGGACTGGCTCAGGCTGACCTGATTCAGGAAGGTAACGTTGGCCTGATGAAGGCCGTCAAGCGCTTCAACCCCGAGATGGGCGTGCGCCTGGTGTCCTTTGCAGTGCACTGGATCAAGGCCGAGATTCACGAGTTCATCCTGCGCAACTGGCGCATTGTAAAAGTCGCAACTACCAAGGCTCAGCGCAAACTGTTCTTCAATCTGCGCAGCCAGAAGAAGCGTCTGGCCTGGCTGAACAACGAAGAAGTGCATCGCGTGGCGGAAAGCCTCGGCGTTGAGCCCCGCGAAGTGCGCGAGATGGAAAGTCGTCTGACCGGCCACGACATGGCGTTCGACCCGGCGGCAGAAGCCGACGACGACAGCGCCTTCCAGTCGCCGGCCAACTACCTGGAAGACCATCGTTACGATCCGGCGCGTCAGCTGGAAGATTCCGACTGGACTGACAGCTCGACGGCCAACCTGCACGAAGCGTTGAATGTGCTCGACGACCGCAGCCGCGACATTCTGTACCAGCGCTGGCTGGCGGAAGAAAAGGCGACGCTGCACGACCTGGCCGAGAAGTACAACGTCTCTGCCGAGCGTATTCGTCAGCTCGAAAAGAGCGCGATGAACAAGCTGAAGCTGTCGATCGCTGCCTGATCGCCGCGCCGAAACGCAAAACGCCCCGAAGTGATCGGGGCGTTTTTGTTTGTGGGACGTATTGCGCCTGATGCGGAAACTACTAACAGCGTGAACGCGAATCTGACCCTGCCCATCCCGCAAGGTGGACGCGGTTTCTGAGTAGGACCGGCTTCAGCCGGGAAGAGGCCGGGTTGAGCACCATTAGGATTGCGGCGTGACGCGTAACGCTTTCCCGGCTAAAGCCAGTCCTACGAAAGCTATAAAGCCAGACTTGGGCTTACCACTTGCGACTGTGATTCAACCCCATCAAATACTCATCCCCACCCAACTGACGCATCTGCTGGCGGATCCAGCCTGCGCGGCGTGAGACGTAGCTGGTGGGGTGGCTGGCGCTCCACTCCCGCGGATTGGGCAGGACGGCGGCGAAATAGCTGGCCTGTTGCGTGGAAAGCTGGCTCGCATTCACATGAAAGTGATGCTGCGCAGCGGCCTGGGCGCCGAAGACGCCGTCGTCCCATTCCACGCTGTTCAGGTAGACCTCAAGAATGCGCTGCTTGGACCAGAACACCTCGATCAGCCCGGTGAACCAGGCCTCCAGGCCCTTGCGGAAGTAGCTGCGGCCCGACCATAGAAACAGGTTTTTCGACACCTGCTGGCTCAGCGTACTGGCCCCGCGCAGGGAGCCGCCCCGTTCGTTGTGAACCAGTGCCGCCTGAATGGCGTCGATATCGAAACCCCAGTGCTCGGCGAACTTCTGATCCTCGCCGGCAATGACAGCGATTTTCAGGTCGTCGGAAATGTTGTCCCATGACTCCCAGTCGCGTTGCAGGTCAATGGGCTGACCGTCGAACCAGGATTCGATCTTGCGTTCGACCATCAACGCAGTGAACGGAGGAGGTACCCACCGGAAAATCAGTACCAGCACGACACTTGCCGCTGCGAACCAGAGCAGGCCTTTGGCGACACGACGGAGAAGTAATTGCAGCATAGAGATGGCTTGGCCGAACCGGTTGAGCGGGCCATTATACAGACGACGCGTCATTGAACTTGCCTGGAGTTGTACATGTTACGAACCTTTCTGATGCTGGCCTCCTTCTTCGGATTCACCGGCGTCGCCCTTGGCGCGTTCGCCGCCCATGGCCTGAAAAACCGCCTGACACCCGAGTACCTCGCGGTTTTCCACACTGGCGTGCTCTACCAACTGATTCATGCCCTGGCAATTTTCGGCGTGGCGCTGCTGGCGATGCAGATCCAGGGCCGGCTCGTCACCTACGCAGGCATCTCCTTCACACTGGGCATCATCCTGTTTTCCGGCAGCCTCTACCTGATGACGCTGACCGGCGCGACCAAGCTGGGCATCATCACCCCCTTCGGCGGCCTGTTTTTCCTGATCGGCTGGGCGATTCTCGGTTGGACAGCCTGGCGCCTGGGCCTCGACACGCTCTGATCCCGAATGCGTGCGCTCATGTCGAGCGCGCAGCAACCCTCGGCCACGCCTGAGACGAATGGCGTGGCTTTGCCTTGGTCATACCGCCCGATCGGGCTAGAATGCTCGCCCCCTAAAATGATGGCTGCCCCCTCGCATGCGCATTCAGTTGAACGGTGAATCCTTTGAGCTGCCCGACGGCGAGACCGTTTCGGCATTGCTGACACGTCTGGATCTGACCGGGCGCCGAGTCGCCGTCGAGCTCAATCTGGACATCGTCCCGCGCAGCCAGCATGCCGCCACGACGCTGTCCGAGGGCGATCAGGTCGAAGTGGTACACGCCATCGGTGGCGGCTAGCCTTCGACGTGCTGTCGGCCTGATCCGCAAGCACTGCAAGAACCTCAACCGTAAAGAGGATTTCAGATGAGCAACGTTCGCAGCGACAAGCCGTTTACCGTGGCCGGTCGTACTTTTCAGTCGCGCCTGCTGGTCGGCACTGGCAAGTACACGGACATGGAACAGACCCGACTGGCCATCGAAGCCTCGGGCGCCGAGATCGTGACCGTTGCCGTGCGCCGGACCAACCTGGGGCAGAACCCGGGCGAACCGAACCTGCTCGACGTGCTGCCGCCGGATCGCTACACCATCCTGCCGAACACCGCCGGTTGCTACGACGCCATCGAGGCCGTGCGCACTTGCCGCCTGGCCCGCGAGCTGCTCGATGGCCACAATCTGGTCAAGTTGGAAGTCCTCGCTGACCAGAAAACCCTGTTCCCTAATGTCATCGAAACCCTCAAGGCAGCCGAAACGCTGGTGAAGGACGGCTTCGACGTCATGGTCTACACCAGCGATGACCCGATCATTGCCCGCCAGCTCGCCGAAATCGGTTGCTGCGCGGTGATGCCCCTCGCGGGCCTGATCGGTACTGGCCTGGGGATCTGCAACCCGTACAACCTGCAGATCATCCTTGAAGAATCGAAAGTCCCGGTGCTGGTAGATGCGGGTGTCGGCACTGCTTCCGACGCTACTATTGCCATGGAGCTGGGTTGCGAAGCGGTGCTGATGAACTCGGCCATCGCTCACGCGCAGCACCCGGTGCTGATGGCCGAAGCCATGAAGCACGCCATTCTGGCGGGACGCATGGCTTACCTGGCCGGTCGTATGCCCAAGAAACTCTATGCCAGCGCGTCCTCGCCGCTGGATGGTCTGATCAAGTAAGAGCCTGTTGATGATTGATTCGCAAACGCCCGACCCACTTCCGGACGATGAAGTGATGAATGACGAAAATGCCAAAGCGCCAGGCGATGACGGCCATCACCGCCGCATCAAGAGCTTCGTGATGCGCGCCGGTCGCATGACCGAAGGTCAGCAACGTGGCCTGGATCAGGGTAAGGAGTTGTTCGTGCTGCCGCTGGCGGACGCCCCCGTTGATTTCGACGAAGTGTTTGGTCGTTCGGCCCCGCGCACTCTCGAAATCGGTTTCGGCATGGGGCACTCGCTGCTGGAAATGGCCGCCGCCGCGCCAGAGCAGGATTTCATCGGCGTGGAAGTGCACCGTCCGGGGGTTGGCGCTTTACTCAACGGCGTGCTGACCCAAGGTCTCACCAACCTGCGCGTTTACGATTGCGATGCGATCGAAGTGCTCAACCGTTGTGTGGCCGACAACAGCCTGGACCGGCTGATGCTGTTCTTCCCGGACCCGTGGCACAAGTCGCGCCATCACAAGCGCCGTATCGTTCAAGCCGAATTTGCCGAACTGGTGCGCACCAAGTTGAAGCCGGGCGGCGTGCTGCACATGGCGACCGACTGGGAACCGTATGCCGAATACATGCTGGAAGTCATGAATGTGGCCCCGGGTTACCGCAACCTGGCCGAGGACGGCAAATGCGTTCCGCGCCCTGCGGAACGTCCGATCACCAAGTTCGAGCGCCGTGGCGAACGCCTCGGTCACGGGGTCTGGGATCTGAAGTTCGAGAAGCTGGCCTGATCACTTCTTGACCAGGAGCGGCCCAATAGCGGCCGCTTTTGAGTTTTTACAGCACATTTCAGCCGATAATTGCCTTGTACGACGAACCCTTCGATTTCTTCCTAAGAAGGCTACAGGGTCTTCGGAATCGTCCGACATCCATTTTCAGTTCTGATCTTCATAGTCCCCGCCGTTGCATATATCCATATCGATGACGAGGAATAAAGATGAACAAGTTTTGGCAAATGGCTGCGATCGCCACGCTGATTGCGACCACCAGCGGCTGTGTCAGCTACAACGTCAGCCAGCCAAGCGCTTCGCTGTCCGGCGACGTGAAGACTGATCTGAAGGCTGACGTCAAAGTCGGTGAAGCCATCAGCGGCGAGTCATCCACCAATGTTCTGTTCGGCTGGTTGAACATCGGCGGCGACACGCAGTTTGCGGACGGCGTGACCTACGGCGGCGCGAGCGGCGGTGGCATGGGCCTTCCTCTGCCGGACCCGATCTCCTCCACCAAAGCAGCCGCAGCGTTCAAGGCGGTCAAATCGTCCGGTTCCGACCTGATCGTCGCGCCGCGTTATGAAGTCACCGTCAACGATTACTTCATCTTCAAGCAAGTGAACGTAAAAGTGACCGGCAACAAAGGCAGCATCCAGAGCATTCGCTGATGGATTGATCGCACGCGGCAACAGCGGAGTGTGATTTCTTGAGCGCCCTTCCCGCCATCGCGGGCAAGGGCGCTTTTGCATTCCGGTCGGTTATTTCCGATCCGCCACCACCCCGATCAACACCAGCACCACCACCAACACCGGCGCCAGGCTGTAGTTGTTGAACTGGCTCAGGCCTCGCACGACCCACGGCGTGGCATAAATCAGCGCAGCGCCGCTGCCAACGGTGCAGAGCAGCGCCATGATCGGAATGCGCAACGCGCCGGCAAAGCTGCCGAGGCGGCCTTCGATCCAGCCCTTGATGTCGGTCCCGAACAGAATCAGCAGGCAGCCGACCAACGCCAAGGCGATTTCCGACAAATTGCTGCGACTCCAGCGCGAGACGGTGGCCAGCAAGTCGAGTACGAATTCCATTCAGTGTCCTTAATGTTGAGCCTTACAGAAGAAAGTGCTGCAGCAAGTCGTTGAGGAATAACTGGCCGCGAGCGGTCGCCACCAGCCGTGCCGGATCGGTCTCCAGCAAGCCGCGTTGTTCGGCCTCAAGACGGGCGCTGGCCAGCGAATCGACGCTTAGACCGGTGCGGTGCTGAAATAATGCAGCGTCCACGCCCTTTGTCAGGCGCAGGGCGTTCATCAGGAATTCAAAGGGCATCTCATCCAGTGGCAGCCGCTTTTCGCCAGCCTGATAAGCCTTGGCCGGGTTGAGGTAATCCTTGGGCAGTCGGGTTTTCCAGGTGCGGATGATGCGCCCGTCCGGATGGCTGAGCTTGCCATGGGCGCCTGCGCCGATCCCGATAAAGTCCCCGAAGCTCCAGTAATTCAGGTTATGCCGTGCTTCGCGTCCCGGCTGGGCGTAGGCCGACACTTCGTATTGGCCGTAGCCGTTTTCCCGAAGCAGCGTCTGACCGGCCTCTTGAATATCCCAAAGGATGTCATCTTCCGGCAGCGTGGGCGGCTGATTCCAGAACACCGTGTTCGGCTCAAGGGTCAGCTGATACCAGGACAGGTGGGTCGGGGCGAGGGCGATCGCCTGACGCAGGTCGCCGAGGGCGTCTTCCTGGGACTGGTCCGGGAGACCGTGCATAAGGTCCAGGTTGAAATTATCAAAACCCGCCCGACGCGCCATGTCGGCAGCCCGCACGGCCTCATCGCCGTTATGGATACGCCCCAGCGCTTTGAGCTTGGCCTCCTGAAAACTCTGGATGCCGATGGACAGACGATTGATGCCTAGACCGCGATAGGCGCTGAATTTCACCTGCTCGAAGGTGCCGGGGTTGGCTTCCAGCGTGATCTCGATGTCTGGGGCGAAGCGAATGCGTTGTTCAACGCCGCTCAGCAGGCGGCCCAGCGCATCGGCGCTGAACAGGCTGGGCGTGCCGCCACCGAAAAAGATCGTGCTCAGCTCGCGGCCGTAGACGTGGGGCAGGTCCTGGTCGAGATCGGCCAGCAGCGCGTCGACGTATTCCTGCTCCGGCAACACCGGGCTCGCCGTGTGGGAGTTGAAATCGCAGTACGGGCATTTGCGTACGCACCATGGGATATGGATGTACAGCGACAGCGGCGGCAGCTCGGCAAGGGGCGCCCGCGACGGCTCTGTCGTGAAGCCGGCCGCGCCGAGAATCAGCGGCCGGGTGGTGGAATCCTGAGTCATTGCTGATCAGGGCTCAGGCCCAGACGCTGACGCAGGATGGCCATGGCGCGGGCGCGGTGGCTGATCTGGTTCTTGTCGGCCGGGGTGAGTTCGGCGCTTGAGCAGTTGCGCTCCGGCACCCAGAACAATGGGTCATAACCAAAGCCGTGCTCGCCGCTGGCGGCGGTGAGGATGCGGCCGTGCCACAGGCCTTCGCAGAGGATCGGCAGCGGGTCGTCGGCGTGGCGCACCAGGGCCAGAACGCAGACGAACTGGGCGCCGCGTTGTTCGGCGGGGACGTCGTTGAGGGCGTCCAGCAATTTGGCGTTGTTCGCCGCATCGCCCTGTCCGTCGGCGTAACGCGCGGAATAGATGCCCGGCGCACCGCCCAGATAATCCACCGCGAGCCCCGAATCATCGGCCAGCGCCGGCAGGCCGGAAATACGTGCGGCGTTTCGCGCCTTGAGGATGGCGTTCTCGACGAACGACAGCCCGGTTTCGTCGGGCTCCACGGTGCTGAACTCGCCGATCGAGCGCAGCTGAACGCTGGCGCCGAGCATGGCCTGAAGTTCTTTGAGTTTGCCGGCGTTATGGCTGGCCAGTACAAGGTGGGTGAGATTCATGATGAGTCCGTGAAAATCGACTGCGTGAAAACGGCTGCGTGAAAATCTGCTGATTGAAGCTGAGCCAGTGTGTGGCTGTTGCCTGCTTTTACCTGAGTGCTGGCGCTGGCCGACAGGGCATTAACGCCCTGCGGCGCAGGTCACACGGCAATCTGATGGTCCTGCAAGCCTGGGCTGCTGACGCGGTAGATGCCGATTTCACCCAACAGATTAGGCCAACGCTTGCTGGCCCAGCCGTGCCGATGCTGTTGATCGACCGCGAGCCGATCAATGACCTTCGCCGAGCGACCCCGGCACAGCTCTTCGAAATCTTCGAAGGTGCAGAAGTGGATGTTCGGGGTGTTGTACCACGTGTACGGCAGGAATTCGGAAACCGGCATCCGCCCTTTGCTCGCCAGGTACCAGCGGCAGCGCCAGTGCCCGAAGTTGGGGAAGGTGATGATGCACTGGCGGCCGACGCGCAGCATTTCGTCGAGGATGCGATCCGGGTAGTGCACGGCCTGAAGCGCCTGGGTCATGACCACCACATCGAAACTGTTGCTGGCGAAGTTGCCCAGCCCCTTGTCCAGATCCTGTTCGATGACATTGACGCCTCGCGCCACGCAACGCGCAATGTTGTCGGCGTCGTTTTCCAGGCCATAGCCCGTCACTTGCTTGTGCTCCTGCAGCCAGGCGAGCAATTCGCCGTCGCCGCAGCCGAGGTCGAGCACACGGCTGCCTGCCGGTATCCAGTCTTGGATGATTTCCAGGTCGGCTCTCATGGTGTCCTCAGAGTGCAATTCGGTTCATGTAGCTGGAGAAGGCCTGCAAGTAGCGCGGGATCGGGATCAGGAAGGCGTCGTGTCCCTGGGGCGCATCGATCTCCAGATAACAGACATCCTTTTTCGCCGCCATCAGCGCGTCGACCAGTTCCCTCGAGCGGGCCGGGGAGAAGCGCCAGTCAGTGGTGAACGACATCACGCAGAACCTGGCGCTGGCATTGGCGAAGGTGGCGGCGAGGTTGTCGTTGAAGTTGGCGGCCGGATCAAAGTAGTCCAGCGCCTTGGTCATCAGCAGATAGGTGTTGGCGTCGAAGCGCCCGGAAAACTCCTCGCCCTGGTACCGCAGGTAGCTTTCGACCTGGAATTCCACGCTGTGGAAGTCGTAGTTGAGGTTTTCGTTCTTCAGGCCCCGGCCGAATTTCTCACCCATCGAATCATCGGACAGGTACGTGATGTGCCCGACCATGCGCGCCAGCATCAGGCCGCGTTTGGGGATCACGCCGTGCTCCTGAAACGAGCCGCCGTGGAATTCCGGGTCCGTCAGGATCGCTTGCCGCGCGACTTCGTTGAACGCGATGTTCTGCGCCGACAGCTTGGGCGCGGAAGCAATCGCCAGGCAATGACGCACGCGCTCGGGGTAGGTGATCGTCCATTGCAGCGCCTGCATGCCGCCCAGACTGCCGCCGACGATGGCCGCCCATTGATCGACGCCCAGCCGGTCGGCCAGACGCGCCTGGCTGTGCACCCAGTCTTCGACCGTCAACACCGGGAAGTCGGCACCAAAAGGTCTGCCGGTTTCCGGGTTGAGGCTGCTGGGGCCGGTGGAGCCGTTGCAGCCGCCGAGGTTGTTCAGGCTGACGACGAAGAACTTATCGGTGTCGATCGGCTTGCCGGGCCCGATGCAGCTGTCCCACCAGCCCGGCTTGCGATCTTCGGCGCTGTAATAGCCCGCCGCGTGGTGATGACCCGAAAGCGCGTGGCAAATCAGCACCGCGTTGCTCTTGGCGGCGTTGAGCTGACCGTAGGTTTCGTAGATGAGATCGTAGGCTGGCAACGAACGCCCGCAGGCCAAGGCCAGCGGCTCATTGAAATGCGCCGTTTGCGGCGTGACTAGACCGACAGAATCTTTGGGAAAGACCGTGGACATCGACCTGCTCTCGCTGAAATGAGGCGTAAGTCTAAAGATCGCGCCGGGGTGCGGCAACAAACTAAATGGCTGAATGCGCGGAGGGTGACGCTTTGGGTTTTTGCCCGCGCGACATTCATGAGGCGGGGAAAAGGGCGACGGCTGCTGGTGCCGTCGCCCCAAGATCAAAAGCTTCCCGGCTGAAGCCGGTCCTACGGTCAGAGTTACCGCATTCCCATTTGCTGCATGCGGCGGCTGTCAGATCAAACGCCACAGCTCTTGCGGCATGCCGGTATAGGCCGCCAGCGCAGGCATGACGTAGGACTGCAGCACCTGAATCGCGATAAAGGCGAAGATCGGCGAGATGTCCATGCCGCCCAGGTTGGGGATGATGCGGCGGAACGGCGCCAGAATCGGCTCGCTGATCTGATAGGCCAGCTCGGCCGCCGGGTTGTGGCTGCCCGGAGCAATCCACGACACGATGACCATGATGATCATCGCCACCCAGAAGATCTTCAGCAGCAGCGACGTGATGCCGATGATCGACCACATCAACAGGTGTGGGATATCGCCGATGGTGCCGTAGGTCATCATCAGCACGAAGGCCATCAACAGCGCCTGAATGACGATCGCCAGCAGCAGCGAGGACGTGTCGAGCCCGAAAACGCTCGGCACGATGCGCCGGATAGGCTTGAGCAACGGCTGGGTCGCACGAACAGCGAACTGGCACAGCGGGTTATAGAAGTTGGCTTTGACCAACTGCAGCACGAAGCGCAGCAGAACGATGGTCAGGTACAGGCTGATGAGCGTCTGGATGACGAAAATCGTGGCGCCGGTGAGTGCATTCATGTGTTGCTCCTTATTTGCCCAGCTGTTCGGCGAGTTCGGCGGAGCGATGTGCGGCAGCGCCCAGCGCCTTCTCCACAATTGCTTCGAAGCCATCGGCCTGGAACGATTTGATGGCCGCTTCGGTGGTGCCCGCAGGCGATGTCACTCGGCGACGCAGCTCTGCCGCATCGACGTCGCTGCCGGTGGCCATCAGTGCGGCGCCCAGCGCGGTTTGCAGGGTGAGCTTGCTGGCAACGTCAGCCGGCAGCCCGAGCGTGACGCCTGCGGCGGTCATCGCCTCGATCAGCAGGAAGAAATACGCCGGGCCGCTGCCTGATACCGCAGTCACCGCGTCGATCTGTGCTTCTTCATCGACCCACAGGGCAATCCCGACCGCCGACAGCAACGTCTCGGCCTGCTCGCGCTGTGCCTGAGTGACATCGGCGGTGGCGTAAAGGCCGCTGACACCCTGGCGCAGCAGTGCGGGCGTGTTTGGCATGCAGCGTACGAGGGGTTGCTCGCCCAGCCAGGCTCGCATGCTGGCGCAGGTAATCCCGGCGGCGATCGACACGATCAGTTGTTGAGGCTTGAGCGCCGGTTTCAGCGCTTCGCACACGGACTTCATCATTTGCGGCTTGACCGCCAGCAGCACCACATCGGTGCCTTCGATGGCTTCGGCGTTGTCGGCGACCACCTTGATGCCGTGTTCTTTTGCCACGCGCTCGCGGGTTTCTGCGCCAGGATCGCTGGCACGAATCAGCTCAGCGTCGACGCCTTGGGCGCGCATGCCGCCAATCAGGCTGGCGGCCATGTTGCCGGCGCCGATGAACGCGATACGGGTTTTGCTCATGAACGGTTTCCTGTGGGGCAAAGGTTAAGGCTGCCCATAATGGCGGGCGCCGAAGAGGGCAGTGCCGATCCGCACCCAGGTCGCACCTTGTGCGATGGCGGCTTCGAGGTCGTGGCTCATGCCCATGGAAAGCGTGTCCAGCGGCAGGCCAAGTTGTGCCTGCAGCGTGCTGACGGCGGCGAACGAAGCGTTCTGTTCGTCGCGGTCGTCGGTAGGTTCGGGAATGGCCATGAGGCCGCGCAGTTTCAGATTCGGCAGCGCGCTGATGGCCTGGGCCAGTGCGGGCAGGTCTTCAGGGCTGCAGCCTGACTTGCTGGCCTCGCCGCTGACGTTGACCTGAATGCAGATGTTCAGCGGCGGCAGTGCTGGCGGCCGCTGCTCGGACAGCCGTTGTGCGATTTTCAGACGGTCCACGGAATGCACCCAAGCAAAATTCTCGGCGATGGCGCGAGTCTTGTTGGACTGGATGGGGCCGATGAAATGCCAGATCAAGGGCAGGTCGTTCAATTCGGCCTGTTTGCCGAGGGCTTCCTGAAGGTAGTTCTCGCCGAAATCGCGGAGGCCGGCGTCGTAGGCTTCCCGCAGGTCGCTCGCCGGTTTGGTCTTGCTCACCGCCAACAGGCCGACAGAGCCCGGGTCGCGCTGCACCGCTTGCGCCGCGCTACGAATTCGCTCGGCGAGCGTTGAAATGTTCTCTGCTATCGTGGACATTGATTTGCGCCAGCAGGGCTAAAGTCTGCGGCATTCTATGTGATGAGGAGCTGTATGGATATTACCGAGCTGCTGGCCTTCAGTGCCAAGCAAGGCGCGTCGGACTTGCATCTCTCTGCCGGCCTGCCACCGATGATTCGCGTCGATGGCGATGTGCGGCGGATCAACCTGCCCGCATTGGACCAGAAAGAGGTCCAGGCGCTGATCTACGACATCATGAACGACAGGCAGCGCAAGGACTTCGAGGAGGATCTGGAGACAGACTTTTCCTTCGAAGTGCCGGGCGTGGCGCGCTTCCGGGTCAACGCGTTCAACCAGAATCGCGGCGCCGGCGCGGTGTTCCGGACCATTCCGTCGAAGGTCCTGAGCATGGAAGAGCTGGGCATGGGCGAAGTGTTTCGCAAGATTACCGACGTGCCCCGCGGCCTGGTGCTGGTGACCGGTCCGACCGGCTCGGGCAAGTCGACCACCCTTGCGGCGATGGTCGATTACCTGAACAGCAACAAGCATCACCACATCCTCACGATCGAAGACCCGATCGAGTTCGTTCACGAGTCCAAGAAAAGCCTGATCAACCAGCGCGAGGTCCATCGCGACACCCACGGTTTCGCCGAAGCGCTGCGTTCGGCCCTGCGTGAAGACCCTGACGTGATTCTGGTGGGCGAGCTGCGCGACCTGGAGACCATTCGCCTGGCGCTGACGGCAGCCGAAACCGGCCACCTGGTGTTCGGCACGCTGCACACTACGTCCGCTGCCAAGAGCATCGACCGTATCGTCGATGTGTTTCCGGCGCAGGAGAAGTCGATGATCCGCTCGATGCTCTCCGAGTCGCTCCACGCCATCGTGTCTCAGGCGCTGTTGAAGAAGGTCGGCGGAGGCCGTGTCGCGGCCCACGAGATCATGATCGGCACGTCGGCGATCCGTAACCTGATCCGCGAGGACAAGGTGGCGCAGATGTATTCGTCGATTCAGACCGGGGGGTCGCTGGGGATGCAGACGCTGGATATGTGCCTGAAGGATCTGATCAGCAAGGGGCTGATCACGCGGGAGAGTGCGCGGGAGAAGGCGAAGACGCCGGACAATTTTTGATCGGGAGGGCAAACGACGGTGGGGAGCGAATGACTCCGCTCCCCACCGTGTTGTTTGTCAGGCGGCGTGTGCGATCAACGCTGGGCGATGCGCACAGTGCCTTTCTGACTCGGCGGCTGCTTTGGCAGCACACGCTTGGCGACGACGTAATGGCTGTCCCAATACGGCTTCTTCAGCGTATCGATCGTCACGGATTTGCCACGGCGTGGCGCGTGAACGAACCGGTCGTTGCCGAGGTAAATCGCCACGTGATTCACCTTGCGGCTCTTGATGTTGAAAAACAGCAAGTCGCCCGGCTTCAAGTCCTTGCGGTCAACCTTCTGCCCGTGGCCTTCGGCCATGGCGTTGGAGGTGCGCGGCAAATCGACTTCGCTCACGTCGTTGAAGGCATATTTCACCAGTCCGCTGCAGTCGAACCCATTTGTCGGGCTGGTGCCGCCCCAACGATAAGGTGTACCGATGGCGTTAACGGCCCGGTTGACCACGGTGCTGCTCTGTTTGGTACCCATCTGCGCCGTGTTGGCCAGGGCGACAGTGTTCTGCGAAATCTTGCGAGTGCTGCGGGATGGTTTCCCCTTAACAGCTTTGGCTCGCTTGCCGGAGGACTCGAGTGGAGTAGCCGTCTGTTCCAATGCAGCCATTGCAGCGCGTTGAGCGGCAATGTTGCGTGAAACGGATTCCGGCGACTCGGACCTGGCGGTGAAACCGGTGAAGCTCGGTGGAAGGGTTTGCTCACGATTGGTGGCGTGGGCGGCCAGTGGCATAAATAGACAAATAGTCAGCCATGTCTTGAAAAATGGACGCATTAGGCAGGGCTCATGTTGGTCAGCGCGCAACTTTATAACAGCTTTTGGCGAAATTCTGAGCCCCCTTGTCGAACAATTTACTGCCCTTGGAGTCAGTTTTGGCGGCAAAATCGTCATCTTGCTGTGCTGATCACCTTGCAGAACAAGGGTTTGCACGATTGAAAAGAGGTTCAAGCCATACGTCGGACGGCGTCACGAAAGTCACAAAACTTACGCATATTTTTTTCTATTGCAGAAGGCGAGGTCAACAATGAACACCTATCAAGCGGACGTTCAACGTCCTGATACCCACAGTAAGGTCATGGGCTATTTGCTCTGGATTGTGGGATTCACCGGCGCTCACCGGTTTTATTACGGCAAGCCGGTGACCGGTACGCTCTGGTTTTTCACGCTCGGTCTGTTTGGCATTGGCTGGCTGATTGACCTGTTCCTGATTCCGGCGATGGATCGGGAAGCGGACCTGCGATTCAACGCGGGGTCGACCGATTACAGCCTCGCCTGGATTTTGCTGACCTTTCTGGGCGTGTTCGGTGTGCACCGGATGTATCAGGGCAAATGGATCACCGGGATCATTTACCTGTTCACGGGAGGTTTGGCGCTGCTGGGCGTGCTGTACGACTTCTGGACGCTGAATGACCAGATCTCGGTGAAGAACGCTCGTAGATAGCAGGAGCGCTGCGAAATACGGCTCACTCCTGCAGGGTCATACTGGTGACGCCGGAATTGTGGGAGTGAGCTTGCTCACGAAGGGTTCGGTGCATTCAGCCACTTTCTCTGGGGCTGAAAGTAAGCCTTCGCGAGCAAGCTTGCTCCCACATAAACAGTGCCTGCCGCGCAACTGCGCGGACGCTGGACAAAGCGGGTGAATCTCACCCGTTATAGCTGACCCGCCCATCCACAAACGTGTACTTCACCGCACTCGGCAGGCAATGGCCGAGGAACGGGCAGTTCTCGCCTTTCGACAGCCACTTTTCGCCCGCCACCGTCGACGCGGCGGGGTCGAACAGCACCAGATCCGCAGGCGAGCCGGCGATCAGCGTTCCGGCGGGCAGGCGCAGTGCAGCGGCAGGGCCTGAGCTGAGGCGGGCCAGCAGCGTCTGCAGGTCCAGCAGACCGTCTTCAACCAGCGTCATCGCCAGTGGGAGCAACAACTCCACGCTGCTGATGCCCGGCTCGGTCGCGCCAAACGGAGCCAGCTTGGCGTCACGCTCATGGGGCTGGTGATGACTGGAAATCGCCTGCACCACGCCCGACTTCACCGCTTCACGCAATGCGTCGCGGTCGGCACGTGTGCGCAACGGCGGCTGTACGTGATACAGGCTCGAAAAGCCCGTCAGCGCCTCGTCGGTCAGGATCAACTGATACAGCGCCACGTCCGCCGTCACCGGCAGGCCTCGCGCCTGGGCCTGGGCAATCAACGCCACACCGCGCGCACTGGTCAGCTGCGTGAAATGCGCACGCACACCGCTTTGCTCGACCAGCAACAGGTCCCGCGCCAAGGCCACCGTTTCAGCCGTTTCCGGAATGCCCGGCAGGCCGAGAAACGCCGCCGTCGGGCCGTCGTGGGCCAGACCGCCTTCAGCGAGATCGTGGTCCTGGGAGTTGAAAATCACCGTCAGATCGAACGTCGCCGCGTATTCGAGGGCACGGCAGAGCGTGCGATTGCTGCGGAAATTGACCATGCCGTTGGTGAACGCGACGCAGCCCGCGTCGCGCAGGGCGATCAGCTCGGCCAGTTGCTCGCCTTCCAGGCCCTTGCTCAAGGCGCCGATCGGGAACACCTTGCTGTGGCCGGCTTCGCGGGCGCGGTCGAGGATCAGCTCGGCGACCGCGGAGGTGTCGAGCACCGGTTTGGTACGCGGCGGACAGCACAGGCTGGTGACGCCGCCTGCTGCTGCGGCGCGGGTTTCGCTGGCGATGTTGCCTTTGCGGCTGTAACCCGGCTCGCGCAACGACACGTTCAGGTCAACCAGCCCGGGGGCGGCGATCAGGCCGGCGGCGTCGATGGTTTCCGTAGGGCTGAAGCCGGCAGGGGCCGCGCCGAGGGCGAGAACTTTGCCCGCTTCAAGATGGATGTCGGTGACTTGATCCAGACCGCTGACAGGGTCGATGACGCGAGCGCCGAGGATGCTGAACTTCACTGGGCGATCTCCTGCTCGAACTGACGTTGTGCGGTTTGGCCACTCATGGCCATGGACAGAACGGCCATGCGCACCGCAATGCCGTAAGTCACCTGATTGAGAATGACCGAATGCGCGCCGTCGGCCACCGCTGATTCGATTTCCACGCCACGGTTGATCGGGCCGGGGTGCATCACGATGGCATCGGGCTTGGCGCCGGCCAGACGCGCAGTGGTCAGACCGAACAGTCGGTAGAACTCACCCTCGCTCGGCAGCAGACCGCCCGACATGCGCTCACGCTGCAGGCGCAGCATGATCACCACGTCGACGTCCTTCAGGCCTTCGGTCAGGTCGGTGTAGACCTTCACGCCGTATTGCTCGACGCCCACCGGCAGCAGGGTTTTCGGCGCGACCACGCGGATGTCCGGGCAGCCCAGCGCTTTGAGCGCGATCATGTTCGAGCGCGCGACACGGGAATGCAGGATATCGCCGACGATCGCCACCGAGAGGTTCTCGAAATCGCCCTTGTGGCGGCGGATGGTCAGCATGTCCAGCATGCCCTGGGTCGGGTGCGCATGACGGCCGTCGCCGCCATTGATGATCGCGACCTGCGGGCTGACATGCTCAGCGATGAAGTGCGCCGCACCAGAGTCACCGTGTCGCACGACGAACATGTCGGCGGCCATGGCCTCAAGGTTGCGCAGCGTATCGAACAGCGTCTCGCCCTTGCTGGTGGAGGAGGTCGACACATTCAACGTGATGACGTCCGCCGACAACCTTTGCGCTGCCAGCTCGAACGTGGTGCGGGTGCGGGTCGAGTTTTCGAAGAACACGTTGCACACGGTCTTGCCGCGCAGCAACGGGACCTTCTTCACCGCCCGGGCGCCGACTTCGAGGAACGAGTCGGCGGTGTCGAGGATTTCGGTGAGCAGTTCGCGGGGCAAACCGTCGAGGGAGAGAAAATGTTGCAGCTGGCCCTGATGGTTCAGTTGCAGCGGGCGCTTGGCGTCGAGAGGCGTCATCGCAAAGGACTCTTAGAGGGCGGCGGAATCGGTGGAAAGGTCTTGCAGTTCAAGCGTCAGCGGCGTTGGCCCGGACAGCTTCACCCGCTCATTGGGCGCGAGTGACAGGGTCGCGCCCGTCACGTTTGGCCGAATCGGCAGGTCGGCGGCGTCCAGATCCAGCAGCGACACCAGGGTCACGCTGGCCGGGCGGCCGTAATCGAACAGTTCGTTAAGCGCCGCACGAATGGTGCGCCCGCTCATCAGCACGTCATCTATCAGCACCAGATGCTGGCCTTCGATTTCGAACGGCAGTTCCGAAGGCCGCACCTGCGGGTGCAGGCCGTTCTGGCTGAAGTCGTCCCGATAAAAGGAGACGTCCAGCGTGCCCAGCGGGGACTCAATGTTGAGGGCTTCGAGGAGCGCCTGCGCGACCCACACACCACCGGTGCGAATGCCAATGAAACGAGGCTCTTTTATGCCGCGTTTGTTCAGGTGCGCGTCGAGATCAATGGCCATCTGGCTGATCAGTTCGGCGGGATTTGGCAGGCTCATGGTTGCTCCTTCAGGTGCCCCGGCGTGCGCTGCACGAACGTCCGGGGTAAATCGAATTCGGTTCAGCGTAGATGGATCAGGTTTCAAACAGCGCGGCGTTGGCTTCCAGCCAGCTTTGCAGCAGAAGCGCTGCGGCGATGGCATCCACGGGATTATCCCGGTAGCTGCCGTTCTGGCCGCCGCGAGAGGCACGTTCGCCTTTGGCTTCGAACGTAGTCAGACGCTCGTCGTGGGTGTAGACCGGCAGGTTGAAGCGGCCATTGAGCTTGCGCGAAAACTTCTCGGCGCGTGCGCTCATCTCGCTGGGCGTGCCGTCCATGTTCAGCGGCAGGCCGACGACGATGGCGTCCGGTTTCCACTCGCTGATCAGCGCCTGAACCTTGTCCCAGTCCGGCACGCCGTTTTGCGCTTTCAGTGTGCAGAGCTCGCGGGCCTGTCCGGTGACCACTTGCCCGACGGCCACGCCGATCTGTTTGGTGCCGTAGTCGAATCCCAGCAGCAGGCGCAGTCCGGCCATCAGGCGTGACCCGCCTGGCTGGTCAGCAAGCTCAGGTTGACGCCCAGTTTGGCGGCGGCGGCGTTGAGCCGGTCTTCGCTTTCAACCTCGAACAGGATTGCCGGGTCGAACGCGCAGTTGAGCCACGCATTGGCGGCAAACTCGGCGTCTAGCTGGCCCGCGTCCCAACCGGCATAACCGAGAGTGATCAGATTCTGATCAGGACCGTAGCCGTCTGCGATAGAGAAGAGGATGTCTTGGGAGGTCGAGAGCGAAATACCGCCCAGATCCACGGTCGCCTGGAACACCTGGTCGGAAGGGTGCAGGACAAAGCCGCGATCGGTTTGCACCGGGCCGCCGAGGTGAATGGCTATGTCTTTGCACCGCGCAGGGGGCGGCAACTCGGGGCGCAGCTGTTCAAGGATGTCTGCCAGCGACAGGCTTTGCGGTCGGTTGATGATCAGGCCCATGGCGCCATTGGCGTTGTGCTCGACGATGTAGGTCAAGGTCTGAGCGAAGTTCTCATCGTGCATGTGGGGCATGGCGATCAGAAACTGATGTTTGAGGTACGACGGAGAGACGTTTTTCATGAGCCCTAGTGTGGCGTTGCGGGGCTGTTGTGACAACTGGCAGAACTGACTCGCGGGCGGATAAATCGCGACGCAGGTCAGGTTTCATAGTGCGCGGCATTGGCTGATCAATTACTCGACAGCTTGTCCCCGCGCGCGAATTTCCAGGTGCGGATGATTTCAAGCCGGTCGATGTCGGCCAGATCGCCACTGAACGGCGCAAAGGGTGCGGCCAGCCGGACGATCTTCTGCGCTGCCTGATCCAGCAGCGGCTGGCCTGATGATTCGAGAATCAGCACTTCGTACAACGAGCCGTCGCGATTGATCGACACCATCATCCGCAGGCTGCCGTAGATCTGCTTGCGGCGCGCCTCATCCGGGTAGTTCAAGTTGCCGATGCGCTCGATCTTCTTGCGCCAGTCCTCTTTGTACCAGGCGCCCTTGTCGCGCATGGTCGAGGCCGCGCTCAGGCGGTGGATCTTCGGACGCTTGGCGTAGGCCTGCTGCTCATCCGCCAGTTCGGCTTCAAGGCTGGCGATTTCGCTGTTCAGCTGCGTGCTGTCGATGGTGGGCGCGACCTTCTTCTGTTCTTCCGGTTTGACCTCATCGCGCTTGGCGACGGTCTTTTGCGTGGACTGGGCTTTCGTGGCGACAGCTGTCTTCGGCGCGTCCTGCTTGATCACCGGTTTGGCGGCAGGCGGTGGCGTGACCTTGTTGATCTGATTGTCTTGATACGGGGCGATTTCGGTGGTCTTGGGCACCGCTTTCTTGTCGAGGGTGCCGCTGCCCTGCTGGTTTTCCTGGGCGAGGAAGTCCGCGTCCTTGGGCTTGGTGTCGCTCCTGAAGGGGGCGAGAGTGATCTCCAGGGTCTGGCTGATCTTTTCCGGTTTGACGTAGGTGAAACCGACGCCAAGGATCACCGCCAGATGCACCAGTGCCGCGATCATCAGGGTAAACCCGAGGCGATCGGCAGGGCGCACGCCGGTGCGGGTCAGGGACAGGGGGAGATCATCGTCGACCGCAGCGTTCATCCACGCTCCGGCAGCACATGTGCCAGCATTACTACTCACCTAGCGCAAAAATTCAGGCCGCGCATGATAACGCAATGTCAGGACTGGCTTTGCGTTTGATGTCACCGGGCCGATTAGTGGGAGGTGCGGTCCCTTGTAGGAGCGTGGCTTGTCCCGCGAACGGCGGGGCACCCGTCGCAAAACCGGCAAATGGTGTACACCCGATATGCCGTATTCGCCAGATTTGCTGCCGGTTCCCGGCAGATCGCGGGACAAGCCACGCTCCTACAACGTCGCGGCTAGACCTTCTGCAGCTTCTTCTCGATCACATCCATCAACATGCCGCCGATGTCCGTCCCGAACGCGTTGTCGATCTCGCGGATGCAGGTCGGGCTGGTGACGTTGATTTCGGTCAGGTGCTCGCCAATTACGTCCAGGCCTACGAACAGCAGGCCTTTTTCCCGCAGCGTCGGGCCGATTTCGGCGGCGATCCAGCGATCGCGGTCGGTCAGCGGGCGTGCTTCCCCCCAGCCTCCTTACGCCAGATGTTCCCATTTATTGGCATGGTATAAGGGTAAAAGTATGTGGGGAAGGAATCGAACCTCCGTTGGACGATTAATAGTCGCCTATTCTGCCATTAAATTACCCACACACAATAAGACTGTAGTTGATGGTGTGAGCGATGCCACTCAATGGCATTGGCTGCAGATGTGGATAGTTCCTGCGAGTTATGGTGTTAGTGTTGAGATGGTGTCTCGGCGATTATTCATTAACTAATTGAATTTGCTGGCCTATGTGGATTTTTTTTCGAAGATTTTTATAAGCGTTATCGAAGCGGGGTGCTGCCCGTAAAATGAATTTGCTATTACGAATCCAAGCATTATTTCGAATAAGTCCTGACGGCATATGTGCGCGTTTTATTCTCATGCCCTCTACAGGTTTTTTTATTGCCAATCGAAATTATAAAACTTTGATATATAGCGATTAGATCCGGGCCGATTAGCGGGAGGGGCGGGCCCCACCATTTCCCGTGGGAGGGAGCTTGCTCGCGAAGAGGCTTGAGCATCCGCTGAATCCTCGGCGGCTGGAATGCCGCCTTCGTGAGCAA
The DNA here is from genome assembly GCF_041060465.1 of Pseudomonas sp. W2Oct36. Lineage (NCBI taxonomy): Bacteria > Pseudomonadati > Pseudomonadota > Gammaproteobacteria > Pseudomonadales > Pseudomonadaceae > Pseudomonas > Pseudomonas sp. W2Oct36. Next base: position 34,188 of record NZ_JAUERW010000024.1, read on the forward strand.
GGTGGAGCGCCACCCCGGTCACTCCCACAAGGAGCCGGGTTAAACGCGCGCCTGCAGCTTCTTCTCGATCACATCCATCAACATGCCGCCAATGTCCGTCCCGAACGCGTTGTCGATCTCGCGGATGCAGGTCGGGCTGGTGACGTTGATTTCGGTCAGGTGCTCGCCAATCACGTCCAGGCCTACGAACAGCAGGCCTTTTTCGCGCAGGGTCGGGCCGATTTCGGCGGCGATCCAGCGATCGCGGTCACTCAGGGGACGGGCTTCGCCACGACCGCCCGCAGCCAGATTGCCTCGGGTTTCGCCAGCGGCCGGGATCCTTGCCAGGCAATAGGGCACAGGTTCGCCGTCAACCATCAGAATGCGCTTGTCGCCGTCTTTGATCGCCGGCAGATACGCCTGCGCCATGATCTGCTCATGGCCATGCTTGGTCAGGGTTTCGAGAATCACCGACAGGTTCGGGTCACCGACGCGGTGGCGGAAGATCGACGCGCCGCCCATCCCGTCCAGCGGCTTGAGAATGACGTCGCCATGCTTCGCGGCGAACTCACGAATGATGTCCGCACGGCGGCTGACCAGCGTCGGCGGGGTGCATTGCGGGAACAGCGTGGCGAACAGCTTCTCGTTGCAGTCACGCAGGCTTTGCGGCTTGTTGACCACCAGCACGCCGGCGCGCTCGGCTTGTTCGAGCAGATAGGTGGAGTAGACGAACTCCATGTCGAACGGCGGATCCTTGCGCATCAGGATCACATCCAGGTCGTCCAGACCGCTGTCCACTTCAGCTTCGAGTTCGAACCAGTGGGCCGGGTCGGCGAAGACTTTCAGCGGTTTCATGCGGGCGCGGGCCTGGCCGGCGTCCTGATACAGGTCGTGCTGCTCCATATAGAACAAAGACCAGCCGCGGGCTTGCGCTGCCAGGAGCATGGCCAGCGAGCTGTCCTTTTTATAGGAGATGCGCTCGATGGGGTCCATGACGATTCCCAGGCGAATGCTCATGGGTAATATCCTCTGATCGGTAAAGGCCACGACAGGCCGAAAATAGGCGTCAGGGTGGCGCCGCGCCGGCTTTGGGTCAAGGGGCAAGGCTTTATGGATTGACCGTGGAGAGTGTGCTAAAAAGGCTCGGCATCCGGTGTCGCGCCAGCCTTGCCTTGCCGCTTCCCGATGCCCCCGACCCAAAACCAGATGCCCGGCAGAAGGCAACCCATCTGATTCGCCGCGGCGATGGTAGAGCAGATATGGAACAGCATTCAGCCCCATTGAAAGTGATGGTCATCGACGACTCCCGAACGATTCGTCGCACCGCCGAGACCCTGCTGAAAAACGTCGGCTGTGAAGTGATCACCGCCATCGACGGCTTCGATGCATTGGCCAAGATTGCCGACAATCATCCCAGAATCATTTTCGTCGACATCATGATGCCCAGGCTCGACGGGTATCAGACGTGCGCGTTGATCAAGAACAATCGGGCGTTCAAATCCACGCCGGTGATCATGCTGTCCTCAAGGGACGGGCTGTTCGACAAGGCCAAGGGGCGCATCGTCGGTTCCGATCAGTTTTTGACCAAACCGTTCAGCAAGGAAGAACTGCTCAGTGCGATCAAGGCCCATGTGCCCGGGTTCGTTGCAGTCGAACAACAACTATCTTGATGCTGTCCCCCTCGTGCGGGACGGCTGTTTCTATGGGGAAGCACCATGGCTCGAATTCTGATCGTCGATGACTCGCCGACCGAAATGTACAAGCTGACCGGCATGCTGGAGAAGCACGGCCATCAGGTCCTCAAGGCCGAAAACGGTGCCGACGGCGTGGCGCTGGCCCGTCAGGAAAAGCCCGATGCCGTGCTGATGGACATCGTCATGCCGGGCTTGAACGGTTTTCAGGCGACCCGTCAGCTGACCAAAGACGCTGACACCAGCATGATCCCTGTGATCATGATCACCACCAAGGATCAGGAAACCGACAAGGTCTGGGGCAAGCGCCAGGGCGCGCGGGATTACCTGACCAAGCCGGTGGACGAAGAAACCCTCATGAAAACCCTGAACGCGGTGCTCGCGGGCTGACCCCCCGGCTGACGCTCATGGCCCAGTCACGAACCGCCTTCCAGCTGCTGCTCGATATCGACCAGCGCTGCCGCTCCCTCGCTGCCGGCCTTCCGCTGCAGGAAACCCGACAGCAGGGTTGGGGCGGCATTGGCTTTCGCATGGGCGAGCGCCATTACGTGGCGCCCATGGGCGAGGTCGACGAAATCCTCCACGAGCCGCGCTGCGCGGTGTTGCCGGGCGCCAAGGCATGGGTCTGCGGCATTGCCAATCTGCGCGGCCGCTTGTTGCCGATCATGGATCTGTGCGCATTCTTCGGCCACGAGCTCTCGCCCTTGCGCAAACAGCGTCGCGTGCTGGTAATCGATTTTCAGGGGGTTTTTGTCGGCTTGCTCATTGACGAGGTGCTGGGCATGCAGCATTTCAGCGAGCGCAGTCTGATGCCGGAACCGGGGCACGACAGCGAAGCCCGCGTCGCGCCTTATATACAGGGGCGTTTCGTGCGCGAGCAGGTCTGGCAGGTGTTCAGCCCGAGATCGCTGGTTCAGTCGCCGGATTTCATGGACGTAGCGGTTTGATACAGAACGGCAGCGTTGCGCCACTGTGCCGACGCCCCCTAAATCGAACATCAGGCGGAGCCCTGAGCAATGAGTAATACCGGCAAGTCACTGGAAGGCGCGCGCAGTCGATCACAGATCGTCGTGCTGTTCATCTGCCTCATCGTTTTTATCATGCTGCTGTTCGTCAACTTCGCGTACCTCAGCACGCAGTCCAACTACGACAAACAATACATCGGCCACGCCGGCGAGCTGCGGGTGCTGTCCCAGCGCATCGCCAAAAACGCCACGGAAGCGGCGGCGGGCAAGGCGGCGGCGTTCAAGCTGCTGGCCGACGCGCGCAACGACTTCGACACGCGCTGGCAGTATCTGAAGAAAGGCGACAAGAACACCGGCCTGCCTGCTGCGCCCGACGCGGTGAGCGATGAGCTGAAAGCGGTGCAGACCGATTGGGAAAACCTGCGCAAAAGCACTGACGTGATTCTTGCCCGCGAGCAAACCGTGCTCTCGCTGCATCAGGTCGCGGCGACGCTGGCCGAGACCATACCGCAGTTGCAGATCGAATCGGAAAAGGTCGTCGACATTCTCCTGCAAACCCGTGCGCCCGCCAGCCAGGTGGCCCTTGCCCAGCGGCAGTCGCTGCTGGCCGAGCGGATACTGGGCGCAGTCAACACGGTGCTGTCGGGCGACGAAACGGCGGTTCAGGCAGCGGATGCTTTCGGTCGCGATGCCAGCCAGTTCGGGCGCGTGCTCAACGGCATGCTCGAAGGCAATGCCACCCTGAAGATCGCGCAGGTCGAAGACCGGGATGCGCGGGCGCGGCTGGCCGAGATCGCCGAGTTGTTCCAGTTCGTCTCGGGGTCGGTGGACGAGATTCTCGAAACCTCGCCAGAGCTGCTGGAAGTCCGGGAAGCGGCAGGCAGCATCTTTAATCTGTCGCAAACGCTCCTCGACGAAGCCTCGGTGCTCGCTAACAGCTTCGAGCACATGGCCGGTGGCCGCGCGGTGTACAGCTATGCCGGCTACATGCTGGGCCTGCTGGCCCTGGCGTCGATCATCCTGATAGGCCTGGTGATGGTGCGCGAAACCAATCGGCAGCTGCGCGAAACCGCCGAGAAGAACGAGCGCAATCAGAACGCGATCATGCGCCTGCTCGACGAGATCGAAGACCTGGCGGACGGTAATCTGACCGTGGCCGCTTCGGTCACCGAGGATTTCACCGGCGCCATTGCCGATTCGATCAACTACTCCATCGATCAACTGCGCGAGCTGGTGTCGACCATCAACCTCACCGCCGAGCAAGTGTTCGGCGCCGTGAAAGACACGCAGACCACCGCCACGCAACTGGCCGCGGCGTCCGAGCATCAGGCGTTGCAGATCGCAGCGGCGTCCAACGCCATCCATGACATGGCGACTTCCATCGATCAGGTCTCGGCCAATGCGTCCGAGTCCGTCGCGGTGGCCGAGCGGTCCGTGACCATCGCCAACAAGGGCAACGAAGTGGTGCATAACACCATCACCGGCATGGATAACATTCGCGAGCAGATTCAGGACACGTCCAAGCGCATCAAGCGGTTGGGCGAGTCTTCCCAGGAGATCGGCGATATCGTCAGCCTGATTGATGACATCGCCGACCAGACCAACATTCTCGCGCTCAACGCCGCGATCCAGGCCTCCATGGCCGGTGATGCCGGGCGCGGGTTTGCGGTGGTGGCCGATGAAGTCCAGCGGCTGGCCGAGCGCTCGTCGTCAGCCACCAAGCAGATCGAGACGCTGGTGCGTGCGATTCAGAACGACACCAACGAAGCGGTGATCTCCATGGAGCAGACCACCGCGGAAGTGGTGCGCGGTGCGCGGCTGGCGCAGGATGCCGGTGTCGCGCTCGAAGAGATCGAAGGCGTGTCCAAGATCCTCGCCGCGCTGGTCGAAAGCATCACCAATGCAGCGCAGCAGCAGGCGGCATTGGGTCAGCAGATATCCTCGACCATGCTGGTGATTCAGCAGACCACCACGCAGACCACCTCAGGCACGGCGGCCACCGCTCGGAGCATGGGCAATCTGGCGAAGATGGCCAGCGAGATGCGCCGCTCGGTGTCCGGCTTCACGCTGCCGACATCGCGGCAGTGATGGCCGTTGTGAAGGCGCGTTTGATAGCCCCGCTAATGCACCCGTTACTGCACATGAAGCAGCGTCAAGGCACAGGCAACCGGAGTCACCATGGCTGACCGTCACGATTACGTGGCCCTGGAGTGGGTCAAAGGCGAAATAGCCGAAACCCTCACCCACGCCCGACAGGCGCTGGACACCTTCGTCGCCCAGCCTCACGACGCAGCGGCGATGGACGAGTGCCTCGAGCTCATCCATCAGGTTCACGGCAGCCTGCAGATGATCGAGTTCTACGGCGCCGCGCTGTTCGCCGAGGAAATCGAACAGCTGGCGCTGGCACTGAAACAAGGCCATGTCGCCCAGGAAAACGAAGCGATTCAACTGCTGAATCTGGCGATGACCCAGCTGCCGGTCTATCTGGAGCGTGTGCACTCCGCTCGCCGTGATCTGCCGTTGGTGGTGCTGCCGCTGCTCAACGACTTACGCAGCGCCAGGGGCGAAAGCCTGCTGTCCGAGACCAGCCTGTTCTCGCCGCAATTGCTGTCCATTCCCGCCCTTGATGCCGACGCGTTGGCCGAGCGCGACAGCCCGGAACTGCCCGCGAAACTGCGCAAGCTGCGGCAAACGCTGCAAACGGCACTGGTCGGGCTGCTTCGCGATCAGGATGTTCAGACTCAGCTCGGTTACATGGGCAAGGTGTTCTCGCGGCTTGAGGTGTTGTGCGAGGACGCGCCCCTCGAACCGCTGTGGCGCATCGCTTCCGCGCTGGTCGAAACCATGCTCAGCGGCAACTTCACCAACAGCCCGGCGCTGCGCAGTCTGTTCAAGGACGCTGACAAAGAACTCAAACGTCTGCTGGATCAGGGTATTGAAGGCATCAATCAGCCTGCGCCCGACGAACTCCTGAAAAGCCTGTTGTTTTACATCGCCAAGTCCGACAGCGAGGCGCAGAAGATGACGGACTTGAAGGATCAGTACGCCCTTGCCGATGCCCTGCCCCACAGTGCCTTGGTTGCTGAAGAACGTGCGCGTATGGCCGGGCCGGATCGCGACGCCATGCGCTCGGTGATCATTGCCCTGTGCGATGAGCTGGTGCGCACCAAGGAGCGGCTCGACGTTTTTGTGCGCGGGGACCGTCAACACGTCAGTGAGCTGAGCGCTTTGCTGCCGCCGCTACGGCAGATCGCCGACACCCTGGCGGTGCTGGGATTTGGGCAGCCGCGCAAAGTTATCATCGATCAGATGACCGTGGTGCAGGGCATGGCCCAAGGACAACGCGCGCCCGACGATGCCACGTTGATGGACGTCGCCGGTGCGTTGCTGTACGTCGAGTCCACCCTCGCGGGCATGGCCGGAACGGTCAACCAGAGCAGCCCCGAAGAGAGCCGTCTGCCCACCACAGACCTCAGTCAGATTCACCAGCTGGTCATCAAGGAAGCGCGCATTGTCCTGCAGCAGGCCAAGGATGTGATCGACGATTACGTCGACGGCGAGCTGGACCGGGCACGTCTGCTGCCGCTGTCCGAGCAACTGGTTCAGGTGCGCGGCGCATTGGCGATGATCCCCCTGGCGCGGGCATCCGGCCTGCTGGCGGCCTGTAACGATTACATCACCGAGCACCTGCTGGTCGACACCGAAAGCCCGGCGGCCTCGCAGCTCGATCACTTGGCGGACGTGATCATCGGCGTCGAGTATTACCTCGAACGCATGGCCGAGGACCCGGAAGCGCCGGGTGAGCACGTGCTGGATCTGGCTCAGGAAAGTCTCGCCAGGCTCGGTTATTCACCGGTCCCGGAAGCACTGGATGTGCCGGTGCTCGAAGAAATCATCAGCGAAGAAGAGCTGCAAGACCTGCACGAACGCCAGGCCTTGGTCAGCCCGAGCCGGACCCTCGCCGAAGTGCTGGCCAGCCCGTTGTCGGCGGTCAACCCGCCGGCGCGCGATATGCCGGCCAGCCTGTTGCCGCCGCCGAAGGGTGAGCAGGCAATCGATGACGAGCTGCGCGAAGTCTTCCTTGAAGAAACCGACGAGATGCTCGAAGCCCTGCGCGAGTACGTGCCGCGCTGGCTTGCCGATCCTGGCAATCTCTCGGCGCTGGGCGAAATTCGTCGGGCGTTTCACACGCTCAAGGGCAGCGGCCGGATGGTCCGTGCGCTGATTCTGGGCGAGCTGGCGTGGTCGGTGGAAAACCTGCTGAACCGCGTGCTGGAGCGCAGCGTCGAGCCGGACGCACGGGTGCAGCAGTTGCTCACAGACGTGCAGGCCTTACTGCCGGACGTGATTCGCGATTTCGCCGAGGATGTTCAGCGCCAGCGCGACGATGTCGACCAACTGGCGGCCCAGGCCCACGCGCTGGCCCAGGGTGAGGCGGGCGACGTCGAGCCTGCGAAGCGGCTGGCGGATGAAGAGGGTTTTGATCCGCAGTTGCTGGAGATTTTCCGACAGGAAGCCCACACCCACCTGAACACAGTGAGCCGCTACCTCGACACTGCGCAGGATGCTGACGCGCCGGTGTTCAGCAACGATTTGCTGCGCGCGCTGCACACCCTCAAAGGCAGCGCGTACATGGCCGGCGTCTTGCCGATCGCCGAGCTGGCGAGCCCGCTGGATCAGTTGGTGCGCGAGTTCAAGACCAATCTGATCGCGGTCAGCCAGGGCGAAATCGGCCTGCTGCGGGCGGCCGAGCCTTTGTTCCATCAAGGCCTGTCCCAGTTGAATGTCGACCCGCTGATGCCCATCGAAGGCGCCGCTGCGCTGATTCAACAAGCCCATGAGTTGCTCGACGCGCGCCTGGCCGATGTTTTGAGCGACGACAGCAATGGCCTGCGCACGCGGCGCAATCCGCAGCTGATTGCGAGCTTTCTGGCCGAAGGCATGGACATTCTGCTGGACGCTGACAATTTGCTCAAAGACTGGCGCCAGCACCCCGGCCATCGCCAGGAACTGAATGCGCTGCTCGACGAACTGACCATGCTCGGCCACGGCGCGCACGTAGCCGACCTGCCCCAGGTCGATGAGCTCTGCGAAGCACTGCTCGACCTGTATGGCGCCGTAGAGGAGAGCAGCCTTGCGGTCAGCGAGCGGTTTTTCGACGAAGCCGAAAAGGCCCACGAAGCGCTGATCAACATGCTCGATCAGGTCGCCGCCGGACAGGAAGTCCAGCCGTGCCCCGAGCGCGTGGGCGCCTTGCGCGGTCTGCTCGCCGAAGCGCTGGACCCCGGCGCAATGGGCGTTATCAAACGTGATCGCGGTGGGGCGACAAGCATCACGAACATGGAGGAGGTCACCGAGCATCTCGCTCAACCCGCCCAGCCTGCCCGGGATGATTTCGATCAGGAAATCGTCGAGATCTTCCTCGAGGAGGCGGTGGATATTCTCGACATCGCGGGCCCTGCGCTGCAGCGCTGGCTCGACGACCCGGAAAACCCGCTGCCGCTGTCATCGTTGCAGCGTGACCTGCACACCCTCAAAGGGGGCGCGCGCATGGCCGAAATCGGCCCGGTGGGTGACCTCGGTCATGAACTGGAATCGCTCTACGAAGGCCTGCTCGACCGACGTTGCGGTTACTCGCCGCAACTGGCCGACTTGCTGGTACACAGCCACGATCACCTGTCGCTGATGCTTGAGCAGCTGCAGCACCGTTCGGCGCTGACCAGTCCCGCGCCCCTGATCGAGAAGATTCGCGAGTTTCGTCAGCGCAACTGCTACCTGCTGCCCAATGACGGCGAGACGCGCAACGTCAGCGCAATGATTCACTCGCTGGACGAGCGCGATCCGGAACTGCTGGAGATCTTCCTCGAAGAAGCCGACGACATCATCGAGAGCAGCAGTGCGGCATTGGTACGTTGGCAGGCCGACCCTCAGAACGCGCAGGAAGTCGAGAACCTGCTGCGCGATCTGCACACGCTCAAGGGCGGCGCGCGGATGGTAGAAATCGCGCCAATTGGCGATCTGGCCCATGAGCTGGAGTCGCTGTACGAGGGATTGTCGACCGGCGCGTTGAAAAACAGCGCGCTGCTCAACGGCCTGCTGCAAAGCGGCCACGACATGCTCGCCGACATGGTTGATGCCGTTCGGGGTTATGAGCCGTTGCCCAATCCGGCGCTGCTGATCGAGAGCATCGGTCACTACACCTCGTCCGGAGCCGCCCGCGAGCCCGTCGAAAAACCTCAGGAGGTGCCGGCTGCGCTGCCAGCGCCTGCTGTTGATCCGGCGGCGGCACAGGCCGAGGCCGATGGCGAGCGTACCGGACCGGAGATGATCAAGGTCCCGGCCGAGCAGCTGGAAGACCTGGCGAATCTGGCCGGGGAGACCTCGATATTCCGGGGCCGTGTCGAGCAGCAGGTCAGCGACGCGCAGATCACCCTGGTCGAAATGGAAACCACCATCGAGCGGATGCGCGATCAGCTGCGCCGACTCGACATCGAGACCCAGGGCCGTATTCTCAGCCGCGACCATCACACCGATCGGCACGGATATGAAGCATTCGACCCGCTGGAAATGGACCGTCATTCGCAGCTGCAGCAGTTGTCCCGCGCGCTGTTCGAGTCCGCGTCCGACCTGATGGACCTTAAGGAAACCCTCGACACCCGCGCCCATGAGGCCGAAACCCTGCTGCTGCAACAGGCACGGGTGAACACCGAACTGCAGGAAAGCCTGATGCGCACGCGCATGGTGCCGTTCGAACGCATGGTGCCGCGCCTGCGCCGAATTGTCCGTCAGGTATCGGGCGAGCTGAACAAGAAGGTCAAGTTCGACGTCATCAACGCCGAGGGTGAGATGGATCGCAATGTGCTTGAACGCATGGTTGCGCCCTTGGAGCACATGCTGCGCAACGCCGTCGACCATGGTCTGGAGAGCGTCGAGGAACGCCTGGCCGCCGGTAAATCCGAGTGGGGGCATATCACGCTGAGTCTTGCCCACGAAGGTGGTGACATCGTCATTGAGATGCGCGACGACGGCGCCGGTGTCGACTTCGAGGCCGTGCGGCGCAAGGCGATCAAGCGCGGCATGATCAGTCCCGACGCCGAGCTGAGCGAGCACGACATTCTGCAGTTCATCCTGCGCGCGGGCTTTTCCACCGTCGAGACCATCACCCAGATTTCCGGGCGCGGCGTCGGCATGGACGTGGTGCACGCCGAGGTCAAGGACCTTGGCGGTTCGATGGTCATTGATTCCAGGGCGGGAGAGGGCGCGCGTTTCCGCGTCCGCTTGCCGTTCTCGGTGTCGGTCAATCGGGCGCTGATGGTGCAAAGCGGCGAGGAGCAGTACGCCGTGCCGCTGAACAGTATCGAGGGCATCGTGCGCGTGATGCCGAGCGAGCTGGAGACCTGTTATCACTCGGTGCCGCCGCGCTACGAGTACAGCGGACGGAGTTACGAATTGCGTTATCTGGGCGAACTGCTCAATAACGGTCATCCGCCGAAACTGAGTGGCCAGACACAGACCCAGCCGCTGCCGGTGCTTTTGGTCCACGTACACGATCAGTGGGTCGCGGTGCAGGTGGATGCGCTGGCCGGCTCGCGGGAAATCGTGGTGAAAAACCTGGGTCCTCAGTTTTCGTCGATACCCGGCATTGCCGGCGCGACCATTCTCGGGGACGGCCGCGTGGTGCTGATTCTCGACCTGTTTGCGCACATCCGGCGCTTTCACGCCAAGCTGCTGGCGCTGCACGTCGCGGGGCATGCGCCGGTGCGCCATGTCGAACCCGAACAGGCGCGGCCGTTGCTGGTGATGGTGGTGGATGATTCGGTAACGGTGCGCAAGGTCACCGGCCGCTTGCTGGAGCGCAACGGCATGAACGTGCTGACGGCCAAAGATGGCGTCGATGCCATGGCGCTGCTGCAGGAGCACACCCCGGAGATCATGCTGCTGGACATCGAGATGCCGCGCATGGACGGCTTCGAAGTCGTCAGCAAGATTCGCGGAGACGACGCGCTGAAGCACCTGCCGATCATCATGATCACGTCGCGATCAGGGCAGAAGCACCGCGACCACGCCATGGCGCTGGGGGTTAACGAATACATGAGCAAGCCGTATCAGGAAGCCGCACTGCTGGAGAGCATTGCCCACTGGAGCCACGCCCATGTCTGACACGACGACGCAAACGGCGCGGCTCACTAGCCTGACCGGGTTGCTCATCCCTTTGAGTGACCGGCACCTGCTGCTGCCCAACGTGGCGGTCGCCGAACTGATCGACTATCAGGACAGCGTCGCCGACCCCGCCGCACCCCAGTGGTACCTGGGCCCGATCAATTGGCGCCACCGCAGCCTGCCGCTGCTCAGCTTCGAGGCCGCCTGCGGCAGCCGCGCCCGGGTCGGAGGCCGCGCCCGCATCGTCGTGCTCAACGCCCTCGGCGGCCGGCCCGACCTCAAATTCATCGCCCTGCTGACCCAAGGGATTCCGCGCTCCTGCAAGCTCGACAGCCAGCTCAGTTATGTCGACGTGCCGCTGGCCGAGCTGGAACTGGCCGCGGTGCAAGTGGGCGAGACCGTGGCGAAGATCCCCGACCTTGTGGCGCTGGAAGAGTGGTTGGTGGAGGCGGGGTTGATTCAGGTGACGCCGAGCTTGTAAGAGACTCCCCGGCTCTCAAACGCCGCAGGGTGCATGCCGGACACAGCCCCTGTAGGAGTGAGCTTGCTCGCGAAGACTGCTTTTCAGCCGCTGAAAATTTGGTGGATGTATCGACCCTTTCGTCCGTATGCGGCCCAGAGCAAGCTCGCTTCCAGGACTGCATGTCACCCGCCGCAGGTTGCATGCCCAACACAGCCCTTGTGGGAGTGAGCTTGCTCACGAAGACTGCATTTCAGCTGCTGGAGATTTAGCGACCGTCCTGGCCTCTTCGCGAGCAAGCTCGCTCCCACAATTTGATCTCCTGCGTGCTCAACTTGTGTCTGTCCGAAGGATTCAGGAGTTGCCAGCGGAAGCCGGCTCAGATCAGGCTGAAGTGTTTCGCTTTCACAGATTCAATGTCGGTGAGGTTTCCTGCGTCGGCGTCCGCTATGCCGTCAGAGACAGCCTGCATCTGGTGCTTCTCGGCCTCGAGGTAGCGGCTCAGTGCTTGCTGAAGGTGATATTGCCGATCACGCCCAGTGGCGCCGACCAACTGGTCAAGTGTTTGTACTGTTTCTTCATCGGCTTGAAATGACAGGACAGTCGATGACATGAGATCTCCGGGCGCTTGAAAGGCATATATGTCGCTCTCAAAGGTAGGAGTCTGGGTCGAAAAAGGCAATTCAGGCGGTCGCGGCATCGGGATCAGACTTCAAATTTGTGAAGCAGACAGTTTAATCAGTCAAAAAGGGTCGACTGCGGTACATATATATCGCTTTCCTCTCAAATCCCTTCTAGACGCTGAGCCGAATAAACCGCATATTCGGCTCATGCCGTGAGCCGAATAGGGTTGCTAATCGGCTCACACCCCTCCGAGGCGTCCCGTGAAACAGTCAGCAACGTGGATTTGGCAACACCCCAAATGGCCGTCCTTTTCCTGGGACGTGGAGCCGTTGGCGCCGCTGTTGCGGGCGTGTACCCAGGCGCAGGGTCAGTTATTGGGGATGATTGGCGCGTCGGGCACCGGCGCGAATGTCGAGCGCGAACTGGACGCCTTGCTGCAAAACGTCATCACCTCCTCGGCGATTGAAGGTGAGCAACTCAACGTGGAGTCGGCGCGCTCTTCGCTGGCAAAGCGGCTCGGGCTCGCCAGCGATGACCGCGTGACTGCACGCAGTGAAGGTCTGGCGGAGCTGATGCTGGACGCCACTCAACAGCACGATGGGCCGCTTACGTCTGAGCGGCTGATGCACTGGCATCGCTTGTTGTTTCCCGACACTAGCGCGCTGACGGCACGCCCCATTCAGGTCGGAACGCTCAGAGGGCCTGAGCCCATGCAGGTCGTGTCCGGTCGCATCGACCGGCCCGTGGTGCATTTCGAGGCGCCTGGACGCGAAGGCCTGGAGCAAAAGCTCGATGACTTTTTCTACTGGTTCAACAGCAGCCATGCCGACCCTACCCTCGACCCTTTGGTCCGCGCGGGCATCGCGCATTTCTGGTTCGTGACGCTGCACCCGTTCGACGATGGCAACGGACGTTTGACCCGCGCGATCACTGACTTGGCCATGGCCCAGGGCGAACATCAGGCCATACGCTTTTACGCCATGTCCGCGAGCATCCTCGCCCGCCGTCAGGACTACTACCGGATTCTGGAAGCGACCCAGCGTGGTGACCTGAACATCACTGAATGGCTCGTCTGGTTTTTACAGACCTTGCTCCACACGCTTGAGCAGGCCATGCAACGTATCGAGCGAGTGCTGGCGAAGGCGAGATTCTGGCAAGCCCATCGGGATGACGGGCTGTCTCCCGAGCAGACCAAGGTGCTTAATCGATTGTTGAATGGCGACCTGCTGTCGGAGAAACCCGACGCGGGTTTTACCGGTGGCATCAGCGCCGCTCAATACCAGGCGGTTGCCAAAGTCAGTAAAGCCACCGCCACCCGGCATCTTCGAGACCTTCTGGAAAAAGGCTGCCTGCTTAAACTCCCGGGCGGCGGGCGCAGCACCCGTTATCAGATCAACTGGGCGGACTGATCATTACTCTCAGCGTAACGATCCCGCCAGTTACTTGATTGATGCCGCACTTGAACCCCTCCTAATCTGCCCCACGACAGCGAACTCGTGGAGTCAGCATGACCACAACAACGAAACTTGACCCGCGCTGGTCGCGTCGTCGCACTGAAAAACTGCGACGGCTCGACCTGGTGCGTTCCTTCGCCGATGGCGTTGTACTGCCGACTGACAAGATTGTCGCGGCGCTTGAGGCGTTGATTGCGCCGGGTGATCGCGTGGTGCTGGAAGGCAACAACCAGAAGCAGGCGGATTTCCTGTCCCGCTCACTGGTGAAGGCCGATCCCGCCAAGCTCCACGACCTGCACATGATCATGCCCAGCGTCGGCCGTGCCGAGCATCTGGACCTGTTCGAACGCGGCATCGCCCGTAAGCTGGACTTCTCTTTCGCCGGCACCCAAAGCCTGCGCATCAGCCAGTTGCTGGAAGACGGCCTGCTGGAAATTGGTGCGATTCATACGTACATCGAGCTGTATTCCCGCCTGCTGGTTGACCTGATTCCCAACGTCGTGCTTTCGGCCGGCTTCATGGCTGACCGCGCCGGCAACATCTACACCGGCGCCAGCACCGAAGACACCCCCGCCCTGATCGAACCGGCCGCGTTCAGCGATGGCATCGTCATCGTGCAGGTCAACCAGTTGGTGGATGACGTCAGCGACCTGCCTCGCGTGGACATCCCGGCATCATGGGTCGACTTCGTGGTCGTCGCCGACAAGCCGTTCTACATCGAGCCGCTGTTCACCCGCGACCCGCGCCACATCAAACCGGTGCATGTGCTGATGGCGATGATGGCGATTCGCGGGATCTACGAAAAACACAACGTCCAATCTCTTAATCACGGCATCGGCTTCAACACCGCGGCGATCGAACTGATCCTGCCGACCTACGGCGAATCCCTGGGTCTGAAGGGCAAGATCTGCCGCAATTGGACGCTCAATCCACACCCGACGCTGATCCCCGCCATCGAAAGCGGATGGGTCGAAAGCGTGCATTGCTTCGGCACCGAACTGGGCATGGAAAATTACATTGCCGCGCGGCCCGACGTGTTCTTCACCGGCCACGATGGCTCCATGCGCTCCAACCGAATGATGTGCCAACTGGCCGGGCAGTACGCCGTTGACCTGTTCATCGGCGCCACGCTGCAAGTCGACGGCGACGGTCATTCGTCCACCGTCACCCGTGGGCGCCTTGCCGGCTTCGGTGGCGCGCCGAACATGGGTCACGACCCGCGCGGTCGACGTCACGCCACGCCTGCCTGGCTGGACATGCGTCAGCACAGCGGTGACGGGCCGGACGCCTATCTTGAGCGCGGCAAGAAGCTCGTCGTGCAAATGGTCGAGACCTTCCAGGAAGGCGGCAAACCCACTTTCGTCGAGACTTTGGACGCCGTCGAAGTCGCGAAGAAGAGCGGCATGCCCCTGGCGCCGATCATGATCTACGGCGACGACGTGACCCATCTGCTGACGGAAGAAGGCATCGCCTATCTGTATAAGGCGCGCAGCTTGGAAGAGCGTCAGGCCATGATCGCCGCCGTCGCGGGCGTGACCTCCATCGGCCTGCGTCACAACCCGAAAGACACCGCCCGAATGCGCCGTGAAGGGCTGATCGCGCTCCCCGAAGATCTGGGTATTCGCCGCACCGACGCCAGCCGCGAGCTGCTGGCGGCCAAGAGCGTCGCCGATCTGGTGCAATGGTCCGGCGGTTTGTACAACCCGCCTGCGAAATTCAGGAGCTGGTGATGCGCGCCTTCAACGTAGCTTTCGAGACTTTCGATGCAGCGCCCGGTTCGTCCTCGCTGGCCGAACGCCTGGCCGATCTTGCGGTGGATGCGCTGATCGACGAAGCCGACTTGTCACCAAAACCGGCGCTAGTTGATCGTCGCAGCAGTGGCGCCCACACGGATCTGCACTTGGGACTGATGCACGCGTCTGCGCTGTCGCTGTGGCCTGCATTCAAGCAAATGGCCGACGCCGCCATTGCCATTAGCGAGATCACTCCGGCGCTGCGAGAAACCATTGGCCGACTCGGTCGCGAAGGCGAAGCCGCGATGATGCGCACCACCAACGGGGTCAACACCCACCGCGGCGCGATCTGGGCTCTGGGTTTGCTGGTCACTGCTGCTGCGCTGAACCCCGATGATCTTTCTTCAGATGGGCTGTGCCAACGCGCAGGCCAGCTGGCACTGATCGAAGATCGTCATCAAATCGCCAGCAAAAGCCAGAGCCATGGCCAGACCGTTGCGCAAAAGTACGGCGCAATGGGTGCCCGGGGACAGGCGCAAACGGGCTTCCCTGCCGTGACTCAAACCGGCTTGCCGCAACTCATCCGCAGCCGCGCCGCCGGCCATGGCGAGCAAAACGCACGACTCGATGCACTGCTGGCAATCATGACCACGCTGTCGGACACCTGCGTGCTGTATCGCGCTGGCGAAGCAGGCCTGCACGCCATGCAGCAAGGCGCGCAGCGGGTGCTGGACGCCGGCGGCAGCGCGACCCTCAGCGGACGCCGCGCGTTGAATCAGCTGGATCAACAGCTGTTGAGCCTGAATGCCTCCCCCGGCGGCGCTGCCGATCTGCTCGCCGCTTGCCTGTTTATTGATCGCCTGGAGCCTGCGCTCGGCGATGAAACGAGGAACGTCTGATCATGGAAACCCTGTCTTTTGAATTCCCTGCCGGGCAGCCGCCAATGGGGCGCGCGCTGGTGGGTTGCGTCGGTTCGGGTGATCTGGAAGTGCTGCTGGAGCCGGGGACCCCGGGCAAGTTGACCATTCAGGTGCTGACGTCGGTCAACGGCAGTTCGGCGCGCTGGGAAAATCTCTTTCAGCGCATGTTCGACGGCCAGACGCCACCGGCCATGAGCATCGACATCCATGATTTCGGCGCCACGCCGGGCGTGGTTCGGCTGCGCCTGGAGCAAGGTTTCGAGGAGGTCGGCCATGACTGACAGCACGCGGCTTCTGCAGCAGCACAGCTTCGTCGAGCTCGGCGCCCGGCAACGCGCCCGCGCACTGCTGGACAACGGCAGTTTTCGTGAGCTGATCGATCCTTTCGCGCGACTCGTCTCCCCTTGGTTGGCCAAGCAGGGCGTCGTGCCCCAGGCCGACGATGGCGTGGTGATCGCCAAGGGCACGATTGAGGGCAAGCCGGTGGTGATCTGCGCCATCGAAGGCGGCTTTCAAGGCGGCAGCATGGGCGAAGTCGGCGGCGCGAAAATGGCCGGCGCGCTGGAACTGGCCGCCGAAGACAATCGCAAGGGCATTCCCACCGCAGCCGTTCTGCTGCTGGAAACCGGGGGCGTGCGCTTGCAGGAAGCCAACCTCGGGCTGGCGGCCATCGCTGACATCCACGCGGCCATCGTTGATCTGCGTCGTTATCAGCCAGTGATTGGCGTAGTGGCGGGCAGCGTCGGCTGCTTTGGCGGCATGTCGATTGCGGCGGGTTTGTGCAGTTATCTGGTCGTCACCCAGGAAGCCCGTCTGGGCCTGAACGGTCCGCAAGTCATCGAGCAGGAAGCCGGCATCGAAGAATACGATTCCCGCGACCGGCCCTTCATCTGGAGCCTGACCGGGGGCGAGCAACGTTTTGCCAGCGGTCTGGTGGACGCCTTTGTCGCCGACGACATCAGCGCCATTCAGCAACAGGTGCAGGCGTTGTTGCACAAGGGCAAGCCCGAGCAGGAACGCAGCAGTCGATACGCCTGGTTCCTCGCACGTCTGGCTCAAGTCGACACGGCCCAACAGATCGAGCCCGCTTCGGTGCGCACTGCCTATCAAGGAGACCGGTCATGAGTGCTTACTCCCATCGTGGATTGAACTGGTTCAACGCGCTGGCCGCAAACGCCGCTGAAGTGGCGGGGCTTCCGGCATCGGTCAAAGCGGCTGACGGTACGCTGGGTGATCGCCCGGCGCGATTCCTGGCGGTGGTCGCTGACCCTGCCAACCGCTTTCCCCGCGCACAAAACGGCGAAGTCGGTTTGCTTGAAGGATGGGGTCTGGCCCAGGCCGTTGACGGCGCCGTTGAGCTGGATCGGCACAGCGACATCAAGCGCACGCTGATTGCGATCATCGACGTGCCGAGTCAGGCCTATGGCCGCCGCGAGGAAGCGCTGGGCATTCACCAAGCGCTGGCCGGTGCGGTCGACGCCTATGCGCGGGCCCGACTGGCCGGGCATCCGGTGATCGGGCTGTTGGTGGGCAAGGCGATGTCCGGCGCGTTTCTCGCCCACGGATATCAGGCCAATCGCCTGATTGCCCTGCGCGACCCCGGCGTTATGGTTCACGCCATGGGCAAGGCTTCTGCGGCGCGGGTGACGCTGCGCAGCGTCGAAGAACTGGAAAAACTCGCCGCGAGCGTGCCGCCGATGGCCTACGACATCGACAGCTACGCCAGCCTCGGTTTGCTCTGGGAAACCCTGTCGGTCAGTGAGATTGAGCAGCCAACGGCGTCGGATCTCACCCTGGTTCAGGACTGTCTGATTGCAGC
Organism: Pseudomonas sp. W2Oct36; assembly: GCF_041060465.1. NCBI lineage: Bacteria > Pseudomonadati > Pseudomonadota > Gammaproteobacteria > Pseudomonadales > Pseudomonadaceae > Pseudomonas > Pseudomonas sp. W2Oct36. The sequence continues at coordinate 51,993 of NZ_JAUERW010000024.1, forward strand.
GATTAAAGACACCCTGGCCGGGGCCAATGACCTGAGTACACGCCTGGGCGCGCCGAACCGTGCGGCGTCGTCGAAAGTGCGCGAGCTGTTGCGGGCGCAGTGGTGATGAGCACTTTTCAGCCGGTGCTGCCCCACGACTTGTTGTGGGGTTTGTCGGCGGCTGCGTTGCCGATCGACGCACCGGCATGGGCTTTTGAAGCCGTTGGCCTCGGTCATCCCGTGGTGGTGCGCCGCGCCCGTGTCCCGGCTGGCTTGGTGGCGGTGGGCGTGAGGGGTCGGTCCCGGGATCAGCGCTACGCCACTCATATGAAGCTCGACGATGTGCAGCGGCGCGTGCGGCCTGAAGAGTTGATTGCCATGACGCCTGACGCCGATTGGCCGGCGTTGCGCGCCTTGCAGCAGATCTGTCCCGTGATGCATGCGCTCGGCCTGCCATGGGGCGTAGCGGGTGGCGCCGGTTTTGAGCTGGCGAGTGGCGTGCCGGTGCTGCACGCGGGCAGCGACCTCGATCTGATATTGCGCACCCCGGATTTCTTTGATCGCCAGCACGCCGCTCGTTTGGTCGAGCAGCTTGCCAGCGCGGTGTGCCGCATCGACCTTCAGCTGCAAACCCCGGTTGGTGCCGTAGCGCTGCGCGAATGGGCAGGACCGTCACGCCAGGTGCTGCTCAAAGCCGAAGACGGCGCGCGGCTTGTGGATAACCCTTGGCTGGCGCAGGCGGTTGCGGCATGAGCAGTTTCTGGGCGTTTCCCGGCCAGGGCGCGCAACAGCCGGGCATGCTCCACGGGCTGCCGGAGCACCCCTTGGTTGAACAGTGCCTGGCGGAAGCGAGCGCTGCATTGAGCGAGGACGTCCTGACGCTGGACACCGCCCCCGCGCTGCAATCGACGCGAGCCGTTCAGCTGTGTTTGTTGATCGCCGGCGTCGCCTGTGCGCGCGTGCTGATGGCCGATGGAAACTCCCCTGACATGGTCGCGGGCTTGTCCATTGGCGCTTATCCCGCAGCGGTCATCGCGGGGGCTTTGGATTTTTCGGATGCCGTGCGTCTGGTGGCGCTGCGGGGCGAGCTGATGCAAAGCGCTTATCCACAGGGCTACGGCATGACGGCGCTGATCGGGCTTGACCAACTCACCGTTGAAGCCCTGGTTGCCCGAATTCATAGCGTTGAGAGCCCGGTCTATCTGGCCAACATCAACGCCGATAACCAGTTCGTCATTGCCGGGCGAGACGAGGCCATGACGGCCGTCGCTGCGCTCGCCAAAGAGCAGGGCGCTGCGGCGGCCAAGCGGCTGGCGGTCAGCGTGCCGTCCCATTGCGAGCTGCTGGCTGAACCTGCGCGGGCGCTCGCCGAAGCGTTTTCCCGGGTAGCGGTGAAAGCACCGACGCTGAAATACCTCAGCGGCAGCACCGCGCGGCCGATGCTCAGCGCCGACAAGGTGCGCGACGATCTGGCGTTCAACATGTGCCGTGTCATCGACTGGCGCAGCACGGTGCAAACCGCGTACGAGCGCGGCGCGCGCCTGCACATCGAATTGCCGCCGGGCACGGTGCTGACGGGCCTGGCGCGCCGCGTCTTCGATCAAGGATCGGCCGTCGCTTTCCAAGGCGCCCGGCTGGACACGCTCAGCGCGTTGTCGCGAGAGGAGGAACGCCGCCACTCATAAACCGACTGCTGCTTTCGAAGGAACACAAAAACAACAACTTCGACGATGCAATTTGAGGATTAGAACAATGGTGATTTATGGCGTGGCGTTACTCGCAATCTGCACCCTCGCGGGGGTGATTCTCGGTGATCTGCTCGGCGTGCTGCTGGGCGTCAAATCCAACGTGGGCGGCGTCGGGATCGCGATGATCCTGTTGATCTGCGCACGACTGTTCATGCAAAAGCGCGGCGGCATGAGCGAAGGCTGCGAAATGGGCGTCGGCTTCTGGGGCGCCATGTACATCCCGGTGGTCGTGGCCATGGCCGCTCAGCAAAATGTCGTTACGGCGCTCAAGGTCGGGCCGATCGCGGTCATCGCGGCGGTGGTGTCGGTGGTGGTCTGCGGCTGCACCATTGCCGTCATTAGCCGCATCAATAAGGGCGAGCCGCTGCCCAAAGAGGACGAACTGGCGAATCCGCTCCCGGTGATCGCGCCGACTGTTTCCCCAGCAGGAGGCCGCTGATATGTGGGAGCTCATTCAGAAAGACCTGATCAGTCAGGGCCTGGTCACCGCGTTTGCGGTCGTGGGCGTGGTGATGTGGATTTCGGTGGTGCTGTCCAAGCGACTGACGTTCGGGCGCATTCATGGTTCGGCCATTGCGATCGTCATCGGCCTGGTCCTGGCGTGGGTGGGCGGCACGATGACCGGCGGCCAGAAAGGGCTGGCGGACCTGGCGCTGTTCTCCGGAATCGGCCTGATGGGCGGGTCGATGCTGCGTGATTTTGCCATTGTCGCCACGGCCTTCGAAGTGCAGGCCACCGAAGCGAAAAAAGCTGGCTGGGTCGGCGCGTTCTCGCTGCTGCTCGGCACGTTGCTGCCGTTCATCGTCGGTTGCTGCGTGGCGTATGCCTTCGGCTATCGCGACGCCGTGAGCATCACCACCATTGGCGCGGGCGCAGTGACCTACATCGTCGGGCCGGTGACCGGTGCGGCGCTGGGCGCGACTTCGGACGTGATGGCGCTGTCGATCGCGACCGGTCTGATCAAAGCCATTCTGGTGATGGTCGGCACCCCGATGGCCGCGCGCTGGATGGGGTTGGATAACCCGCGCTCCGCGATGGTCTTCGGCGGTCTGGCCGGCACCGTGAGCGGCGTGACAGCCGGGCTCGCGGCGACGGATCGACGGCTGGTGCCTTACGGCGCGCTGACGGCGACCTTCCACACCGGGCTCGGCTGTCTGCTGGGGCCGTCGCTGCTGTACTTCATCGTCCGCGGGATTCTGGGCTGAGGCTTTGGGATGCGCGGTGTTCAGCAACATGCTGCCGCTGCGCGCCTGATTGCAGATCTACCTGCGAGCGTCGGAATCATGGGAGCGAGCTTGCTCGCGAAGGCTTACATTCAGCTTGCAGAGAAAGCAGCTGAATGTCCTGGCCTCTTCGTGAGCAAGCTCACTCCCACAAGTCCTACGACTCGCCCGAGGTATCAAATTGACCGAGATTCTGTGGTAGCGAGCTTGCTCGCGAAGGCTTGCATTCAGCCTGCAGAGAAAGTGCTGAACGCCCCGGCCTCTTCGTGAGCAAGCTCACCCCCACAAGTCCTACGACTCGCCCGAGATATCAAATTGACCGAGATCCTGTGGGAGCGAGCTTGCTCGCGAAGGCTGCATTCAGCCTGCAGAGAAATTGGCTGCACGCCCCGGCCTCTTCGTGAGCAAGCTCACTCCCACAAGTTCTACGACTCGCCCGAGATATCAAATTGACGGAGATTCTGTGGGAGCGAGCTTGCTCGCGAAGGCTTGCATTCAGCCTGCAGAGAAAGTGGCTGAACTCCCCGGCCTCTTCGCCCCGATGCGGCCCAGACCAAGCTCACACCCACAGTGGAGATTGGATCGAGCTGAAGCCGGGATCAGGCCTGGGCCAGCCGGTTCGAGTACATCCGGCACTCCGCCAGCAACGCCAGCAGGTTCGGGTCGCGTTCGCGGGCTTTGAGGAAGACCAGTCCGATGTGCTGCTGCATGCGATAGCGCTGTTGCAATGGGATCAGCCGCACACGATTTTCATACACGGCCGCAATCCTCCCCGGCAGCAGCGCGTAGCCCACACCCGAGCTGACCATGCTCAGCAGCGTGAAGATGTCGTTCACCTGCATGGCGATCTTCGGTTCAAATCCGGCCTGTTCAAACACCCGGGCGCCGTCGCGGTGGGTGGCAAAGCCCTGGGTCAGCGTAATGAACGTCGCTTCGCGCAGATCGCCCAGGTTCACTTCGCTTTGCTGGGCGAAGGGTGAATCCACCGGGGCCGCGAGGAAGATATCGTCTGAGAACAGCGGCAAATGCTCGCAATCCGGATCACTCACGGATTCGTTCAGCGACACCAGAATCGCATCCACTTCCATGTTCTTCAGCTTGTAGAAAAGGTCGATGTTCGAGCCCAGAATCAGGTCGATGTTAAGTTCGCTGCGGCGGATCTTCAGGCCCATGATCAGCTGCGGCACGGTTTTGACCGTCAGTGAATACAGCGCCCCCAGCTTGAACCGCGCCGCCGAAAACCCGGCCGCCTGCCGCGTTTGTTCGATGGTGCCGAGCACGTCCTGCACCAGCTTCTGCGCACGCTCCTCCAGCACATATGCGCCTTCGAGCGGTGTGAGGTTGCGACCCTCGTGCTTGAACAGCGGACACCGCAACGCGCTTTCCAGCGAGTGAATCGCCCGATGCACGCTGACCGTGCTTGTCTGCAACTCGGCCGCCGCGCGAGCCAGATTGCCGGTGCGCATGAACGCCAGGAAAATTTCCAGCTTCTTGAGGGTGAGCTCTTCGTCGATCTGCATCGTGTGGGCCCGCGCCGGGTTCTTGTTTTGGGAGCGCCCGATTGTGCCGAAGAGATCGGCGGCTGGCTGCATTAAATTCTCGATAACACGACACAATGCGTTGTCATTGCGGTTCAGAAGCAGGACCCTTGACGCGTGTCGTGCAACTTAGAGAGGTAGTGTGCGGATGTACTACGGAGAAAAATTCAACGCCTGGACGCACTTGGTGGGCGCGATTCTGGCGACGATCGGTGCGGTCTGGATGCTGGTTGTCGCGACGATGGCCGGAGACATCTGGAAGATCATCAGCGTGGCGGTCTACGGTGTGGCCCTGGTGATGCTGTACAGCGCGTCGACGGTTTATCACAGCGTTCGCGGCCGGGCGAAAGTGATCATGCAAAAGGTCGATCACTTTTCCATCTATTTGCTCATCGCCGGCAGCTACACGCCGTTTTGTCTGGTGACGCTGCACGGGGCGTGGGGCTGGACGTTGTTCGGCATCGTCTGGGCGCTGGCGATCATCGGGATTCTGCAGGAGATCAAGCCCCGCTCCGAAGCCCGCGTGATGTCCATCGTCATTTACGCGGTCATGGGCTGGATTGTGCTGGTCGCGGTCAAGCCGCTGATCGCCGCGCTGGGCATGGCCGGATTCGTCTGTCTGGCGCTGGGGGGCGTGTTCTACACCGTGGGGATCATTTTCTTCGCGTTCGACACCAAGGTCCGACACTTCCATGGGGTCTGGCACCTGTTCGTCATCGCCGGCAGCCTGCTGCACTTTGTCGCGATCATGCGTTACGTGTTGTGAGGCTGGGCATCGCTGACCCAGCTCCTGCACATTCGGGTCTTACGCAGCGTACGTAGTTGGGCGATCCATGCGCTGCTTCGGTGCATGGCGTCCTTCAAATCACTGATCACTTTCTGTACACCCCACAGCCTTGCGCGCTTTCCCTTCTGCACCAATGCGGATAACTTCCGCACCCGATTGAAGCATTTAATTCATTTATTTTATTTGTTGAATTATTTGATTCGTCATCCTAGTCTGATCCTCGAAACGCCCCCTCTTGTGGTAAGGCGGCCTTCTTGAACTGACTGATCAATCGGGGAGCAAGACATGAATGTGAAAGTACTCTTGAGCATGGCCGTGGCAACCGCCTTTTCCGCATCCACCTGGGCCGCTGACTGGACCGTCGGCGCCAACGTGGGCAACGTGCCGTGGGAGTTTCAGGACGCCAAAGGCGAGATCGTCGGCTTCGAAGTCGACGTGGTGAAGGAAGTCGCCAAGCGCGCCGGCAAGACCGTGGAATTCGTCAACATCCCGTTTAACGGTCTGTTCAGCGCCGTGCAGTCCAAGCGCGCTGACATCGCCATCTCCTCGATCACCATCACGCCCAAGCGCCTTGAATCGGTCGGCTTCGCCCAGCCGTATTACGACAGCGACCAATCCCTGTCCGTGCTCGCCAAATCCGGCATCAACGGCCTGAAAGACATGGACGGCAAAGTGGTCGGCGTCGACACCGGCTCCACCGGCGACATGTGGGTCAACGCCCATCAGGCCGAATACAAATTCAAGGAAGTCTCACGCTACGAAGGGCTGTCGCCTGCGATGCTCGATCTCGCGTCTGGCCGCATGGACGGCTATATCAGCGACATCCCGGCGGTCCTGTACTACATCAAAGACAAGCCGCAGTACAAAGTCGTCGCGAAAATTCCTACCGGTGAGAAGTATTCGTTGATGCACGCCAAGGGCTGGGCGTCGGCCGGCCAAGTCAACGACATCATCAGCACGATGAAGAAAGAAGGCGTGATCGCCGACCTGCACAAGAAGTGGTTCGGTGCCGACGCTGATCCGGAGTCCAGCACCGTCAAAGTGGTCGATGTGCTCAAGTAATCCCTGACCGCTCGCACCCGCGCCCGTCACTGCTCGCCACCAAGGAATCGCAATGGAGTTGTTAGAAACGTTCTTCAACTGGAGCGTGTTCGTCGATGCGCTGCCACTGATGCTCCGCGGCCTGGGCGTGACGGTGATGCTCGGTGTGGTCAGCATTATTCTCGGCCTGGTGGGCGGGCTGGTGCTGGCGATGCTGCGGTTGTACGGGTACGCGCCGGTGCGGTTTCTGGCGCGGGTGTACATCGACGTGCTGCGCTCGATTCCTTTGCTGGTGCTGTTGGTGCTGATCTATTACGCGCTGCCGTTTGTGGGCATTCGCCTGTCGTCGTTCGCGGCGGCCACGGCGGCGCTGTCACTGGTGTCCTGCGCGTACTCGGCGGAGATTTTCCGCTCCGGCATCGAAGCCATTCCGCGCGGTCAGTTCGAAGCCTCGGCCTCCCAGGGCATGAGCTTTTTCAACACCATGCGCGACATCATCCTGCCCCAGGCCATGCGCATCGTCATGCCGCCCATGACCAGCAACTGCATCAACGTCATGAAAGACACCGCGCTGGCGTCGGTCGTGGCGATGCCTGATCTGCTTAAACAAGCCACTCAGGCGCAAGCATTGTCAGCCAACCCCACACCGCTGGTGGGCGCGGCGGTCATGTACCTGTTGCTGCTTCTGCCGCTGGTGCAACTGGTGAGCTGGATCGAGCGGCGTAACGGCGCCGGGAGGAAAAGCGCATGAGCACCGTCATTGAAATGGAAGGCGTGGCCAAATTCTACGGGCCGTTCCAGGCCCTGACCGACATCAACCTGACCGTCGATCAAGGCGAAGTCGTGGTTATCCTCGGGCCGTCAGGCTCCGGGAAATCCACACTGATTCGCTGCATCAATCTGCTGGAGGAATACCAGCAGGGCGACATCCGCGTCGGCAGCCAACGTGTTGAAACGGGCCCGAAACTGGCGGGCATTCGTTGCGAAGTCGGCATGGTTTTTCAGAATTTCAATCTGTACCCGCACCTCACCGTGCTCGCCAATGTGGCGCTGGCGCCTGTCCGCGTCCGCGGCATGTCTCGGCGTGACGCCAATGAACGTGCGCGCCTGCTGCTGGAGAAAGTCGGCATGGGCGCCCACGCGGCGAAATACCCGAGCCAGCTGTCCGGCGGCCAGCAGCAGCGCGTGGCCATCGCCCGGACCATGGCCATGGAACCACGGGTGATCCTGTTCGACGAGCCCACTTCGGCGCTCGACCCGGAGATGGTCGGCGAAGTGCTGGACGTCATGCAGAACCTCGCCCGCTCGGGCGTGACCATGGTCGTCGTGACCCACGAGATGGGCTTTGCGCGCAAGGTCGCCGACCGGGTGATCTTCATGGAGAACGGCCGAATCATCGAACAGAACAACCCGCACGATTTCTTCACGGCCCCGCAAGAGCCGAGAACCCGCGCGTTTTTGCAGGCCATCCTGCATCACTGATCAGACTCTGGAGCTCATCCCTTGAATGCCTTGGACATCGATTACGTACGCAGCCAGTTTCCCGCCCTCGGCAGCGGCTACGCCTACCTGGACAACGCCGGCGGCTCGGCCGTTCTCAAGCCGGTCGCCGAGCGCATCACTGATTACTTGCTTAATAGCGCCGTCCAGTTGGGTGCGTCCTACAGTGAGTCGGTAGATGCTGGCGCACGTGTGATGAAGGCGCGGGAATCGGTCGCGCAACTGATCAACGCGCGCTACCCGGAAGAGTGCGTGATGGGCGGCTCGACCACCCATTTGCTGCAAATCCTCTGCCGCGCCATCGCCCCGTCGATCAATCCCGGCGACGAAATCATCGTCACCAACTGCGACCACGAAGCCAACATCGGGCCGTGGGTAAGGCTGTGCGAAGACCGCGGCGCGACCTTGCGCGTCTGGGCCGTCGACGCCCAGAGCATGGACCTGGAATTGGCTGATCTGGATGCGCTGCTCAGCGACAAGACTCGCTACCTGGCCATGACCCACGCGTCGAACATCCTCGGCAGCGTCAACCCGGTCGCCGAAGTGGCGCGCAGGGTGCACGCGGTCGGCGGCAAGTTGTGCGTCGATGCCGTGGCCTACGCGCCCCATCGGCTGGTCGATGTGCAGGCCAGCGGCGCCGATTATTACGTGTTCAGTTTCTACAAGACCTTCGGCCCGCACTTCGCCGTGCTGTGGGGCAAACGCGAGGCGTTGCTGGAGCTGCCGAGCCTGAACCACTTTTTCATCGGCCAGGAGGTCATTCCCTACAAGCTTCAGCCCGGCAACCTGAACTACGAGCTGTCCTACGGCTGCATCGGCATCAGCGATTACCTGATCGACATCGGCCGACGCCTCGGCGCCAGCGGCAGCGAACGCCAGCTGATGCAGGCGGCGTTCGATGCCTTTGAAGTCCAGGAAGACCTGTTGGCCGAAACGCTGCTGGCGTTTCTGCGGGAGACGCCGGGTGTACGAATCATCGGAAAATCCCGTGTGACCGATGGTGATCGCGTGCCAACCATCAGCTTCGTGGTGGAGGGCATTCAGTCGGAAGCCATCGTGCGCCGCGTGGACAATCACCGTATGGGCATCCGCTTTGGTGACTTCTATGCGCGCCGCCTGATCGAACAGTTGGGGCTGACCCTTTATGGCGGCGTGGTTCGTGTGTCGATCGCCCACTACAACAGCGTCGATGAGCTGAATCGTCTGGTGGAGCATCTGGCTCAGGCGATCACAGAACTGCGTCCCTCCTGACTTCTATCGAGCCTTTTTATGCCTGTACCCCAAACCTTGGCCGAGCTGCGTGCCGCCATCGTCGAACATCAGGAACGCCTGACTGCGCGACAGCGTGATGCCGCGCATTACCTGAACGAGCACCCCCACGATGTGGCGCTGAACACGGTCGCGGCGCTGGCGAAGATCTCCGGCATCCCGTCCTCCGCGTTCATTCGGCTGGCCCAGGCGCTGGGCTTCGGCGGGTTCAGCGACCTGCAGCGTCTGTTCAAGCAGCCGTTGCAGCAGGCCGGGCAGGGCAGCTTTAAAGAGCGTATTCGGCACTATCGCGGCGAGCAGTTGCTCGATGACCCCACCGATGTGGGCGCCATGCTTTCGGCATTCAGCCGCGCGAATATCGTCTCGCTGGAGCACTTGGCCGAAGGCGAGCAAGTCGAGGCCATCGAGCGCGCCATCGAGCTGTTGGAGCAGGCGCGCACCACCTTCGTGGTCGGCATGCGTCGCTCGTTTCCCATGGCGTCCTACCTGAGTTATGCACTCAGCCGTGTCGGTCGTCGTGCCGTACACATCAGCGGTCTGGGCGGCAGCTTGCGCGAACAGGTCGGTGCGCTGCACGGCGATGATGTGCTGGTGGCGGTGAGTTTTCCGCCGTACGCGCAGGAAACCATCGACGCCTGCCAGCAAGCGGTCGCCGCGGGGACGCCCATCGTGGCGATCACTGACAGCATTCTCAGCCCCATCGGACAAACCGCGTCGGTGATGATCGAGGTCAACGACGCCGAGCTGCTGGGCTTTCGTTCCCTGACCGCTGCGTTCTGCATTGCGCAGACCCTGGCCATGGGCCTGGCCTTTCGCACCGGCCAGAACCTCGATGGCCCCGACCATGATGCATTGAAAACCATCGACTGCTGAGCCCTGGCTTGGCGGTCTGCCGACTGTTCGAACGTTGCAGGAGTAGGCTTTTATGGCATCACCCATTCGAGATCTGGTCGGCTACGGCCGGCAGCGCCCCCAAGGCACCTGGCCCAACGGCGCGCGTCTGGCCGTCAACTTTGTCATCAACTACGAAGAAGGCTCGGAGCGCTCCCTCGCCATGGGCGACCCTGACCAGGAGAGCATGACCGAGTGGGGCAGTTATCAGTTTCCCGACGGCGTGCGCAATCTGGCGATGGAGTCGATGTACGAATACGGCGCCCGCGTCGGCATCTGGCGCATCCTCGACATCCTGCAACAGGCCAACGTCCCGGCGACCTTTCATGCCTGTGCGGTGGCCTTCGAGCAGAACCCGGATGTCGCCAAAGCGGCTGTCGAGCTGGGCCATGAAATCTGCAGTCACGGTTATCGCTGGGAGGAGGTCTTCCGCCTGACCGAGGCTGAAGAGCGCGAGCACATTCGCCTGGCGATCGAGTCGTTCGAACGCACCTGCGGCAAGCGTCCGGTGGGCTGGTACTGCCGCTACGGCGCCAGCGTTCATACGCGACGGCTGGTCGCGGAAGAGGGCGGGTTTCTCTATGACTCGGACGCCTACAACGACGACGTGCCGTATTTCGTCGACGTCGAGGGCAAGCAACATCTGGTGGTGCCGTACACCAGCGACGTCAACGACTTCCGCTACTGGAACTCGCCGGGCCTTTCGCAGGCGTCCGATTTCCTCGAGTACATGAAGGAAAGCTTCGATGTGCTGTACGAAGAGTCGGCCGACGGCTTGCGAATGATGTCCATCGGGCTGCACCCGCGCATGGTCGGACGTCCTGGCCGTGTCCGCGCGATCAAGCATTTCATCGAGTACGCCCAGGCCCGCGAAGGCGTCTGGTTCACCACCCGCGAAGAGATCGCCAAGGCCTGGCTGACCCGCGCCTGAGGGAGTGAACGACATGCAGGCTTTTGATTTGATCATCCGCAACGCCAATGTGGTGACGGCGGCGGACGGTTTCCTGTGCGACATCGGCGTGCGCGACGGCCGAATCGTCGCGCTGGGCCTTGGCCTGCAAGGTGCCGCAGAGGAAGTCGATGCGCGAGGGCGAACCGTCACCCCCGGCGGTATCGACAGCCATGTGCATCTGGATCAGCCGACCGGTGATGGTTCGGTCATGGCCGATGACTTCGAAAGCGGCACCCGCTCGGCAGCCTGTGGCGGGACTACAACGGTGATTCCCTTTGCCTGCCAGCAGAAGGGCCAGACCCTGCGGGCGGCGGTGGAGGATTACCATCGGCGTGCGGACGGTCGGGCGCTGATCGATTACGCGTTTCACCTCATCGTCACCGACCCTACCGAAGACGTGCTGCGCCGCGAGTTGCCCGAGCTGATTGCCGAGGGCTACACCTCCTTCAAGATCTACATGACCTATGACGCGCTGAAGCTCAACGACCGGGAGATTCTGGAAACCCTGTCGGTGGCGCGGGCCGAAGGCGCGATGGTGATGCTCCACGCCGAAAACAGCGACTGCATCGCTTGGTTGACCGAGCGCCTGCTCGCCGCCGGCCATAAAGCGCCGCGTTATCACGCCACGTCGCGGCCGATGCTGGTCGAGCGCGAAGCCACGCATCGGGCCATTGCGCTGGCCGAGCTGGTCGATGTGCCGATTCTCATCGTGCATGTGTCCGGACGCGAGGCCATCGAGCAGATCCGCTGGGCGCAGAGCCACGGCTTGAAGGTGTACGGCGAAACCTGCCCGCAGTATCTGTTTCTCACCGCGGATTCCCTTGGCTGCGATGACAGCTTCGAAGGCGCAAAATGCATCTGCAGCCCGCCGCCGAGAGACGCTGGCAATCAGCAAGTGGTCTGGGACGGCCTGCAGAATGGCTCGTTCGAAGTGTTCTCATCGGATCACGCGCCGTTTCGCTACGGCGGCCCGGACGGCAAGCGTGCCCACGGCGAGACGGCGCCGTTTTCCGAAGTGGCCAATGGCATTCCGGGCGTCGAGACGCGCATGGCGCTGCTCTGGTCGGAAGGCGTGCGCAAGGGGCGAATCAGCCCGCAGGCGTTTGTCGCGCTGACGGCCACTAATGCGGCGCGGCTGTACGGTTTGTATCCGCGCAAGGGCAGCATCGCCATTGGCTCGGATGCGGATCTGGTGATCTGGGATGAGGACCTGGACATCGAACTGACCAATGAAATGCTGCACCACAACGTCGATTACACGCCGTACGAGGGGATGCGCTTGAGTGCATGGCCGGCGATGACGTTCGCCAGAGGGGCGCGGGTCTGGGACGGCAGCCCGTTGGGCGAACCGGGGCGTGGAGAGTTTCTGCCCTGCGCCCGGCCGGAGCCTGCGAAAGCCCGGCGTCGAGCGTCGGAATTGCCGCAGTGAGGACTAAATAACTGGCGGATGTACGCGACCCTTGTAGGACTGGCTTCAGCCGGGAAGGGGCCGGTGTGCGCACCATCAATCTTGCGGCGTGACGACTGACGCCTTCCCGGCTGAAGCCGGTCCTACAAGGGATCGGGGCCGGTGTGCGCACCTGTAGTGGTCAACTAATTCCGGACACCTCGATAGGTTGTTTCAAGGCCATCGTCCGTTCGTAAACGGTCGGTGGCAGATACCCCAGTTT